>JAZQUC010000216.1:0-19590 GCA_045631075.1 Candidatus Fimenecus sp. | reverse complement strand
AACGATAAAGAAAGAAATGTCAGATGTTCCTTCTGCGGTAAAACACAGGAACAGGTTGATAAACTTATTGCAGGACCAGGTGTATACATTTGTGATGAATGTATCGAGCTTTGTATGGGTATTATCGATGAAAATGGTAATATGCCTCGTCACAATCCGGGTAAGAAAGTTAAGCTTGAAGAAAAAGTTCTTCCAAAACCACAAGAAATTAAGGCTGCACTTGACGAATATGTTGTTGGTCAGGATGAGGCTAAAAAGGCTTTGAGTGTTGCGGTTTATAATCATTATAAGCGTATTTATAACTGTGATAACAGCGATGTTGAAATTCAAAAGAGCAATGTTGTTCTTTTAGGACCAACAGGTGTTGGTAAAACTGCTTTGGCACAGACACTTGCTAAAATTATTGATGTTCCTTTTGCTATTGCAGATGCAACAACTCTTACTGAGGCAGGTTATGTTGGTGAAGATGTTGAAAACATACTTTTAAGGCTTATTCAGGCTGCTGATTTTGACATTGAAAAAGCTGAATGTGGCATTATTTATGTTGATGAAATTGACAAAATAGCACGAAAGAGTGAAAACCCTTCAATTACTCGTGATGTAAGTGGTGAAGGTGTTCAACAAGCTCTCCTTAAAATTCTTGAGGGAACAGTTTCCAATGTTCCACCACAAGGCGGAAGAAAGCATCCACAACAAGAATTCATTCAGATTGATACATCAAACATTCTTTTTATCTGTGGCGGTGCGTTTGACGGAATTGAAAAAATAGTTGAAAAACGCGCAGGTAATAGTGGTCTTGGTTTTGGTGCCGAAATTAAGAATAAGGCAGAGTTACAGGAAGATGATATTTATTCAAAGGTGATTGCACAGGACCTTGTAAAATTTGGCCTTATTCCTGAGCTTGTGGGTCGTGTGCCTGTTATAACTGCGTTGAAACAGCTTTCAAGAGAAGATTTGATTAGAATCCTTTCTGAACCTAAAAACGCTCTTTTAAAGCAGTTTAAAGCATTGTTCCAAATGGATAATGTTGAGTTGGAGTTCAGTGATGATGCGTTAGTAGCTATTGCTGATAAAACACTTGAGAAAAAAACAGGTGCTCGTGGTCTTCGCGGTATTATGGAAGATGTGCTTATGAATATTATGTATGAAGCACCATCAGACCATACAATTTCAAAAATTATCATTACAAAAGATTGTGTTGAAGGTAATGGTGAACCTGAAATTGTCCATGATGATTCAAGAAAACCTAATGTTTTATTGTCAAAAAAGCTTAATAAAACAAATTCAAAAAAAGCAATATAATTTTAATAAGCCACGGTTTTCCGTGGCTTGTAGTTTGTGGTGGTTTATATGAAAACAAAATTGAAATCAACTATATTGTTGTTTTTAACGGCTATAATTTGGGGGTTTGCATTTGTTGCACAAAGGGTAGGCGCTGAATTTGTAGGTGCTTTTACCTTTAATGGTGTAAGATTTATGTTAGGTGCTTGTTCACTTGTTCCTGTTATTCTGCTATTTGAACGCGAAAAGATTGACATAAAACTTTTAAAAAACAATGTTTTACCTGGTATTCTTGCTGGTGTTGTACTTTTTATAGCATCAACATTACAGCAATATGGTGTTGAAATTACACAAAGTGCAGGCAAGGCTGGATTTTTAACAGGATTATATACTGTACTTGTACCATTGATTCGATTTGTTATGGGTAAAAAAACAAGTGTACTTACTTTTGTCGGTGCTGTTTTTGCCGTAACAGGATTGTTCTTCCTTTGTATGACAGGGAATGAAATAAGTTTTGGTATTGGTGATATTATACTTATTATTGGTGCCTTTTTCTGGGCAGGACATATTCTTGTTGTTGATAAGTTTGTACATACAACAAGTCCGTTGAAATTTAGTTTAATTCAGTTTATTATTTGTGGTATATTAAGTCTTATTTTTGCTGTAATATTAGAAGATATTGAGTTTTCTGCAATTAAAAGTGCCGGAATCCCAATTCTTTATGGTGGCATTATGTCTGTTGGTGTCGCTTATACCTGTCAGATTCTTGGACAGAAGGAATCTGACCCAACATTCGCATCTATTGTTTTTTCAACTGAATCGGTTTTCAGTGCAATAGGTGGTGCCTTATTACTTAATGAAATAATGAGTGGCAGAGGTTATCTTGGTTGTGTTTTAATCTTTATCGGTATCGTTTTATCACAGCTTAATAGTGATAAATTTATCAAAATTTTTAAAAAGCAAAAATGACACTTTTATTACAGTTAAGTTTAAAATGTTGACTTTACATTAATGATTAAGTAAAATTATTATAGATTATTTTACTTTGGAGGCTGTATATGACTATTTTACAAAAAGCCCAAAGAACAATTATATTTCTTTTAAAATCACTTATGTATGCTCTTCTCGTAGGAACATTTTTTGTTGTTTTCGGTACAGAATATACATGGATTGTGCATCTATCAAGAACAACGGGTGTTACATTTGTTACGTTTTGTGTCCTTGAGTTAGCACTCGTTTCAATTTATGGTGGTTATTCAATCGGACGATTAAAAAGTAAGCCTATTATTACTTCTCTTTCATTGGCTACATTTGCAACTGACCTTGTTTCACATCTTCAGTTGTGTATTATGAATGTTAATGAGAACAATAATGACCATTTTGTTTACGAATCACCTGAACTTCTTGTCCTTGTAATTGTAATTCAGTTTGTTTTAATTGTTCTTTTCACATATATGGGACAAGCAATATACTTTGGCATCAATAAACCTGAAAAATGTTGTGTTATTACAAATTCAGAACTTGCTCTTAATACTATAATGCCAAAAATATTGCGTTATAAAAAGCAATATAATGTAACAGATATGATTCATTTTACATCACCGAATGTTTATGATGTAATAAGTTCTTGTGATACGGTTTTTATATATGAAGTACCTACTAAACATAAAGTATTGTTTACTGAATTCTGTTACACAAACAACAAAAATGTATATACGAGCTTTGAAATGTCCGATGTAATGCTAATGGGTGGAAAATCAATTCTTCTTGATGATAAGCCGATGGTTTCTGCTGTTATCCGTGACTTGACATTTGAACAGCGTTTCTTTAAACGCGCAATGGATATAGTTATTTCACTTGTTGGTATTATTCTTACAGGACCAATTATGATTGCAACTGCAATTCTTATTAAAGCAGAAGATGGTGGCAGTATCTTGTTCCGTCAAAAGAGAGCAACAAAAGGTGGGGAACTTTTTGATGTTTACAAGTTCAGAACTATGACTGAAACAGATAGCGTGAATGAGTCTGCAAAAACAGATGATAAGCGAATTACAAAAGTTGGTAAGTATTTAAGAAAGTTCAGAATTGATGAGTTGCCACAATTCTTTAATATTATTAAGGGCGATATGAGTGTTGTTGGACCTCGTCCTGAAATGATTGAAAATGTTAGTAAATATACTGCTGAACTTCCTGAATTTTCATACAGATTGAAAGTTAAGGGTGGACTTACAGGGTATGCACAGATAGTTGGTAAATATAACACATCACCAAAGGACAAACTTGTTCTTGACCTTATGTATATTGAAAAATATAGTCTTTGGCTTGACTTTAAACTTATTATGCAGACCGTAACTGTATTGTTTAAAGCAGGAGACAGTACAAAAGGTTTTGGTAATACTGAAAAAAAATATGAATTTACAGAATAAAGAGTTTCATACGAAACTCTTTTTTCATATTGTTAATATATTGTTTTTATGATATACTATTTAAAATATATTTGTAAAATGGTGAAATAATGGATAATAAAAATCTTTTTTCATACGAAAATAAATCAAAAAGCAAACTGAAGCCGTTTATTATTGCTTTCGGTATTTTTGTTATTATTCTTGCTGTCTTTTCAACTATTTTATTTATGTATTCTCTTGATTTTGATATAAATAATCTCGTTGAAACAACAACCGAAAATATAGAAACAACAACGGAGAAACCACAACAGGTATATTCAATAGAAAATTTGTCAGGTTACTCAGATGTTATGTTTTTGATAACTGATGAACAGAATGTTGTTCAGTCTGTTTTCTGTACTCTTGTTGATTTCGATAATAAGTCATTTAAAGTTAAACAGGTTGATGGTGACGCTGTTTATTTATATGATGATAAATATATGAGTATTAATAGCATATATTCTGAAAATGGTATTGAAGGTCTTAACAAATATTTTAATGATAACTGGGGATTTACAACGGATAAATATGCTATCTTTTCTGTTTCTTCACTTCGTAAATTTTTAGCATCATTTAATGGTATTTCCTTGACTGTATCTGAAAACATTGATTATAAATCATCTTCGTTTAATCTTGAATTGGATAAAGGTTATCAATCACTTTCAGGTGAAAAAGCTTTGAACTATCTTATGATTTGCAAGGATGGAAATAAAGAACGGGTTTTATGTGAAATTATTTCATCTTTATTAAAACCTGAATATGTCGATAATAGTGATGTATTATTCAAAAGATTTGCAAATGCATCAAAAACTGATATTTCAGTAATTGATTATTCTGATAGTTATAATACACTTAAAACTTATTGTTATGCGGATGATAAGTTTTCTCCTGTTCCTTTTTATAGGGAGGAAGTAAATGAAGAAATTTCGTGATATCTTAATTTCAATAATTCTTTCTCTTGTGTTTGGCTTTCTTTCATTTAATTTTTTTCAATCATACAATAATGAAAAAGAGGAAAAGTTAATAAAAGATGATTTGCCTTCAATAGATGAAATATCTGTTTTTCAAGCTCTTTTGAATGATAATACCTATTACTATTACAATCAATTGAATGATAAAGACAAGGAAATATACATTACATTATTTTCATCTTTTACGAGGTTTGATGATGCTGTCACAATTCCTGCTGATGAATCATCACTTAAGGTAATATTTAAGGCTGTTCTTTATGATAATCCTCACATATTCTGGATTGAACATGATTTTGAATATGTATTGAATGAAAATTCAATTAAATTCATACCACATTATCGTTATAATGAAGCAAAATCAAAAGA
Source organism: Candidatus Fimenecus sp. (assembly GCA_045631075.1). GTDB lineage: Bacteria > Bacillota > Clostridia > Oscillospirales > Acutalibacteraceae > Fimenecus. The sequence continues at coordinate 14,528 of JAZQUC010000216.1, read as the reverse complement.
GTTAAGCAATCAGCTTGAAAACAAAATAAGTGAACTCATTGATGTTGCAGATGACCTTGCAACTGATTTTGAAAAGGAATTATATATACACGATTATATTTGTGAAAATACAGTTTACGATGAAACGATAGACGGTAATACGATTTATGATGTTTTGATTAATGGAAAAGCTGTTTGTGAAGGATATTCAAAAACTGTACAAATTCTTCTTGATAGGCTGGATATTGATAATTATCTTGTTGTTGGTGATAGTGAGTTTGAAGGTGAATTAGGACCACATATGTGGAATATTGTTACCATTGATAACCAGAATTATCATCTTGATGCAACATGGAATGATAATGATAAAGAAAATCATATAAATTATTTTTATTTTAACATCAGCGATGAAAAGATTAAGGAAGACCATTTCAATATTTCACCGTCGAACAATTTTTGTGTTTCTGACAATGCAAATTACTTTGTATATAACGAATCGTATGTTGATGAATTCGAGAGTTTTAATGACCATATAAGTCGAAGTGCAGAAATTCTTTATCGTGGTGAAAATAAGGTTGAGTTTTTATTTGATGATGCAGCTTCATATAATAAAGCCGTTAATTTTATTGAAAATGATATTGGATTTTTCAAATATATAATTGAGTCGATTAAAAGAAGTGGCAGAAAAATAAATACATCTGAAATAACTTATATTACAATAGATGAACACAACTACTTATGTGTAGTTTTTAAAGAAGGTTGATAAAATGGATAAACAGAGAATCGAAAATGCATTTCGTGAAATTTTAATTGCAATAGGTGAGGACCCTGACAGAGAAGGTCTTCAGGAAACACCTAAAAGAGTTGCAAATATGTATGAAGAAATCTTTTCAGGACTTACAGAAGACCCTGAAAAGCATCTTAAAATGTTCCGTGAAGGTCAGAGCGATGAAATAGTTATCGTTCGTGATATTCCTATGTATTCAATGTGTGAACATCATTTCTTGCCATTTGTAGGGAAAGCACATATTGCTTATATCCCAAATGATGACGGACTTGTTATTGGTCTTTCAAAACTTGCAAGAATTGTAAATTCATACGCAAGAAGACCACAACTTCAGGAAAGACTTACTGCACAGATTGCTGATTTTATTCAAAAGGAAATGAATCCAAAAGGTGTTGCAGTTGTTGTTGAAGCAGAGCATCTCTGTATGACAATGCGTGGAATTAAAGCAGCAGGTTCACAGACACAGACATCTGCTATCAGAGGAACAATGAGAAAAGATGCAAGGACAAGAGCCGAAGTAATGACTCTTTTGGGAATAAGATGATTTTTTCAGGTAACAATTTTAGTTTTGAGTTAGGAAAAAGGACATATGTAATGGGTATTCTTAATGTTACTCACGACTCTTTCTTTGACGGTGGAAAATATAATTCACCGCAAAAGGCAGTTGAACACACTAAAAGGATGCTCAGTGAAGGTGCTGATATTATTGATATTGGTGCTCATTCAACTCGTCCTAATCATAAGAATTTAACTCCTGATGAAGAACTTGATATAATAAAAGAATATTTGCCGTTAATTTACAATGAAACAGACGCCGTTATTTCAGTGGATACCTTTTATCCGTCGGTAGCTGAATATGCACTAAAAAATGGTGCATCAATTGTAAATGATGTAAGTGGTATTTTTAATCCGGAAATGGCTCAACTTGTAAAAAAATATAATTGTGGTTGGGTTATTATGCATACAGGCGGTGGCGATTCACTTGAGATTCCTGAATATAAAAATTGTATAACGAATGAAGTTAATAATTTCTTTATTGATGTAATGAAGAAATGTGAAGATGTTGGAATAAGCAAAAATCAGTTGTGTTTTGATGTTGGTATCGGTTTTGGAAAAAGCTATGAACACAATCTTGAACTTATTAAAAATGTTGATAAAGTAAAAGTTGATAATGTAGCAATGCTTATGGCACTTTCATCAAAACGAGTTGTTAAATTGTCAACCAATGCTGAAAATGATGATTTAGTATATGGCACTATTGCAGGAAACGTTATTGCAGTTACAGGTGGTGCTGATATCATTCGTGTTCATAATGTTAAGGAAAATGTTTTATCTGTTAAAATGGCAGATGCAGTTTTGAGAGGGAAATATGGATAAAATTATTGTAAAAGGCTTAAAGTTATTCTGTTATCATGGTGTTAATCCTGAAGAAAAGGAAGATGGACAGAATTTTGTTTTTGATATTGAAGCAAGTGTAGACTTAGTAAAACCTTGTGCAACAGATAATGTTGATGATACTGTAAGTTATGCAAAAATAATAAAAACTGTGCGTCGTGTTGCACAGAGTGAGAAAAATGATTTGCTTGAATGTGTTGCACAAAGAGTTGCTGATGAGCTTTTTCTTGAGTTTGATAAAATTCAGTCTTTAATTATTACATTAAAGAAGCCTGAAGCACCTATCAAAGCAGATTTTCAGTATGTAGCAGTTACAATCGAGAGGTCAAGAAAATGAAAGCATATTTAGGGATTGGAACAAATATTGGTGACAGAATGAAAAATCTGCAGGATTCAATTGATTCCTTGAATCTTTTGCCAATGACATCTGTTACGGATGTTTCAAATATATATGAAACCGACCCTGTTGGTTACGATAATCAGGATGATTTTCTTAATATTGTTGTTGAAGTAGAGACAGAACTCAATCCGGATAACCTTTTAGGTGCTTGTTTAGGCATTGAAGCAGGTCTTGGTAGAATAAGAACAATCAAAAATGGTCCTCGTATTATTGATATTGACCTTTTGTTATATGAAAATGAAACAAGTAATACGAAAACACTTGTTTTACCACATCCTCGTATGATGGAGCGAAATTTTGTCTTAAAGCCATTACTTGATTTGAATTTTAAGAGTTCAATAATCAATGGAGATGATGTAGTGGCTAAACTTACTGATGATGGTGTCAGATTTCATTGTTCTAAAAGTAAACTTTGTATAAATAAATAGATTTGGGTGTACTATGTATTTTGTAATAATGGATTTGGAGTGGAATAACTCTTATAACAAATTAACACAAAAATTTATGAACGAAATCATTGAAATCGGTGCTGTTAAGCTTGATGAAAATCTCAATGAAGTTGATACTTTTTCCGAACTTATTCGACCTGTTATTTCAAAAAAGCTTCGTTCAAGAATCAAAAACCTTACTAATATTTCAAATGAAGAAGTCCGCACAGGTGGAGTTTTTGAAGAGGTTATCAAAGAATTTGAAGAATGGGTAGGGGACGATGCTGTTGTGATGTCCTGGGGTGATACTGATTTGCGTACACTCCTTACAAATTACAAGTGGTTTTTAAAGAAAAATACTGTTACATTTATCAATAAATATGCAGACCTGCAAAAGTATTGTCAATGCTTTATTAATATGGAAAATGTTCAACAGGCTGGACTTTCTTATGCTGCACAGTGTTTAGAAATTGACCCTGAAAAATATCCTCATCACAGAGCACTTGATGACAGCATTTTAAGTGCCGAATGTTTCAAAAAGGTTTATGATAAAGAAAAATTCAATGAGTTTGTGAAAAATTGTGACCACGATTTTTATGGCAGATTATTATTCCATCCATATGTAATTAAGAACAAAAACGACCCGTTAATTGATAAAAATCAGTTCAATTGTTTTTGTGAAATCTGTGGTGGAAAGGTTGAAACGGTAAAAAAGTGGAAATTTATGAATCAATCCTTTCGTGGTATTTTCTACTGTGCAAACTGTGACCGTGAATTCAAAGTAAGCCTCAGATTTAAAAAATTCTATGATTACATAGACATTAAACGCAGTTATTCAGAAGTAGTCCACTCAAAAGAAACTGCTGATACAACTGATGAATAATAACAAAAATCCCTGTAACCGTTTGGCTACAGGGATTTTACTGTATAAGCTTGTTGTTATTTAATAACTCTGATACGGATAATACCGTTAATTTTCTTTAAAGCTTCAATTGCTTCAGGTGATGCCTTTGTGTCAGAGTCAATTACTGTATAAGCATATTCACCCTTTGATTTGTTAACCATGTTGTCGATGTTTACATCTTCATTTGCAAGACCTGATGTAATTTTACTAACGATACCTGAAATGTTTTTGTGCATAATGGTAATTCTGTGTTTTTCACCGTTTGTAAGTGAAACAGCAGGGTAGTTAACTGAATTGATGATAGAACCATTTTCAAGGTAATCAGCAATCTGGTCAACTGCCATCATAGCACAGTTGTCTTCTGATTCAGGAGTTGATGCACCAAGGTGAGGAATAGCAATAACGCCAGTTGCACCGATAACAGCATCATTAGGGAAGTCAGTAACGTACGTTGCAACCTTGCCGTTTTCAAGAGCTGCAAGAATACTTTCAGTATCTACAAGCTCACCACGTGCAAAGTTAAGAATTCTAACTTCATCCTTCATTGTAGCGATTGTATCAGCATTAACAAGTCCTCTTGTTGCATCATTGAGAGGTAAGTGAAGAGTGATATAATCACTTTCAGCATAAATCACATTAAGGACATCAGTAAGTCTTACATGATGATTAAGATTGATTCCCTGTGCAACTGAAAGGTATGGGTCATAACCGATTACATTCATTCCAAGTGCAGCAGCAGCGTTAGCAACAAGAATACCGATTGCACCAAGACCGATAACACCAAGTGTTTTACCCTTGATTTCAGGACCTGCAAAAGCACCTTTGCCTTTTTCAACATCCTTTGGTACTGTGTCGCCATTACCCTTTAAAGTTTTTGCCCATTCAATTGCAGGAATAACCTTTCTTGATGAAAGGAAAAGACCTGTAAGAACAAGCTCTTTAACAGCATTAGCATTAGCACCAGGTGTGTTGAAAACAACGATACCTGCTTCACTGCACTTATCAATCGGAATATTATTAACACCTGCACCTGCACGTGCAATAGCAAGAGTATTTGCTTCGAATTCCATATCGTGCATTGATGCTGAACGAACAAGAATAGCATCTGGATTTGCTATGTCAGTAGCACAATTATATTCATCACTGAAACGGCAAAGACCTGTTTCAGAAATTTTATTTAAAGTTAAAATGTTATACATAGATTTTTCTCCTTATGAATTTGCTTTTTCAAATTCAGCCATAAACTCAACAAGCTTTTCTACACCTTCAACAGGCATTGCGTTGTAGATAGATGCTCTCATACCGCCAACTGAACGGTGACCTTTAAGGTTAACAAAACCTGCTTCAGTAGCTTCTTTAATGAATTTTGCGTTAAGTTCATCACTGTCTGTTACAAATGGAACATTCATAAGTGAACGGTCTTCAGGAACAACAGTGCCTTTGAACATCTTGCTGTTATCAAGGAAATCATAGAGAATTTTTGCTTTCTTTTCGTTCCTTTCCTTAATTGCTTCAAGACCACCCATTTCCTTAAGCCATTCAAGAACAAGCTTACAAATGTAAATTGTATAGCAAGGTGGTGTGTTGTAGAGTGAATCATTATCAGCCATAATCTGATAGTTAAGCATTGTTGGTGTGATATCTCTTGCATTGCCAAGCATATCCTCACGGATAATACAAATTGTAAGACCTGCAGGAGCAACGTTCTTCTGTGCACCACCATATACCATTGCGAACTTTGAAATATCAAGTGGCTCTGAAAGGAAACATGATGAAACATCAGCAATAAGTGGAACATCACCTGTGTCAGGAAGTTCGTGATAAACTGTACCGTAAATTGTATTGTTCATACAAATATAGAAATAGTCAGCATCCTTTGTAAACTCATTTTTATCAAGTTTAGGAATATATGAGAATATTTTGTCAGCAGATGAAGCAATTGCTTTACATTCACCATATTTCTGTGCTTCCTGATATGCTTTTTTAGCCCACTGACCTGTGATTACAAAGTCAGCCTTACCATTTTTATTCATAAAGTTAAGTGGAATAGCAGCGAACTGAGTTGAAGCACCACCCTGTAAGAAAAGTACCTTATAGTTTTCAGGGATATTATAAAGTTCACGAAGAAGCTGTTCAGCACCTTTGATAATTGAATCATAAACTTTTGAACGATGACTCATTTCCATAACTGACTGACCGCTACCTTCATAATCAAGCATTTCTGCAGCAGCTTTTTTCAAAACTTCTTCAGGGAGCATTGAAGGACCTGCTGAAAAATTATAAACTCTTGCCATAATAATTACCTCCAAAATGTAAGAAAATGTAAAATATTTTGTTAAAAATTAAAACATTGTATGAATTATAACAAAAAAATAATTGAAAAGTCAATAGATTGACATAAACTTAACAAAGTTTTTTGAGAATTCATTTAATTAAAGTGAAAAATTGTTTAAGAATTTAACAAACTCGCAGAATATCACATAATTTTAAAAATTTTATCAGTATTTATTGCAGTAATTTGTCTTTTATTATATAATATAAGTTCATAATAGGAGTGATATATACAAAAATGGAAAATACTAATAATATATTCAATGAATTTAAAGAAAAATCATTCTCAATGCCAATGGTTGCACTGCGTGGACTTGTTGTTTTTCCTGAAATGACATTGCATTTTGATGTTGGAAGACCAAAATCGGTAAAAGCAGTCAGAAATGCTATGGAAAGAAAGTCAAACATTTTTCTTTCTGCACAGATGGACCTTGAATGTGATGACCCAAGATATGATGATATTTATCGTTCAGGTGTTGTTTGTGAGATTAAACAGGTTATGAAGTTGCCTGGTACAGATACATTACGAGTTGTAGTTTATGGTCTTTACCGTGCTGAACTTTTAAACATTAATTCACAGAATCCGTTTTTATCGGCTGTTGTTCGTCGCATTGAAACAGAAAATGTTAATCCTGTTGATGCTAAATATGAAGAAGCACTTGTACGCAGTCTTGTAGGTATATTTGAAGATTATGCATACTATGTGCCAAAACTTCCTTCAGATATTATTATCGGTGTTTCAGTAAGAAAAGAAGCAGGAGAGATTACAGACTATATTCTTTCTAATATTCCGCTTGAATACGCTGTTAAACAGAGCCTTCTTGAAGAACTTAATCCTTTAAAGAGAGCTGAATCTCTTTGCTTAATTCTTAAACGCGAAATTGAACTTTTAGCCATTGAAGAAGAAATTAATGATAAGGTTCAGGAACAGATGGAAGAAAATCAGCGTGAGTATTATCTTCGTGAACAGATTAAAGCTATTTCAGAAGAACTCAACGACGGTGACGGAGCAATTTCTGAGGCAGAGGAATATAAAGAGCAGATTCGTTCAATTGGATTTAATCCGGATGTTGAACGCAAGCTTATTCGTGAATGTGACAGACTTATGAAAATGCAATCATCAAGTCCTGAATCAGCAGTAATAAGAAATTATCTCGATAAGGTTATTTCACTTCCTTGGGGATATTGTACCGAAGAAAATCTTGATATAGAAAATGCTGAAAAAGTATTGAATAGTGACCACTACGGACTTTCTGATGTTAAGGAAAGAATTATTGAGTTTCTTGCTGTTAGAAAAATTAACCCTGATGTTAAGGGACAGATTATCTGTCTTGCAGGACCTCCTGGTGTTGGTAAAACATCAATTGCTCGTTCACTTGCTAAAGCAATCGGCAGAAGTTATGCAAGAATTTCACTTGGCGGTGTTCGTGATGAAGCTGATATTCGTGGTCACAGAAAAACTTATATCGGCTCAATGCCGGGTAGAATAATTGAAGCCATTGAAAATGCAAAAAGCTCTAATCCACTTATTCTTCTTGATGAGGTTGATAAGTTAGGCTCTGACCATCGTGGTGACCCTTCATCAGCACTTTTAGAAGTTCTTGATGCAGAACAGAATAATTCATTCGTTGACCATTATCTTGAAATTCCTTATGACTTAAGCAAAGTTTTATTTATAACAACTGCAAATGATAAGAGCAGAATTCCTGCACCATTGCTTGATAGAATGGAAATTATCGACATTCCTGGTTATACATATGAAGAGAAATTCAATATTGCAAAGAAACATCTTGTTCCTAAACAAATTACAGCAAATGGTCTTAAAAAATCTTATGTTAAATTTACCGATAAAGCTTTAAAAGTTATTATTGGCGGATATACAAAAGAAGCAGGTGTTCGTGTTCTTGAAAGAACAATTGCAAAGGTGCTTCGAAAGATTGCTGTTGAATATGCAAAAGGCTTTGACGGTAAAATAACAGTAAAAGATACTGAACTTGAAAATTATCTTGGTCCTGTTAAATTCAAATCTGATGATAGTTCAAAAACAGACCAGATTGGTGTTGTTAATGGACTTGCATACACTTCAGTTGGTGGTACGATGCTAACAGTTGAAGTTGCCGTTATGGACGGTAAAGGTAATATCGAGCTTACAGGCTCTCTTGGTGATGTTATCAAGGAATCAGCAAAGGCGGCAATAAGCTATATTCGAACAAATGCTGATAAATACAGAATAGATAAAGAGTTTTATCAGAATAAAGACATTCATATTCATTTCCCAGAGGGAGCAGTACCGAAGGATGGCCCATCAGCAGGTGTAACAATTTTTACAGCACTTGTTTCTGCATTGTCAGGATGTAAAGTGAAATCAAGTGTTGCAATGACAGGTGAAATAACTGTTACAGGTCGTGTTCTTCCAATAGGTGGACTTCGTGAAAAGACAATGGCAGCTTATGTTGAAGGAATCAAAACTGTTGTTGTACCTGAAGCAAACAGAAGTGACCTTGAAAAAGTAGATGAAAAGGTAAAAGAAAAAATCAACTTTGTTTTTGCAAAAACAGGTGACGATGTGCTTAAAGCAGCACTCGTGTAGTAGGTGTTAATTATGAGATACGATAAAGCAGAATTTAAAGCAGCATACGGTACATTCGGTCAGTTGCCTGATAGTGATTTACCTGAAATTGCTTTTGCAGGTCGTTCAAATGTTGGTAAGAGTTCATTACTTAACAAATTATTTCAACGAAAAAACCTTGCAAGAGTAAGTTCAGTACCGGGTAAAACAATTACTATAAATTTTTATCAGGTTGATGAATACAATTTCGTTGACTTGCCAGGTTATGGTTATGCAAAGGTTGCAAAAACTGAAAAAGACCGTTGGGCAGAAATGATGGAAGGCTATTTTAACTCTGACCGTAATATCAAACTTGTTGTTCAACTTGTTGATATGCGTCATCCACCAACAAAAGATGACCTTATGATGATGGAATTTTTACAGTCCACAGGTTATGAGTTTATTGTTGTTATGACAAAGGCTGATAAACTTAAAAAGAAAAAGGACTATAACGAAAGACTTGAAAACTCAAAGAAAGAAATGAGTTTTGTGCCAGAGGATAGAATTATTCCATTCTCATCTGAAAATGGACAAGGTCTTGATTTAGTTAAAAAATACATTGAAGAATATTTAGGAGAATAAAAAATGAGCAAGGTACCATTTACATCAAAAGAAAAATTAGAAGAAATTGCAAAAGTACATCCTACTCCATTCCATCTTTATGATGAAGCAGGAATCCGTAAGAATGCAGAAAATCTTAAAAAGGCATTTGCTTGGAATAAAGGTTTTAAAGAATATTTCGCAGTAAAGGCAACTCCAAACCCATTCCTTATTAACATTTTAAGAGAATATGGTTGTGGTTGTGACTGTTCATCAGTTACTGAACTTATGCTTTCAAAGGCAATTGGTGCAGTAGGTGATGATATTATGTTCTCATCAAACGATACACCACCTGCAGAATTTAAGTATGCAGATGATTTAGGTGCAATTATCAATCTTGATGATATTACTCATATTGATATTCTTGAAAAGACATTAGGTTATCTTCCAAAGAAGCTTTCATGCCGTTATAATCCGGGTGGATATTTCTCAATTGCTAACAACATTATGGACAACCCTGGTGATGCAAAATACGGTATGACAACAGAACAGCTTTTTGAAGCATTCAAGATTATGAAGTCAAAGGGTGTTGAAGAATTTGGTATTCACGCATTCCTTGCAAGTAACACAGTTACTAATGAATACTATCCAACACTTGCAAAGACTCTTTTTGAAGTTGCAGTAAAGCTTAAGGAAGAAACAGGCGCTCATATTAAATTCATCAACCTTTCAGGTGGTATCGGTATCCCTTATCGTCCTGACCAGGAAGGTAACGATATTTTCGAAATCGGTGCAGGTGTAGAAAAGGTATATAACGAAGTACTTGTACCTGCAGGAATGGATGATGTTGCAATATATACTGAGCTTGGTAGATTTATGTTAGCTCCTTACGGTGCACTTGTAACTCGTGCTATTAACGAAAAGCACACACATAAAGAGTATATTGGTGTTGATGCTTGTGCAGTTAACCTTATGCGTCCTGCAATTTATGGTGCATATCACCACATTACAGTTATGGGCAAAGAAAACGAGCCTTGCGATTATAAATATGATGTTACAGGTTCACTTTGTGAAAATAACGATAAGTTTGCAATTGACAGAATGTTACCAAAAATCGATATGGGTGACTTGCTCTTCATTCATGATACAGGTGCTCATGGTTTTGCTATGGGTTACAACTACAATGGTAAACTCAAGTCAGCGGAAATTCTTCTTAAGGAAGACGGAAGCTTCGATTTAATCCGTCGTGCAGAAACTCCTGCAGACTATTTTGCAACATTCGATTGCTTCGATTTCTACAAAAAAGTTACTGAATAATTGAGGTTAGATTATGTCCTTTGTTCATTTGCATGTGCATACTGAATATAGCTTGCTTGACGGAGCTTGTCGTTTAGACAGGCTTTGTTCTGTTGCAAAAGAACGTGGACAGACTGCTCTTGCGATTACTGACCATGGTAATTTATTCGGTGCTGTTGATTTTTACAGAACAGCAAAAAAACACGGGATAAAGCCAATTATCGGCTGTGAAGTGTATGTAGCTTCTCGTTCACGCTTTGATAAAGTTCACGGAATTGACTCCAACAGACATCACCTTGTTTTGCTTTGTAAAAATGAAACTGGATATCAGAATCTTATTAAGCTTGTTTCATCAGCATGGGTTGACGGTTTTTACACAAAGCCACGAATTGACCGTGAATTACTTGAAAAACATCATGATGGTCTTATTGCACTTTCTGCTTGTCTTGCAGGTGAAATTCCAAAATTGCTTGTTAATAATGAATATTTAAAGGCAAGAGAAACTGCTTTGTGGTATCAGAATCTTTTTGGTGAGGGTAATTATTATCTTGAAATTCAGAATCACGATATTCCTGAACAAATTGCAGTAAATGAAGGGCTTATCCGTCTTTCTAATGAAACAGGAATTCCGCTTGTTGCGACAAATGATGTTCATTATGTTAATCGTGAAGACGCATATATTCAGAAAATTCTTATTTGTATAGCAACAAACCACACTGTTGATGAAGAAAATTCTCTTGAATTTTCAAGTGATAATTTCTATCTTAAATCTGAAGATGAAATGAGAGTTTTATTTCCAAAAACACCTGAAGCAATTGATAATACACAAAAAATTGCAGATATGTGTAATTTTGACTTTGAATTTGGCAATACAAAGTTGCCTAATTTCACAGTGCCTGACGGATATTCTCATTACGATTATTTCAGAGAAAAATGCTACGCAGGATTAAAACAAAGATATGGTAAAAATCCTGATAATTTATATATTGAAAGACTTGAATATGAGCTTTCAGTAATAAACAATATGGGTTATGTTGACTACTTTTTAATTGTAGCCGATTTCATTCAGTATGCTCGTGACCATGGTATTCCTGTTGGTCCTGGTCGAGGCTCAGGTGCAGGTAGTATCTGTGCGTATTGTATGGGCATAACTAATATTGACCCTATTAAATATAATCTTATTTTTGAACGATTTTTAAACCCTGACAGAGTCAGTATGCCCGATATTGACGTTGACTTTTGTTATGAAAGACGTCAGGAAGTTATTGACTATGTTATTGATAAATATGGTTCTGACCACGTTGCACAGATTATAACATTCGGTACAATGGCAGCACGTGCTGCTATCCGTGATGTTGGTCGTGCAATGGGATTGCCTTATGCAACAGTCGATAATGTTGCAAAAAAAATTCCACGAACACTTGGTATTACAATTGAAAAAGCACTCACGGAAAGTGAAGAATTTAAGACTTTATATGACAGTGATGAGCAGATAAAGAACCTTATCGATACTGCAAAAAGTGTTGAAGGTATGCCACGAAACTCATCAACTCATGCAGCGGGTATTGTTATTACGGATAAGCCTGTAAGTGATTATGTGCCACTTGCAAAAAATGACGAATCAGTCGTTACACAGTTTACAATGACAACTATTGAAGAGCTTGGTCTTTTAAAAATGGACTTTTTGGGTCTTCGTACATTAACTGTTATCAATGACTGTGTAAAAATGGTTAAAAAGAATAATCCTGATTTTGATATCGAGAAAATTCCTTATGATGACCAAAATGTTTATTCTCTTTTTACAAACGGACAAACTGATGGTGTATTCCAATGTGAATCAAATGGTATGAGAAGCGTATTTATGCGACTTAAACCTACAAATATCGAAGATATTATAGCTGTTATTTCTCTTTACCGACCTGGTCCTATGGACTCAATAGATTCGTATATTCAGAACAGACATAACCCTGAATTTATTCGATATAAAACACCTATGCTTAAAAACATTCTTGATGTCACATACGGCTGTATGGTCTATCAGGAACAGGTTATGCAAATTTTCCGTTCTTTGGCTGGTTACTCACTCGGCAGAGCTGATATTGTTCGTCGTGCTATGTCAAAGAAAAAGCATAAGGTTATGGAAGAAGAGAGAACGTTCTTCTGTGAAGGATGTCAAAAGAATGGAATTGATAATAAGATAGCTAATGAGATATTTGACGATATGTCATCTTTTGCATCATACGCATTCAATAAATCTCACGCTGCTGCTTATGCAGTTGTAGCGTATAGAACAGCATATCTTAAATGCTATTATCCTTGTGAATTTATGGCTTCACTTCTTACAAGTGTGCTTGATAATTCAACAAAGATATCAGATTATATAGATGCCTGTAAAAAGAATGGCATCAATATTCTTCCACCAAATGTAAATGTAAGTAATAAGACATTCACAGTAGGTGAGGATGATAAAACGGTAATGTTTGGTCTTCTTGCAATTAAAAATTTAGGTCACGATTTTATTGACACAATTATAAATGAAAGAAGATTAAACGGTAAATTTACATCTTTTTATTCATTCTGCAAACGTGTTCATGGTAAAGGCTTTAATCGTCGTGCAGTTGAAGGTCTTATAAAAAGTGGTGCTCTTGACGGTCTTGGAAATAACCGTCAGGAAATGCTTGTTAATTTACCTTTTGTTATTGATGACCTTGATAACTCACGAAGAAGAAATATTGAAGGTCAGATTGGATTTTTTGACCTTTTAAGTGATGATAGTTCATCTTCTGAATTTGTTATGAAAAAAATGGATGAATTCCCATCACATACAATGCTGATGATGGAAAAAGAAACCACAGGTCTTTATATTTCTTCTCATCCTATGGAACAGTATAAGGAATTAGCTACTAAGTTCAAATGTGATACAATCGGGAATATTTTAAATGCAGATAATGATTATAATACTAAATATGTTGACTCTTATTCTGTAAAAATAATGGGTATAATAAATGGTATAACAAGAAAACAGACTAAAGCAGGGGACACAATGGCTTTTGTAACAGTTGAAGATGTTCAGGGCTCTGTTGAGATAGTTGTTTTCCCAAAACTTTTTACCAAATATTCCAATATACTATATAATGGTAATGTCCTGATGCTTGGTGGAAGACTTTCTGTGAAAGAGGAAGAAAGCCCAAAAATAATCCTTGATTATGCTGAAACTGCAGAGAATATCAGAAGTAATCAAAATAAAAAAATAAGACTTTTTATAAGAGTTGAAAATGAAACATCTTCAATTTATGTAAAATGCAATGAAATTGTTTCATTAGCAAAACAGGGAGATGTACCGTTATATTTCTATTTTGCGAATAGTAAAAAGTATTTCCCGTGTAAAAAAGTAACTGTTGATGATAATCTTTTATATAATTTAAAAGAAATTGCAGGCGAACAAAACGTCATATTGCAAATATAATTGACATATTACTTGCAATTTATTATTTCTTATGTTATTATTAATTCTCAATGTGGAAATAATTAGCAAATACTAATAAAGGGTGATAAAATGAAAACTATAGGTGTTCTTACAAGTGGTGGCGACGCACCGGGCATGAATGCCGCTATTCGTTCAGTTGTTCGTACAGCATGCGAAAATGGTATGCGTGTAATGGGTATCAGACGAGGTTACAATGGCCTTATGCAGGGTGATATGTATGAAATGAATCTTCGTTCAGTATCAAACATTATTAACCGTGGTGGTACATTTCTCTATTCTGCAAGAAGTCCGGAATTTAAGACTGAAGAAGGACTTCAGAAAGCACTTACTGTTGCTAAGGATGTTGGACTTGATGGTATTGTTGTTATTGGTG
>JAZQUC010000215.1:0-2875 GCA_045631075.1 Candidatus Fimenecus sp. | reverse complement strand
TTTGCTTGAAAGGACACCGTCAATAAGCATACGAAGTTCAGCATCTTCAAGGTCGCGAGAGTCAAGATAACTACCTGCTCTGGTTGATTCGATTTCATATCCTGCTTCTCTTAAAAGTGAAAGATTACGGCTGATTGCCTTACGCTCAATGAATATGCCATAATCATTCTCAAGATAATGTGAAATATCTTCCTGTGTCAAAGGATGGTTGAAATCACTATGAGTTTTTAGTATTTGCAAGATTCTGATTAGCGCTAATTTTTTAGGTTCTAATGCATCCATTTTTGTGTCCTCACTTTTATTTGATAATTGCATTATACTACACCACTCCTTTTATTTCAATAATTAATGTACTGTTTTTAGTGCATTAAAATGTGCATCTCCATTCTTCTCTTTTATCTTCAATCTCTTCAATAAGTGAAACATCAAACTTGTAATTGCCTGAAATTCTATCGGCAATTTTCCATGGATTTTCAATTACATATTCATAAGCTTTCTCACCAAGAAAGTCAAAGTCTTCCAGAACCTCTTCATCCGATAGCAAGCGTGACATAGGAAACGAACTACCACAAATCAAAACATTATTATCTTCAAGAAATTTTTGACATCTCTTCCAACTTCTGAATGAGTTTTGATTTAAATCAATAAGCACAAAATCAGGAACAAAAACAGTTTCAAGAATATTTTCAATGGCAAGCATTTCAATTTCATCAAGAATCAAATCTAAACCAACTTGCAAATGCTTTGAGAATTTACAAAAATACTCATAATTAATTTCACCATCATCAGAACGACTATATAAAAATTGTAATTCTTCGCAACCTTCATTGTCTTCTGCATAACAAACAACACATAAGGCATCTGTTAAGCAAGTTTCGGGGGTTTTTAATTTGAATACCACACCACAAAGCGGTTTAATGCCACCAGCAATACATCTTGTTACAAATTTTGGCAAATGATACATGTTGTCGAAATCGCACCATGCAAGTGCTTCATAATTGCTGTAATTCTCTATTGGTGTATGTTCATTGATGATATTAAATGCTGATATTCGCCATAAATCAAGTCTTTTATTTGACATAAAACCACTCCTTATGAGTATAGGATATAATAATCAATGGCGCAAAAATGGTACATTGATTTGTTGATATATTCTAATGTATTGACTGGACCTAAAAAACGAACTATAATTGTCTTGGTGATAAATAATGAAAACCTCAATCGAATTGTTGTTGTCAGAACTAAATAACAGCTTCAGAAAAATTAATGATGATACTCCCACTGATGGTAGTTTTAATATCTTCAGTGTTCTTGGTGTTGAAACAAGAGAAGTAATTATTTGTCGTTTTATAGGTGAATTTTTAAATCCTCATGGAAATCATAACTTGGGGTATTTACCACTCAAGTTATTCATGAATAATGTTTTAAATGAGAATGTTGCAGAGAGTGAACTGCAAAACACTACTGTCGAGTTGGAAGAAAAAATCACTGGTGACAGACGAGTTGACATTGTTATTCATTTAGGTAATCGTGTTTTTCCTATTGAAGCAAAGATATGGGCTGGAGACCAAGATTCGCAGTTATCCGATTATTATACCTACTATAAAAACGGGTATGACATCAGCAAAATTTTTTATTTAACACCTACTGGATGGGAGCCTTCTCCCGAAAGCAAGCACAACTTAAACGTAAAAAAAGAAATTGAACTGATTTCTTTTAAAGAACATATATCAGTATGGCTCGATGATATAGAAACAAATTCCACAGGCTTTGTAAAAGAATGTGCTAATCAATTCAAAAAGGTGATTAAAACAATGTGTGAAAAAAACAGTTATATTACTGCAATAAAAGATGTTTTAAAGTTAAATGAAGAATTTACAATTAACAATAATGACGGTCTCAAGGCTGCTATAAAAATGTTAAGTTATTCGGATGAACTTTTAAAAGAAATACGTATTAATTATTTAATGAAACATATACAGCAAAGTAGCAAATACCGTCTTGGTTTATGTGAAAAAGACGATGTAGATAACATTGATAAGCATGCTTTATTGCGTGTTTATTCATGTGATAAAGACACTCCTATTGCCTGGATATGTGTTGCAACGAATTTATATCTGGTTTCTCAAAAAGTAAAAACTAAAAACTTGTGGGATAAGAGCCACACAGAAAATTACTATTGGCAATACATAAAACCTAATGGATATGCAAAAAAAGAGTTTCCTCTAAAAAATTTAGCTGAAATTGAAATAAAAGATGAAGATGTTATCGAAATTGAAAATCTGATTGATGACATTGAAGTATAAATATTTACCTCCCCTTCAACCAAAGGGGAGGCTTTTCATAATCACTTCTTAAACACATCATAACCTGCGAGTTCAAGGTCCATGCCGAGCATATGCCAATCGGCTTTTGTCATACCTTTAATTTTGTCCGGCGACAAGGTAATCGGCATTTTATCAGGGTCAAGTCCTGCTAATTCCTGTTCCTGTCGCATCATTCTCCAATCTGCCTTTGTCATTTTGTCATTTCCTTGTGAATATGGTGCTGTCGTACCCATAAATGCTCCACCTAACACCAAAAGACCAAACACCAATGGTGCATATATGATGATTTTCCATACTGGCATATAAAGTTCTCCTGTGATTGGGTCAAAATTGAAGTATACAAGCATGTACATAATAGGCACCATGCAATCAAAAAAGCAGAGTATTTTTAATAAGACGCCTTTAATCGTGTTGTACTTTGCACCATTTGAACGATAAAAATCCGATTTCATAAATACAGCCGTCAGCATCACACAAGTTACGATAATATCTATGAATAAAAAACCGAATAGCCAGTCTGCAAATTTTGACGGTCTGCAGTTTTCGTG
>JAZQUC010000214.1:0-8970 GCA_045631075.1 Candidatus Fimenecus sp. | reverse complement strand
CAATCAAATAAGTCGGGCAGTTGGATTCGCAAACTGCTTTTAATTTAGCAGTATTTGAGCTTGTCCTTCCACCAATTATTATCATTGCATCATTTTTCTTTGATAATAACAGTGCTTCCGCCTGTCTTTCTTCGGTCGCATTACATATTGTATCAAAAATAATTGCATTTGTATAGTACAAATTTATAATTTTAAGACATTTTTTCCATTCTTTTATACTAAAAGTTGTTTGTGATACAACAATGAATGGTTTTTCCTGATTAAAAATATTGTTTTTAAATATTTTTTCAAGTTCTTCTGCTGAGTTAAAAATAAAACATTCGCCATTACAATAACTTTTTATTCCTATAACTTCCGGATGTTTGCTATCCCCTGCAATAAGAACAGGTAAAAATTCTGTTGAATTCTTTTTTACAATTTTATGTATTTTCTTAACAAAAGGGCAAGTAGCATCAATAAAATCAACAGAATTACTTACGCAAAAATCCAGTGATGATTTTTCAACACCATGCGTACGAATCACAACTTTCTTATCTGGTGAAACCGATTGAATATTATCAATTATATTAACACCCTTAGATGACAAATCATCAATAACCTGCGGATTATGAATTATAGGTCCAAGTGTACAGATGTTTTCGCCCTTATCCACAAGGTCATAAAGCATCGTAACAGCACGATTGACACCAAAACAGAAGCCTGCAGTTTTTGCAAGAGTTATTTTGACTTGCATTTCTTTCTAAGCTCCCTCCAAAGAAGAACAATTCTATCCATAACCATATTAGCTACTTCTTTGTTTTCTTTTGTTCCGCCATCCTCGGTAAAGTTCATTTCTTCATATTTGATTGCTTCACCAAACTTAACATAAACCTTTGAACCGAATTTTCCTTTTTCATCAACACAAATTGCAGCAGGCACAACATCACACTGTGCATTTCTTGCAATAAGACCAACGCCTGATTTAGCCTTTTTAGGATAACCATCTCTTGAACGAGTTCCTTCTGGGAAGATGCAAAGAATCTTACCCTTCTTTACAAGGTCACTTGCATAGTTAATTGCCTGCATATCACCCTTACCACGAACTATTGGAAAAGCATTACAGCTTGTAAGAACTTTTCGGGCAATTGGATTCTTAAAGGCTTCGTATTTTGCTACGAAATGGAATAATTTATCTTTGCAAGCTGTCTGAAGAAAAATAGGGTCATAAATAATTGAATGATTTGCAGCAATAACAAATCCATCTTCACGGTCAAGATTTTCAAGACCTTCAACCTCTAATTTAACTCGTGTATTGCAACAAAAGTTACACCATGGTCTGAACACATTAAAGCCCTTATGTGTTTCATAATTACTAAAATCAAAATACTTTTTATCTGACATTACATTTTCTCCTTAATTGTATCTGCTATCAAATTAATTGACTCTTCAAGAGTATTTCCTGTAGTATTTATTATAACTGAGTCTTCAGCTGGTTTTAATGGCGCTATTTCACGATGAGAGTCGTTGTAATCACGCACTTTAAGGTCATCAAGAACCTCTTGATAGGTTACTTTACTGCCTTTTTCTTCTAATTCCTTAAATCTTCTCATTGCGCGTTCTTCAGGGTCTGCTGTTAAAAAGATTTTAACTTGTGCATTTGGAAGAACAACTGTACCTATATCTCTGCCATCCATTATGCAATTATTCTTTGATGCAATATCTCTTTGTAAATCAAAAAGAAATGCACGAACAGACGGAATCGCTGATACATTTGATGCTGCCATTGAAGCTTCAGGAAGTCTTATTTCTGTTGAAACATCGTCACAATTAAGATATACATGCTGAACACCATCAATAAACTTTAATTCAACATTAATTTCATTAAGTACAGAACCAACTGAATCAGCATTGGTTGTTATAATACCGTTGCGAAGACAATAAACACCAACTGCTCTATACAAAGCACCTGTGTCAACATAAATAAAACCAAGTTCCTTTGCTGCAGCACGAGCTATTGTACTTTTGCCTGCACCTGCAGGACCATCAATTGCTACATTAATCATATTTTTCCCTCACTCTATATTACTTGCAGAAAGTCCCGCCAGATGTCCTGTCGAAAAAGCTATCTGCAGATTAAATCCGCCAGTATAACCGTCACAATCAATTACTTCACCTGCAAAATACAACCCTTTACAAATCTTACTTTCCATTGTTTTAGGATTGATTTCATTGATTTTCACTCCACCTGAAGTAACAATTGCTTCATTAATATTGTTAAAATCCATTACAGTCAATTTCAAATTTTTAATTGTATCAACAAGATTTTTTCGCATTTCCTTTGTAATCTGATTGATTTTTTCAGATTGTTTAATATGAGAAAGCTTTAAAACAGGTGAAATCAATGATTTCGGTAATAATAATGCCAATACATTAGAAATAGATTTATTACTGTTATCTGCAAAGTCACGAAGAATTCTTGCATCAAGTTTTTCTTCCGATAATGCAGGTTTAAGGTCGATATAAATTTCATATCTTTCCTTTTCCATATCACGCATATGAGCACTTGCAGAAAGAATCATCGGACCTGAAACACCAAAATGTGTAAAAAGCATTTCACCGAAATCATCATAAATTTCTTTTTTCTTTTTTGCATCAAAAACCTTTATACCAACATTTTTAAGTGAAAGTCCCATACATTCACTGCAAATACCTTCACGACAAACAAGTGCAGAAAGTGATGGTCTTAAAGGTGTAACAGTATGTCCTACACTTTCAGCAAATTTATATCCGTCACCACTTGACCCTGTTTTGGGATATGAAAGACCACCTGTTGCAATTATCACAGAATCAGCAAGATATTCATTACCTAAATCTGTAATAACGCCCTTAACAGCATTATTCTCATTTAATATACCAACAACTCTTTCAGTCTTTCTTTTAACGCCCATTTCCGTTATATAGCTGTTTAAGGCATCAACAATATCCACAGCCTTGTCACTTACAGGAAAGACACGGTTACCACGTTCAACTTTAAGTTCTACACCATAGTCCTCAAAAAAATACATTACATCCTGTGAATTAAACGCTGAATATGCACCATAAAGAAATCGACCGTTACCTGGAATATTTGAAATAAACTTCTGGACATCATCACCGATGTCATTTGTAACATTACATCTGCCCTTACCTGTAATCATAACTTTACGGGCAATTTTATCATTTCGTTCTATAAGAAGTACTTCAGCACCGTTTTCCGCTGCTGTTCCTGCTGCCATTGTACCTGCAGCACCTGCACCAATAACAATTACTTTATTACTCATTTTCACCACCATCAGGTTTATCATATACTTGATATTCGTCCCAAATACCTTCAAGCTTATTGAAGTTATTATAAACTTCTTCACGACGACTGAATGTAAGAGCAACAATCAGTGCATTAATAAGACTTAAAGGTGCAACAAGTGAATCAACGACTGAGACAATATCACTCTTTGCAACAAGCAATGCATTAGAAAATTCTGCAATCGGTGAAACTGCCGAATCAGTAATTGATATTATATTTGTTCCCCTGTCATTAATAAAACGAAGTGCATTAATTGTCTGTCTTGAATAACGAGGAAAACTAATTGCAACGCAGACATCGTCTTCATTAATTCTGAACATCTGCTCAAACATTTCGCTACCGCTTGATGTATCTACCAATACAACATTCTCAAAAACAAGATTAAGATAGAAGTATAGAAAGCTGGCAAGAGCAGCAGAACTTCTTACCCCAAGAATGTATATTTTTCTTGCTTTATTTATCATATCAACAGCTTTTTTAAATTCAGAATCACTAACTATTTCAAGTGTATCTCTTATAAGCTCAATATCACCATTAAGAACCTTTTTAATAGCATTATCTTCACCAATAAGGTTACTTGAAACTTCCATTCGTTGAACAGCAGTTAATTTTGATTTAATCATTTGCTGAAGTTCTTTTTGAAGTTCAGGATAGCCTTTAAAACCCATTTCAGTTGCAAAACGAACAACCGTTGATTCACTTACACCAACTTTTTCACCTAATTTTGACGCAGTCATAAAAGCTGCTTTATCATAGTTAGTTGAAATGTATTGAACAAGCTTTTTGTGGCCTTTTGATAATTTCTTATTATTTATATCAATTTTAGAAAAAATAAATGATTTCATTCTGACAATACCTCATGTCAAATACAAAATTTTATATATTATACAATACATTGTAATGCAAAAGCAATATTTTTTGCAGGATTTCTTGCAATTTATTCCTTGATTGGTGAAAAAGTTTTTTCCTTTGAGCAAACATCAGGACTCTCGAGTACAAGATTATAGAAATCAGTTGTTTTATTTTCAATTTCATAAGTTCTATTAATAGCGCTATTGTTATTTTTTGAGATATCCGAATGTCTTACTACAAAAGGCAGTCTGCAACCACTAGCTAATCGTCCGATAAAATCCTTGCAGTTTTTATTAAATCCTAAAAGTCTGCAATACGCCACATCCGTACTTAAATCATCATTTGTTATATCAAATTGATAACAAAGAACTGTTCGTCTTATTCTTGAATGAGTATATCGCTTTGTTTTTACAAAATCGTAAATTTCTTCTAAACTCACACAGTTACATATAGCCTCGTTAATTCTGTTTTCTATTCCTTCGGACATATTTCCTGTATTATTGGAACTTTCATAAATTCTTGAACGCAACAAACTTAAAGATGATAAATTATACTTATCTTTTGAGAGAATTTTACCTTCCGATATTGCGTTTTTATACAATTCAATTATATTGTTTGGCACAAAATTATCGAAAGATTCATTACTATAAATAAGAGAACGGATATGAGTAGCTGAAGCAAAATTATCGACTGCAAAATCATCGTTATAATCAGCACCTACACGATTAACACATGCCGGAGTGATATTTGAATTCAATTTTCTGATAGCTTTTATATATTCAATTGCAAGAATGTTATTTGGCAACGATATATCACTATCATTTACAAATAACTTTAAAGCTGATTGACGAGCTGAGGGATAGCTTTCACCTGTTTCAAGACATTTTTTCAATTCAATATCAAACTTTTCATCTGTAAGTATATCAACAATCTTGTTCAATTCTTCAATGCTTGAGTCTTCAGTTCCAAAGGCAATTTTGTCACAACCGAATGAATCAAGAATTTTAACAGCATTATATGCAAATGATTCTGCTGATGATGTAGCATATACAAAAGGTAATTCAAGAACAATGTCTGCACCATTCATAAGTGCTGCTTTTACTCGAATATCTTTTGGAAAAATTGCAGGTTCTCCCCTTTGAACAAAGTTTCCGCTCATTACACACACAACAACATCACCCTGTTGTTTCACAGAATCTATCAAGTATTTATGACCATTGTGAAAAGGATTGAACTCACAAACTATTCCAATTACAGACATACTTATCTCCTTTTTGAAAATATTACCAAAAGAAATCTTGAAATTATAGAAATATAAGTATATAATAATATAGATTTAGAATTACTTCAAGAAAAATTTAAAAATGGAGATGTTAAAAATGAAGGTTCTTGTTATTAACGCAGGTAGTTCATCACTTAAATATCAGCTTATCGATATGGCTGATGAAAGTGTAATCGCAAAAGGTATTTGTGAAAGAGTTGGTACTCCAGAAGCTTGTATCAGCTTTAAAACTCCTGATGGTCAAAAAGTTGAGTACAATGCACCAATGAGCAACCATACTGAAGCTTTTGCAGCAGTTAAATATGCTCTTACTGAAGGTGAATACAAGGTTATTGATGATATCAGCGAAATTACTGCTGTTGGTCACCGTGTTGTTCAGGGTGGTTCACTTTTCAACAAGAGTGTTCTTATAGATGACGAAGTTATTGCCGGTATTGAAAGTTTGAATGACTTAGCGCCTCTTCATAACCCAGCAAACATTATGGGTATCAATGCTAGTATTGAACTTTTCGGTAAGAATGTTCCACAGGTTGCTGTTTTTGATAACGCATTCCACAGCACAATGCCAGCAGAAGCTTATACATTTGCTATTCCTTATGAACTTACAAAGAAATATTCAATCCGTCGTTACGGTTTCCACGGTACATCTCATAAATTCGTAAGTGCAAGATGTGCAGAAGTTATGAATAAGGATATTAAAGACCTTAAGATTGTTACTTGCCACCTTGGTAACGGCTCATCAATCACAGCTGTTAAGAATGGTGAAGTTATTGACACAACAATGGGTCTTACTCCACTTGATGGTCTTGCAATGGGTACTCGTTGTGGTGCTATTGACCCTTCAGTTGTCCTTTTCATTATGGAAAAAGAAGGTCTTTCAGTTAAGGAAATGGATACACTTCTTAATAAGGCTTCAGGTCTTAAGGGTGTTTCAGAGCTTTCTTCTGATGACAGAGACCTTAAAGCTGCAGCTGCAGAAGGAAATGAACAGTGCTTAATCGCAAGAAGCATTCTTGCATATCAGATAAAAAAATACATTGGTGCTTATGCTGCTGCAATGAATGGTATTGATGCTATCGTATTTACAGGCGGTATCGGTGAAAATGCTGATGATATCCGTGATAAGGTTTGTAACGAACTTTCATTCCTTGGTATTGAAAGCAACAACGAAATTGGTAAGACACTTATCAGAGGTAAAGAAGGCGAACTTTCAACTGAAAATTCAAAAGTTAAGGTTTATGTTCTTCCTACAAACGAAGAACTTGCAATTGCAAGAGATACAAAGGATATTGTAAACGCTCTTTAATTTAATAAAATAAATCAGGGTAGTAACTTTTACGGTTACTACCCTTTTTTGTCAGGAGGCGTTATTTAATTGTTCCTTACTGATTTTTTCCTGACTGTTGGAGGTTTCTAACATTCTCTCTGCAAAAATTGCATAGCCTTGTTTGGGATTGTTTACAAAAACATGTGTTACTGCTCCAACAAGTTTTCCGTTCTGTATTATTGGACTTCCACTCATACCCTGTACAATTCCGCCTGTTATTCCAAGGAGTTTTTCATCAGTTACTTTTATTATCATATCCTTGTTTACAGATGACGAATTAGAATAAATCTTCGTTATTTCAACATCATAATATTCAGGTTCCGAATTGGTAACGGTACATCTTATTTGTGCTTTGCCCTCTTTGATTTCCTGTTTAACAGCAACAGGAACTTCTTCAGGTTTATTTGTTATCGAGTATCCATATATTCCTGTTTCATCATTCAGGCACAACATACCGTTATTTTCACCTGATATTTTACCACACAATTCGCCAACATTACCGAATGAGCTTTTACTAAGTCCTGTTAATGTCACATCTGCCATAACACCTGTCTTAATAGGCATGATTTCATTTGTATCAACATCATAAATAGGATGTCCAAGTCCTGCAAATGTGTTATTAGATTTATTATAGAATGTTACTGTGCCAAGTCCTGCTGTACTATCTCGCACCCAAAGACCTGCTTTGTAATTGCTACTATTTTTTTCTTTAACAGTTTTAAATGTCAAATTAATTGTTTTATTTTTTCTCAAAACCTTAATATCGATTTCGTTTCCTTTGCTGTCTTGCAAAATATTTGAAAAGTGCGACAATGAAGTAACATCTTTACCGTTTACCGACTTAACAATATCACCAATTTTAAGGTCTGCTGTTTTTCCAGGACATTCAAGACCTGTATCTGTTTCAATTTCTTCAAAATCAACAATAATTACTCCATCGGTATAAAGCTTTATTCCAAATAATTCTCCGCCTAATACAACATATTGCCTTTTCGAATTAGTTATCAATGTGTTTTTTACGGGAATAATATTTAAAAGCTTTATTTCTGTTGGCTTTTGTGATGCCTTGACAGTCTCAAGCACAACTCCTGCCTCTTTTTCCGACTCAAGACTATACAAATCAACGCCTAAAATATCAGGAATGTTATAGTCTTCATTTTCAATTATTGTAATTTTATCGGGAATTATTTTCTCACCTAAAATTATAATTGAATAAATAAAAAAACAAAAAATCAAACATATACCTGATAATAATTTAAAAAAACTATGCAAATTATCACCTCCGTACGACCTTTAGCCGCAATAATAATTTGCCTTAATTTTTTTATTTTAGTAAAGGAAATAAAAACGCCTTACGGTGAATTTTCACTATAAATGAAATTACCGTAAGGCATTTAATTATTTAAGTAAATTGCAGATTTTTTCAACAGTTTCTTCCACATTGGAATTATTCAAATCAAGTATATAATCCGCGTATTTTTCATATAAAGGATAACGCTGATTGAATATATCATCAATTGTTTGTGATTTATCAGCAGCAACACCACGAGTGTTTATATTATCAAGTCTGCTTTTAATTTCAGAAAGTGAAACATTCAAGAAGAAAATTTTGCCATTATCTTTAAGATGTTTCATTGACTCTTCTCTGAAAACAACACTACCACCTGTTGCAACAACTGAATTATCATAATCCATAGATTTGACTGCTTCGGATTCACAATCAAGAAATTTTTCAATTCCATCACTATCGATTATTTCCTGTAACAGTCTTTTTTCACGCTGTTGAATAATCAAATCCGTATCAACAAAGCCGATACCACGAGTTTTTGCGAGTATAACACCGACTGTGCTTTTGCCACAACCAGGCATACCAATAAGAACTATATTTGACATAGCTTAGATTGAAATTTCGTGAGCAATCTTATACATATTAAGGTCAAGTGACTTTTTCATATTAAGTGCTTCGAAAATATCATAGTCAACAATTTCATCATGCTGCATTGCGATAACTCTGTTACCGATGCCGTCCTTAAGAAGTTCAACAGCCTTGTGACCCATAAGAGATGCTGTTACTCTGTCACGTACTGTTGGATGACCACCACGCTGAACGTGACCAAGAATTGTAGCACGAGTTTCAACTCCTGTTTCGTTTTCAATTCTCTTTGCCATTTCTTCAACGCCACCGAT
>JAZQUC010000213.1:0-1682 GCA_045631075.1 Candidatus Fimenecus sp. | reverse complement strand
TTTGCAGACATTCTCTTAAAGGGTAACCCGAACATTCTCAATAACATCAGAATTCTTCTCTCAATGGGTGTTGCTGACGGTGGAGACCTTATTGAACGTATCAAGGCTTCAGTTGCTGATGAATCGGTATATACTAAAGATATGTATTTCGACAAAGCAAAGGAACTTACAGGTAAAATTCAGCAGCTTATGAAGATGCTTGATGAAGCAAGAGCGGAGATTGAAGAAATTGAAGCAGACCCTGATATGACTCAGGAAGAAAAAGATCTTGCATTAATTTTACCCCAATATACTTTATCTCTTATTCTCAGCCTTGATGTTATTTTAAAGTCAATTCCCTGCGGCGACACAAACTACAGCGATTATTTTGCATCAACCGCAGATCCTGATTATAAGAAGCTTTATCCCTTCGTTGACGCAATGACAGAGGGCCAGAGAGCAATGGCAGTTTCAGGTCAGATTCATTCTGTACTTGTTTACAACGCTGTTGAAATGAGTGACGAAGAGCTTGAAGCAGAGCTTACTGAGCTTGAAGAAACCTATGATCCTAAGTCAGTTTACTTCGGCACAGATATGGATCTTCTTGAAGGGGCAGTTGCTGTTACATCAGATGCAATAAGAGAAGAAGCTGCAACAGGCAATCAATGGTTTGCTTGCTTCACAGGTAATATGGCAGGTGATATTTCAATTTCCTCTCTCATCGGTGTAGGCGGTATTGCTCTTACAGGTGTTTCTGCTCATTTCCTTATGAAGCAGTTTTCTGCTTCTCATTCTGTGATGACAGCTAAGGACGCTGATAGCATAGCAACTCTTCAGCGTGTGATGAAAAATCTTGAATTTAACAACAGTAACGCAGTAATGAAAGTTGAAAATTACGCACAACGAATTGATAAGCTTCAGGGTCAGATAGATGCTATAAATGCTAAGTATCAGGTTTCAACCTCAACAGTAGTATTCTCGTCACTCGGTGTTGCTGCAGGTCTTGCAATGATTGCCTTCAGTGTTTACTCAATCGTTAAGATTGTTGATAAGTACAATCCCAAATACACAAAGATTCCTTCAAATATGGTTGATACCGTTTCAACTGCAAATGGAAACAGATTCATCAACTATACTGTTGTAAACTCACTTTGTGCAGATGGCACTGAAAAGCCCGGTGATACAAATGGTTACAGTGGTAAGCAGAGGAACGCAATTTATTACACAAAGAGCTTTGAAGCAGGCAAATGTATGACCTCGACAGGCTACTTCATTGATTCAGCAGATAACTTCGGTAAGTACACACCTGTTGCTGCTTTCGGTACAAAGAATTGCTATGACCTTAACTCATTTAATGACAACGACAGCACCGAAAACATTTATGTGGCATTCGGAAACTCAAGCAACAAAAAGACAGCTGAAACATCAGTTCCCACTGTTATTGGTAGTATGTTTGCATATGGCGCTATAGCTATAAGCGGTGTTGCAGGTATGGGTCTTGGTATGTGCATTATGTCACTTATCAAGCGTAAAAAGGAAAACTGATAATTAAGTATTTTTGAGAAAAGGCATCCGATTTGGGTGCCTTTTGTTTTTTGTGTGAAAAGTCCATTTTAGGCTTGCTTTGTAAGAAGTTTGTAATAGGCTGTGTGTATAATTGTATTAAAGTTAACATTTAAAAGGAGACGCGACTTATGAAATTA
>JAZQUC010000212.1:0-7720 GCA_045631075.1 Candidatus Fimenecus sp. | reverse complement strand
CCTGCAACCGAATCAAAAATTGAAGTACAAGCAAGACTTGGTTTTTCACCACGGACAAAGGATACAAAGTCCTCTGCAAGTCTTTCGTCACCACCACCGTGACCACCGTAAGCACCTACCATATCACCTGTAAGTCTAAGGTCAACCTCTTCAACAATCTTTTCATCGGTTTTAGTTGGATGAATCTTTGAAACATAGAACTTTGCTTCTTCAAAGTTACCGTAAATTTCACCAAGAGTACCTACAATATGTATTCTACGAAGTGACATTGATGAACCGCCTACCATATTGTGAGTACCTGTTGCACCGTTTGCAAAATTAACAAGCACAGACTGATGGTCAACAACGTCATTGTCACATTTATAAATGCACTTTCCGTAAGGTGAATCACCCTTAAGAAGATTGATTTTATCTTCAATCGTTGGATTAGGGATATGTTCAAGTTTGTCCCAGATATAGAATGCCCAACGGTCAGGCTGGTCAATATAAAGACGTTTCGCAGAGTATCTGCAATCCTCAACTAATGGACAGTCAACAAGACATCTTTCACCTGCGTTTTCAGGTGCGTTTTCAGGCTTAAACTGATATTTACCACCAAAACTTGAAATCTGCGTTGGTTTTGTGTCACTCATCATCCACATCATAATGTCAATATCGTGACAACACTTTGCAAGAAGCATTGATGTGTGACACTCTTTGCTATTGGCCCATTTACCACGGATATAAGATGTTGAAAGGTGATGATAACTAACATGTTCAAGTGTCTGAATATTCATTATTTCACCAATTTCACCATTTGCAAGTGTTTCCTTGATCGCATAGTAAAAAGGTGTATAACGAAGCACGTGACAAATCATAACCTTTGAATTGTTTTTTCTTGCACACTCAACGATTTCTCTCATATCTTCTTCATTAGGTGCAAATGGTTTTTCCAAAAGCATATCATAACCTGCATCAAGAAGTGGAATAGATGTTTCAAGATGCTGATGGTCCATTGTGCCATTGATAATTGTATCAGCAAGTTTGCCGTGTTTCGCTAATTCCTGTGCAGTCTCAAAGCACATATCTTCTGAAAAACCGAATTTTTTCATACACATTTCGCGTCTTACAGGATTAGGGTCAGCAACGCCAACAATCTTTAAAAGTTCAGGATTTGTGATTGCAAGTTCAGCATAAATTAATGCTCTGTGACCTGCACCAACAATAATAGCAGTAATAGGTTTTGACATAAAATCATCCCTTAAAAAGTTATATTTTTATCAAGTGAATTATAACATATTACCACAAATTGTAAAGAAGAAAATTATTGTGGAAAATTATAGTAAAATATATACCAATAATATATTTAAAATGCATTAAAATACAACAACTTTTTGTGCAAAACGACGATAAATGTTAACTTTTCTTAAAAAGCGTTACAAATACAATATTTTGTGGTATAATCTAAACCAACAATGACTATTATGTGTTATTGTGCCAAAAAATAAGTTAATTTTTCAGATTAAATATAAAGGATTAGGTGCATATTTGTGATTGAATTCAAAAATGTCTCAAAAACTTATGACAATGGTACCAATGCCCTTCGTGATGTTTCCATTACAATTGAAGACGGTGAATTTGTCTTTATTGTTGGTTCATCAGGTGCAGGTAAAAGTACATTTCTTAAAATAATTATGCGTGAACAGGTTGCTAATAGTGGTTCTGTTATCATCAATAATTATAATCTTAACAAAATCAAGAAAAGAGATATTCCCAAGTTCCGTCGAACAATGGGTATCGTTTTCCAGGATTTCCGTCTTATTCCTAATATGACTGTATATGATAATGTAGCATTCGCAATGCGTGTTATCGGTGCAAAGGAAAAAGACATCAGAAAGCGTGTTCCATATGTATTGAGCCTTGTAGGTCTTACATCAAAGGCAAGACAATTACCAACACAGCTTTCAGGTGGTGAACAGCAGAGAGTTGCACTTGCTCGTGCACTTGTTAATAATGCAGGTATCATTATTGCTGACGAACCAACAGGTAACATTGACCCTGAAATGTCATACGAAATCGTTGACCTTTTAAATCATATCAATGCTAACGGAACAACTGTTGTAATGGTTACTCACGAGCATGAACTTGTTCGTCGTTTTAACCATCGTGTTATCACAATCAATCAGGGACAGGTTGTATCTGATACTGCTGCAAGACCACAGGTTGTTGAAGAAGTTGAAACAGAAAAGGAAGAACCTGTTGTTTATGAAACTCAGGCTGAACTTAAAGAAGCTGTTGAACAGGAACTTCAGGATACAGTTGACCAGATGCGTGAAGAAGTTATCAGTTCACTTCTTGAACTTGATGATGAAAACAATACATCTTCATCATTCTATCATCAGCCAAACAGTGATAAGGAACTAGAAGATTTCATGAAATCATACGGTGTCGAAAGTACCGACATTTCTCCTGAAGATGTTATCGCTGAAATTGAAGCAAAACAAGAGGGAGGTGACGCTGAATGAAAGGTGCAAGTTTAGGTTATTTAACAAAAGAAGGTTTCCGTAATGTTTGGGTAAACCGCCTTATGTCATTGGCGTCAATTACCGTTTTGATGGCTTGTCTTGTAATTATCGGTCTTGGTTCAATGCTTTTCTTTAATATCAATGCATTGCTTGATAAGATTGAAAGTCAGAATGTTATTATGGTTTACATAGAAGACGGAACAACTGATGAGCAAATTGAACAGATGAATCAGGATATTTACGATTTAGGTAATATTCAGGATTGTATTTTTGTTTCAAAGGAAGAAGCTTTTGAAAAGAGCAAGGAAGAGTTGGGCGAAGATTCAGCACTTCTTGATGGTATGGAAAATCCTATGCCTGATGCTTACAAAGTTGTTGTTTTTGATATGAATTTCTTCCGACAGACTGTCGCAGGACTTAAGGACTTGAATTGTGTTGAGTCTGTGCGAGAAAATAGTGATATCGCTGATAAATTGATTGATATCCGTTACGCAGTTACAATAGTAATTGCTGGAATGGTTCTTCTTCTCTTTGTCGTTTCATTGTTTATCATTGCAAATACAATTCGTATTACAATGTTCTCACGACGACTTGAAATCAGTATTATGAAGGCTGTTGGTGCAACAAACTGGTTTATCCGTTGGCCATTTATGATTGAAGGTATCGTAATAGGTATTATTTCAAGCTTTGTGTCATTCGGTGTACTTGCAGGACTTTATTATGGTGTTTCATATATCTTCCAGGATATGCTTAATTTGTTTAAGCCTGTAAGTTTTGGTCCTTACGCAGGATACATTCTCTTATTGTTCGCAGGAATTGGTATGTTTACAGGTTCAGTAGGAAGCCTTATTTCTATGGGCAAATATCTCAGAGAGCAAGGGAGTGTTGTAAGTGAAAAATAGCACTAAAATATTCTCTGTTCTTTTAGCAGCAATGTTACTCTTCACTGCAATTCCGTTTTCAGCATCAGCAAAAACTCTTGCTGAATTTGATGCCGAGATTGAAAAGTACGAGCAGGAAATTGCAGAAAGCAATAAGGGACAAGCTAATGCTAAGAAAAAACTTGAACAGTTGCAGGAACAAAGCCGTATTATAGACCAAAAGATTGCCTTGATTGAAAAGGAAATGGCTCCAATTCAGAAAAAAATCAGTGAGTTGACTGCTAAAATCAAGGAGTTTGAAGCTCGT
Source organism: Candidatus Fimenecus sp. (assembly GCA_045631075.1). GTDB lineage: Bacteria > Bacillota > Clostridia > Oscillospirales > Acutalibacteraceae > Fimenecus. The sequence goes on along the minus strand of JAZQUC010000212.1, from coordinate 4,028 downwards.
ATCAAGGAACTTGAAAAAGAAATCAAAGAAGTTAATGCACAGATGAAACAGCAGGAAAAGGATATTGCTGACACACAGGAACTTCTTCGTAAGCGTCTTCGTGCTACATATATGGCAGGCGAAACTTCCGAACTTGAAATATTTTTAAGTGCAACTGATTTTTCGGATTTCCTCGCAAGAAGTGAATTTCTTCGTCAGGTTGCAAAACACGATACAGGTGTTATAAAAGAGCTTGAAGAAAAGATAAAAGAACTCAATCGTATGCTTGAGGATTTAGATGCAAAGCGTTCAGAGGTTGAAGAAAAGAAAAAGAGCGTGGAAGCTGACCGTGCTGAACAGCAGGCTGAAAAAGCAGTTCTTGATGTTAAAATGAGCGAAGTTAAAGCTGCTCAGGCAAAGAATGATGCTAATATCAGAAAACAGAACGAAATTATCGGTAAATACAGTCAGGATAGTGCATATTATCAGCAGTTGATGGCACAGGCTGAAAAGGAAAAGGCTGATTTTGCCGCGCAGCTTGACAAAGAAATTAACAACGAGGGCTCAAAGGGTGATGGTACTGTTTCTAACAGTAATGTAAACCATAAGTTCAAGGTTTCTTCAAAAGGACTTATCTCTCCGATTCAGGAGCCTACGGTTTATTACACAGCAACTTATGCTCAGCATTCTTCTCGTGGTACTGCATCAGTTGACCTTTGCGGTCCTGCAAACAGAGTAATCAATGGTAAAACATATTACACCACAAAGGGTGCAAAGTTCTATGCAGTTGCTGACGGTGTTGTTACAAAATCTTCATATATTGCATCATCAAATGGTCATTATATTAATATTGACCACGGTAATGGTCTCAGTTCATTGGGAGCTCACCTTGATGCGCGATATGTAAGTGTTGGTGATAAGGTTAAACAGGGACAGGTAATTGGTCTTGTTGGTAATACAGGTAACTGTTGGCCACGACCAAGTGAATCAAATCCTGTTGCAGGTTCACATCTTCACTTTGAAATGCGTCTTAACGGTAACAGAATTAATCCTGAGATTTATCTTCCATCACCATTGGTGTAAGGTGCAAAATTAATGTAAAGGATGATGTCCTTTGAATAAAAAAATTCCATTAGGACTTGCCATTTCCTGTGTTTTTATTGCAGTTGCTTTGACTGTAACAATTACAATGATGGTGGCAATGGGCGTTTATAATGGTATCATAAAAGATGTTTCAGCCCGTTCAGGAATTCACTCTACTATTTCAGAAATTGACGAGTTGGTTCGTGAAAATTATTTTGGTGAGATGAATGAAAATCTCCTTAAAACAATGATTTCTGACGGTTATGTTGATGGCATCGGTGACCGATATAGCCATTATATGACACCAGATGAATATGTTGATTACAAAGAAGAGGAAAAAGGAAATAAAGGTGGCATAGGTGTTATTGCTGTATATGACAGCGAAAATAACAATATATATGTTTCCGAGGTTTCTGAGGGCTCTCCTGCACAACTTCAGGGTATTCAGAAGGGTGATGTCATAACTGCTGTTGATTCTGTTAAGGTGAATCGTACCAACTATACAGAGCTTTTGAACAGCCTTGAGGGTGAAAAGCTTACTAATGTTCAGGTAACTTATTCACATGATGGTGTTTCAAGAACTGTTTCCGTTGCACGAGGATATTCGGCACAAACTGTTTATTACAGTATAAATGGTAATGTTGGTTATATTAAAATCACAGCATTTTATAGCACTACTGCACAACAATTACAGGATGCATTTGATTATATGAATAAAAAAGATGTTTCTTCTGTAATTTTTGATGTTCGCAATAATGATACAGGACTTATTTCTAATGTTGCAGAATGTATTGATATGATTGTACCGATTGCAACTGAAGGTACAAATGCCATAGCAACGGCTGTTGATAAGGATGGTAATGTTATTGAAACATTTACATCTGATTCTGACAGTACAGGCTTTGCTATTGTAATTCTTGTTAATAATAAGACATCAGGTGCTGCTGAACTTTTTGCTTGTGACCTTCGTGACTTTGGTGTGGCACAGCTTGTTGGTGATAAAACCGCAGGTAACGGAACAATGCAGAAAATCTTCGAATTAAGCGACGGAAGTGCAGTTGCATTGACAGTTGCAACAATTCTTCCGTATAAAAGTGAAAGCTTTAACGGTACAGGAATTGAACCTGACTACAATGTTTCTCTTACATCAGAACAGTATTCAAGATTTGAAATGCTTGCTCTTGACGATGATGCACAGTACAAGAAGGCTATGAACCTTTTAGGTAATTAAATAAAGACAAATCCCTTTGCATAGAATAGTGCGGAGGGATTTTTTATGTTCTGTGTACTGAAAATAAATCGTAGAAATCAGACTGCTTTTGAAAAACTGTTTGGTGCATTAAAAAAGGATGAATATAATTTGTCAGCAATTCCGGTTTTTAAAGGAGCACCGTTTTATATTCTTGATGTGTGTATTGGTAAAAAGGGGATTGATTGGGAAAAAGTCCTTTTATATGTGGGTAAATGTGCATCAAGACTTATTGTTAATTGTGAAATTGATATACCAAGGGATATGAATATTGGCGTTTATAAAAGTGAAAAATTATATGATAAAGTTATGAAAAATACATTTCTTGATATTATTAAAAATAATACAGATAAACGGAATCTGCTGAATATATCAATACTTGATAAACAGGGAATATATACTGACTTCACAGAAAAGTTATCATTATTTTCATCTTCAATAACAATAGCAACAGAAGACAAAGAAAAGTATTATGATGTGTGTGAACGAATACGGGAAAATACAGGTATGTGCCTTGTACTAACAAACGATTTTGCGGATAAAGATATAAAAATAAATGCTGATACAAATATCATGACCATAAGAACAAAGGACGAACTTATAAATGTTACATCAGGTGATGATTTTTCAGTTCCGTCTATATATGAAGGCTTGTTGCCTGACGGTGTATCTGAATACGATTTTTATTCAGCATTATATGAATTATGCGGTGTGTTTTCATTGGGAGAGTGCTTTTTTGATAATTTGATGGTAAATAATGAAAAAAAGAGAAGAGAGGATGTTCATTTCTCTTGACACAACGAATTTTATTTAATATAATATAGTTTAATTGGGGCAGTGCGAACTGCTTGTTTCGTTGTGCCCAAAATCCCTATAAAAGGAGTTTTAAAAATGGCAGAAACATTACTTACATTAGAAGGTCTTAAGGAACTTGAGGCAGAACTCGACCAATTAAAGGTTGAAGGAAGAAAAGAAGCTGCTGAAAAAATCAAACTTGCAAAGAGCTTTGGTGACTTGTCAGAAAACAGTGAATATGATGAAGCTATGAACGATCAGGCTAAGCTTGAAGCACGTATCAGCGAAATTGAGCATATTCTTAAAACAGCTAAGGTTCTTGACGTTGATTCACTCGGTAATGAAAACGTTCATATCGGCTCAACAGTTAAGCTTACAGATAAAAAGAAAAAGACATATACTTACACAATCGTAGGTTTTGCACAGGCTGACCCTGCTGTTGGTAAGATTTCAGACGAATCACCAGTTGGTAAGGCTCTCATCGGCCATAAGAAGGGTGAAAAAGTTACTGTTGAAGTACCAAATGGTACTCTTGAATTCAAGATTGTAGAAATCACAAGATAAGGTGAATAAAATGGCAGATAATATTAAGCAGAATCAGCCTGAACTTGATTTAGGCGAACAGCAGAGAATTCGTCAGGAAAAGCTTAAGGCATTACAAGAAGAAGGCAAGGACCCATTTGTAATCACTAAGTATGACCAGACACATCACAGTGCTGATATTAAGGAAAACTTTGACGAACTTGAGGGCAAGGTTGTACGTGTTGCAGGTCGTATGATGTCAAAGCGTGTTATGGGTAAAGCATCATTCTGTAACATTCAGGATTTAAAGGGTAATATTCAGTCTTATGTGGCAAGAGACAGCATCGGCGAAGAATCCTATGCGGATTTCAAGAAGTTTGACGTGGGTGATATCGTAGGT
>JAZQUC010000211.1:0-6911 GCA_045631075.1 Candidatus Fimenecus sp. | reverse complement strand
TGGTTCGAATTAGGCGGCTGCCATTTCGATAAAGAGGCTGCAAAGCTTTTCCTTGAAAGAGCTAACAACAATGTTGGTCTTATTATTCCGGGTATTGCTCCTTTGAGAGATACCTTCTGGGGCAAGTGGCTCTGGCAAAATCCTAAGATGTTTGAAGAGCTTAAAGAGTTTATGGATGAAATCCATAAAACAGGCGCAAAGCTTTTTGTTCAGCTTACTGCAGGTATGGGTAGAAGCTGGGCTATTACTGAGCTTGTTGCACCTCTTCACAGAAATAAGTTTACACGCGCTCTTATCAAGCCTATTCTTGATACAAGCCACGAATTAGCTTCTCCAAGCCCACAGCCTTCTCGTTGGGCACACGATATTATCTGTCCTGAAATGACAAAGGAACAGATTCACGAAATTATTGAAGCATTTGCAAAGACAGCAAAGCTTTGCCGTGATGCAGGCGTTGACGGTGTTGAAGTTCACGCTGTTCACGAAGGTTACCTTCTTGACCAGTTTGCTATTGAATTCTTTAACAAGCGTACTGACGAATATGGCGGAAGCTTTGAAAACAGATATCGTTTTGCTGTTGAAGTTGTTAAGGCTATCAAAGAATCTTGTGGTAATGACTACCCTGTTTCTCTTCGTTACTCTGCTGTATCAAAAATGAAGGGCTTCTGCGAAGGTGCTATGCCTGGTGAAGATTACAAAGAAGTTGGCCGTGATATGGAAGAATCAATCAAGGCTGCAAAGTATCTTCAGGATGCAGGTTATGATATGCTTAACGCTGACAATGGTACATATGACTCATGGTACTGGTGTCACCCACCAATGTATATGCCACAGAACTGTAACCTCCAGGAAGTTGCTGAAATTAAAAAGCACGTTGATATTCCTGTTGTTTGTGCAGGTAGAATGGAACCTGATGCAGGTGCTCAGGCTATTTTGGATGGCAAAATCGACGGTATGGGTGTTGCTCGTCAGTTCCTTACAGACCCTGAATGGATTACAAAAATTATTGAAGACAGAGTAGAAGAAATCAAGCCTTGTATCTGCTGTCACGCAGGTTGCTTCAACTTCTCATCATCAAAGGGTCATGCTAATACTCAGGACCTTACAGATACAATGGGACTTTCTCGTTGTGCTCTTAACCCTAAGACAATGCAGTCAAAGAAATACAAGATTAAACCTGCTAAAAAAGCAAAGAAGATTGCTGTCATCGGTGGCGGTATCGGTGGTATGGAAGCTGCTATGGTTTGCGCACAGCGTGGTCACAAGGTTGACCTTTACGAAAAGAGTGACAAGCTCGGTGGTGTATTTATTGCAGCTGCTGCTCCATCATACAAGGAAAAAGACCGTGACCTTATTGCTTGGTACAACCGTGAAATCAAGCTTTATGATGCAATCACAGTTCATATGAACACAGAAATTAAGGATATTGCTTCACTCGGTGCTGACGAAGTAATCATTGCTACTGGTTCAGTTGCTAACAAGATTCCACTTCCAGGTGCTGACAAGGCAATCGAAGCAGTTGACTTCCTTCTTAACAACAGCCTTGCAGGTGACAAGGTAGTTGTTATCGGTGGTGGTCTTACAGGTTGTGAAATCGCTTATGAGCTTTATCTTCAGGGTAAGAAGCCTGTTATCGTTGAAATGCAGGATGACCTTATCACAACTCCTGGTGTTGCTCTTGCTAATACAAGCTATCTTCGTGATTTCTTCAAGACAAACAAAGTTCCTGTATATCTTGAAAGCCGCACAACTGAAATCCGTGATAACGGTGTTACAATCGCAACTAAAGACGGAAATACAATTGATATTGAAGCTGACAGCGTAATCCTTTCAGTTGGTTACAAGCCTGCTCCACTTGCAGAAAAGAGTAAGCATGTTCATATTATCGGTGATGCTAACAAGGTTGGTAACCTTCGTACAGTTATCTGGGGCGCATGGGACATTGCAATGAAATTATAATTTCAAAATAACATAAAATCTGAGGAGAGTGAAAACTCTCCTCTTTTTCTGCATAAAAATATTGTTCAAATTATAATTTGTCGGGATGATTGTTTATTAATATCGACCATAAATGTAGGGGCGGATGCCCTCATCCGCCCGCAATAAATAAATGGTACGCTTTGGAACGGGACGATGAAGGCATCGTCCCCTACAAGAGTACATCACCAAATCAATGTCATCGATAAACTCCCAATTTATTAAGGATGGAAAAAGGCGGAGTTTTGAACTCCGCCTTAGTTTTATTATATAATCGAATATTAGTCCTTGAATACTGCGTCGAATAATGGAAGCTTTGACATCTTCATTACTGCACTGAAAAGACGACCGCCCTGGACAGGTGTGATTCTGCCGAAAATCTTCATAAAGTCAGCGTCGAACCCGAAAATCATAAGCTCACGCTTATTTGCGATACCGTTGCAAATCATCTTAACCATCTTGTCACAGTCTGTGCTGATTGCGTTAATCATCTTTTCGCCCTTTGCTGTGTTTGAGTCCTGATTACGGAAGATATCTGTCTTTGTAAATCCTGGGCAGATAACTGAAACATAGCATTTGCCTCTTAAATCTTCTCTTAACGACTCTGTAAATGACTTGAGAGCAGCTTTACTTGCTGAATATGTAGATGTGCCTGCAAGAGCCATTAAAGCAGCAGAAGAAGCAACGTTGATGATTGCAGGTGTGCTTGATTCAAGAATCATTGGCAACAATGCCTTGATTGAATAAACTGCTGAATAGAAGTTGATGTTCATTACTCTTTCGATTTCTTCGATTGAATAGTTCTGTGTCTTATTAAACTTTGGCAAGATACCTGCATTGTTAATAAGAACATCAGGGTGAATATCGTTTTCCTTAAGATATTCTGCAAATTCAAACCAGTTTTCCTTAACTGAAACGTCAAAGAGTCTGTATGAGAAATTCTTTGCATACTCACCTAATTCCTCAACGAATTTTTCTGTTTTTTCCTGACTTCTTGCGATACCGATAACCTTACAGTTATGCTTTTTGATAAGAGTTTCTGTAACACCCTTACCGATACCTGCTGAAGCACCTGTAATAATGACTGTTTTGTTGTCAATCCAATTACTCATAATATATCTCCCTTATTTATAATTTTTAATATAATGCTTATAAAATGCGACACAGTTGGCAACTGAGTCAACATCTATATTCTCGTTTTCTGCGTGAACTGACGCTAATTGCTGTGCTGAAAGTTTAATCGGTGCAAATCGAAGGACACATTCACACACATCAGTAAGTGTTCTTGCATCTGTACCTGCAGGAAGGATAAATGGTGATGCAGGATACTGTGGGAAAATTTCACCGATACAGTTCATTGTATAACTAAACTGTGGTTTTGTCATATCTGCAGGACCATGATACTCACTATCCTCTGTCATTTCAACAGTTATTGCATATTTTGATGCAACAGCTTTGAATTTTTCCAAATCTACTTGAAAATCCTTTTCGTCAACAGGTCGAACAAAGGCTTTTGCAGTGCACTGCTTTGATGCACTACTACCATCAATATTATTAAATGAACAAGTTGTACCGATAAGTCCGCCTGCCTGTGCATTGATTTTAGGCATTACCTTTTTGATAATTCCACCAAAAAGCCAGAGGTTCGCAAAAAGCATATTCATTGGGAAGCCACAATAAGGACCTAAATGCTTGAACATTGCTTCAACCTGTGGGTTTATACGACGGATGAAAATATCCTTAGTTGTAATTTCATTTATAAATGCGGACATTCGCTCAACAGGTGTAAGTGATGCAGCTGCTGTAAGACTTGCATGACCACTTTCAGCAGTTGCAGTACAGATAAGACTTATCCTACCCTTTTCGTGAACTGCCACCATACCACATTTATCACAATTCATTCCACCAAGTGGTGGCTCGATAAGTGCTCCACCTTCGTCAAGAATTACTTCGAAAGTGATATTATTTTCTTTAAAATATGTAAGGGCTGTTGGAATTCCGTCACCACCAAGCTCTTCGTTATGAGAAGACCCAATCCAAATGTTGCAAGGTGGCTCAAAGCCTTCGTTCAAAAGCTCTTCAAGTGCAGAAAACTCAGCAAACAAAGGTGTTTTTGTATCAACTGTTCCCCTGCCCCAGATTTTACCATCAGCAATTTCACCTGAAAAACCATCGTGCTCCCACTCACCTGTTGCATCAACAACATCATGGTGAGACATAAGCATAATGTTTCGACTTTCGTCTTTTCCCTTGATTTTATAAATCCAGCAATCATCAGAAAATGTCATTTTTTCAGCAGTATTATGGACTGTTGGGAAAAGCTCTGTCATTACTTCACGAAGCTTTTTGAATTCAGTATCATCATAGCTGTCTTTTACAGAAACAGTTTTGCATTGAATCATTTTTTGCAGTCGTGACACATAATATTTAATTTCATCATCATTATAGAAAGACTTGAATTCAGTAAGCTTTCTTGCCTTTTTTGATGCCCTTACTGTATTGAATGTAAGAACTGCAACTAAAACTAATATTAAGACAAGGGTAATATACAGAATGACCATTTTATTCACCCCATATTGAAACATACATATTTTTAATGTCATCATATGAAAGCGGAATCATATTTCGTTCCATAAGTGGAGTCATACTCATTTTTGTAAGTGTTTCAATCTCTTCTAATGATTTTACACCAATTTCCTTTAAAGTGCAAGCCATTCCCATCTTCTTTTTAAGATTAGTAATTGCATCTGCCATCTCATAGGCATCTGAAAACCCACAATTCTGTGCAAATTTAGTAAGTCTGCCGTTTTCAGCCTCTGCATTATATTTTGTGAAGAAATCAAGTGTCATTGCACAGGCCTCACCATGTGGTACACCGTAAAGGTTTGTAAGTGGGAATGAACAAGCGTGGCTACCTGCTGTACGAGGGTTTGAGAATGCTACACCTGCAACGATTGATGCTTCTGCCATTTTTTCACGGGCTTCCAAATTATCAGGCTCACAATATGCCTTATAAAGCCACTCAAAAACAAGCTTTGTTGCGTGAACTGAACAACTTTCACAAATTGGTTGATGAAGCACACTCCATACACTTTCAAGAGCATGACTTAACACATCAAGACCTGTTGACGCAGTAACTTTTGGTGGCACACTTAAAGTAAGTCTTGGGTCAACAATGGCTGCTTTTGGGTACATAAGTGAGTCATTCATTGTTGATTTTACATTTTTACTTAAATCAGTAAGGACTGAAATGTTTGTGATTTCACTACCTGTACCACTTGTTGTGGCAACAGCAATCATAGGAATAACCTCGTCCTTGTTAATTGGCTTTCCACCTGTGTGATAGCTTTCAATAATATCATTACCCTTTGCGATGGCACAAGCTGCTTTACAACAATCCATTGGTGAGCCACCACCAAGAGCAACTGCAAAATCAGCGTTGTTTTTACGAAGGATATCCACACATGCGTTAACATTATCTGTCGTTGGATTAGGTCTTATGTCAGAAAATACATCAACAATAATTCCGTTACAATTTTTGATAATCTCGTCAGCAACACCATTCTTTTTAAGTGTATTTGAACAGACAAGGACACCTTTTTTATATCCGTATTCTTCTATAATTTTTGGTAATTCCTTGATTTTATCTGTACCAAAATAAATTTTAACGGGTAAACTGAATTCCCAACTCATAAACTGCACTTCCCTTGTAATATATTTCTTTTTTCCATTTCTTTATTTATTGTATTAAGCACCATTTTCTTGTCACCACTCCACAATGGCTCAACAAGGTATTTTTTCGGTGCATCACCTGTTATACGATGAATTACAATATTTTCAGGTATTCTCTCGATACAATCAAAAAGAATATCCATATATTCATTTAAACTCAGTGGCTTTACTATTCCTTTTTTATAATCCTTATACAAATCAGTATCTTTTAAAATGTGAAGAAGTTGAAGTTTTATTCCGTCTGTGCCACATTTCACAGAAAAATCAACTGTATTCAAAACATCTTCCTTTGTTTCGTTCGGCAGACCGATAATAATATGAGTTATGACATTTATATTTATGTTTTTAAGGTCTTTTAACGCCTTTTCATAAACAGAATTATCATAACAACGACGGATATATTCTGCACTCTTTTCGTTTGATGTCTGTAAACCTAACTCGACCCATACAGGCTTGATTTTATTAAGATTTTCAAGCATTGAAATAACATCTTCCGAAATGCAATCAGGTCGTGTTCCAATTGAAATTGCCACAATATCGTCCCGATTTATTGCCGTTGTAAAAATCTTTTCAAGTTTATCAATGTCACCATAAGTATTTGTATAACTTTGAAAATATGCTATAAATTTTTCTGTCTTTGTTTTGTTTTTTACTCTGCTTTTAGCATTTTCAATCTGCTCGTTTATGTCGATTCCCATTTCAGCGAAATGTGACGAGCCATTATGACAGAAAATGCAACCGCGAGTATCAAGTGTACCATCACGATTAGGACAAGTACAACCTGAATCCAATGCAAGCTTATATATCTTTTCACCGAATTGGTTTTTCAAGTATTCATTTAACGAATAATATCTGTCTGTCATTTAATCACCTGAAATAGTGCAACAAATTATAATTTGTCGGGATGATATCAAATAAAAATAGGAATGAAAACCTTGTAGGGGTCATTCATGAATGACCCGTCCCAAAGTGTGTTGGTAATCTTATTCGGGCGATGGTCTCGCCTGCCGGCTCGGTCGGTGCTTCTGCTTCGCAGAGGTGTCCACCGGACACCCGCACCGTGAATCGCCCCTACATTACAATCAAATTAATAATATTGTAGGGGACGATGCCTTCATCGTCCCGCTCTAAAGTTTACCGTCCACTTACTGCGGGTCGCTGTGGGCAGCGACCCCTACATTTGTGGTTTATTTTAATTTCAT
>JAZQUC010000210.1:0-10370 GCA_045631075.1 Candidatus Fimenecus sp. | reverse complement strand
GTTGAAGCTCTTCAGAAAATGTCTGCTGCTACTACAAAGACTCTTCGTGACGGAAAGGTCGAAACAATCAAGAGTGAAGACCTTGTAGTAGGTGACGTTATTCTTCTTGATGCAGGTGATGCTATTCCTGCCGACTGTCGTATCTTCGAATGTGCGAGTATGAAAATCGAAGAGGCAGCCCTTACAGGTGAATCAGTACCCGTAACCAAGCTTGTAAATGCACTTATGGGCAAAGATGAAAAGGAAGTTGCTCTTGGTGACCGTAAGAATATGGCATATATGGGCTCAACTCTCGTTTATGGTCGTGGTAAAGCAGTTGTTGTAGCAACAGGTATGGATACAGAAATGGGTAAAATTGCAAATGCTATTACCCTTGCTGAAGAAGGCAAAACTCCACTTGAAATCAAGCTTGAACAGCTTTCAAAGGTTCTTACAAAGCTCGTTCTTGGCGTTTGCGTAGTTATTTTTGCATACAACATTCTTTCAAAGATTATTATCGGTGGAAGCACAGAATACTTTGATGTTATTCTTCATTCCTTTATTGCTGCTATTGCACTTGCAGTTGCTGCAATTCCAGAAGGCCTTGTTGCCGTTATGACAATCGTTCTTTCAATCGGTGTTACAAATATGTCAAAGAAAAATGCTATTATCCGTAAGATGACAGCAGTTGAAACACTTGGTTGTACACAGATTATCTGCTCTGATAAGACAGGTACTCTTACACAGAACGTAATGACAGTTGTTGATCACTTTGCTCCAAACGAACAGCAGTTGGCAACAGCTATGGCTCTTTGTACAAACGCTGAAGTAGGAGAAGACGGCAAGAGCACAGGTGAACCTGACGAGGTTGCTCTTATCAACTATGCTAATACACTTGACCTTCCGAAGTCAAAGCTCGTTGAAGCATACCCAAGAATCGGTGAAGTGCCATTTGACTCCGGCAGAAAGATGATGTCAACTGTTCATAATAGTGCAAGAGGCGTTATTCAGTTTACAAAGGGTGCTCCTGACGAAATTCTTAAGAAGTGCAGTCACGTTGATATTAACGGTGAAGTTTATGAAATAAATGACGAACTTCGTGAAAAGATTATGGAAGAAAATACAAGAATGGGCTCACAGGCTCTTCGTGTGTTTGCAGTTGCATATAAGAATTATGATTCTGCTCCAGCTACATTTGATTCAGAATCACTTGAATACGATATGACATTTATCGGTCTTACAGGTATGATTGACCCTGTTCGTCCTGAGGTTAAGGATGCTATTGTTGAATGTCGTGGTGCAGGTATTAAGCCTATTATGATTACAGGTGACCACATCAACACAGCAAAAGCTATTGCTCGTGAGCTTGGTATTCTTACAGATGACAGTCAGGCTATGATGGGTGCTGATATTGATAAGTATTCTGATGAAGAATTTGAAAAAATCGTTGAAAACGTATGTGTTTATGCTCGTGTTCAGCCTGAACATAAGACAAGAATCGTTAACGCTTGGAGAAACAAGGGCTATGTTACTGCTATGACAGGTGACGGTGTTAACGACGCTCCATCAATCAAGAGTGCTGATATCGGTGTTGGTATGGGTATCACAGGTACTGACGTTACAAAGAACGTTGCAGATATGGTTCTTGCTGACGATAACTTTGCAACAATCGTTTCTGCAGTTGGTGAAGGTCGTAGAATTTACGACAATATCCGTAAGGCTATTCAGTTCCTTCTCGGTTCAAACCTTTCAGAAGTTGTTTCAATCTTCTTTGCAACAATTATGAACTTTACAATTCTTCGTGCACCACACCTTCTTTTCATTAACCTTGTAACTGACTGCTTCCCAGCATTGGCTTTAGGTCTTGAAAAACCTGAAGAAAATATTATGAGAAGAAAACCAAGAAGCAAGAACGATGGTGTTTTTGCAGGCGGTCTCGGATTTGACTGTGCATATCAGGGTGTAATCGTTTCAGTTCTTACAATTATTGCTTTCTATATTGGTGAATATCTTGACGTGTTAAATCACGGCGGAACATTCCACTTTATGAACATTGCAGATAGTGGTGAAGGTATGACAATGGCATTCTTCACAATGGCTATGTGTGAAATCTTCCATTCATTCAATATGCGTTCACAGCGTGGCTCAGCAGTAGCAATGGTATTTAAAGGTCACCACAATGTTGCACTCTATGGTGCTATGATTGGTTCATTCCTTCTTACAACAGCAGTTGTTGAAATCGATTTCCTTGCAAATATGTTTGAATTCACAAAGCTTTCATTCACAGAATATGCAATCTCTCTTGGCCTTGCATTCTTGATTATTCCAATCGTTGAAGCAATCAAAGCAATCCAAAGAGCAATCGACAAGAAAAACGCATGAATCAACATAAATAACAAAAGGCTCTCACTCTTTATGTGAGAGCCTTTTTTGCTGTGTGAAGGAACGATGTAAATTATAATTTATCGGGGTCGCGTAGTGGCAGGCTTCCACGCCTGCGATTATTTCAAATTATAATTTGTCGGTGAGTTTAAATTCTTGTCTCCCCCTGAAAGGGGAGATGTCACCGCAAGGTGACAGAGGGGTTTGTAAAATGTGTCAGTTAGTTTATTTATCAAGGAACAGACCCCTCAGTCTCACTTCGTTCGCCAGCTCCCCTTTCAGGGGATCCAAGGAGTATCATAACCACTACAATTCGTCGACAAACTCCAATTTATCCAATTTTGGTGCATTCAATAAAAATGACCACAAACCTTAATTGGAATGTGGTCATTGTTTTTTTATTTATGTGCGTTACAATTTGCACAATTTCCTGTGCAACCGCCGAATTCAGCTTTGCCTTCATCAGTATCACGATAATACTGTGTGTGAGTATCTCTGTGACTGGTGCTGTTCCAGATTTCTTCTGCAACAGGTGCCCATTCCTTTGCGTATTCGTCACATTTACTGCAAAGTTCATCAGCAGATTCCTGACGCTGTAAATCAGAAGACTTTGCACCTGTCTGCTTGATAATTTCACGAAGCTTTTCTGGGTTTTCAAGCATAGGACAAGGACGAAGATGGTTGTCATTGAACGGCTGATTTTTGTAATATGTCATAAACAGTGGTCGCTGTAATGCTTCTAAAAGAGTATGGGTGCGGATGTTTGAATCGGAGAAGTGAATGAAAACACAAGGCTCAATATCACCTGCAGAGTTAATGTGGAAATAGTTTCGGCCACCTGCAATACATCCACCAACATATTCACCGTCATTCTGGAAGTCCATAATGAAAATAGGCTTGCCTGTTTTTCCGTTACGCATTTTCTTGTTCCAGAAATAAAGCTCTTTTCTTTGTTCAGGAGTAGGAATAAGCTCTTTATCGCCACCGTGACCTACTGGCATATAGTTAAAGTTGAGCATATATTTTGCACCTTTACCGATAACAAAGTCAATGAACTCATCACTTGTAACTGTTGAAAGATTTTTTCTTGTATAGCATACAGAAACACCAAAAAGACACTTGTTCTTTTTAAGTAAATCCATAGCATTAAGAGTTGTCTGATATGCACCCTCACCACGACGCCAGTCATTTGATTCTTCATCACCTTCAAGACTTAAAGCAAGAGAAATATTTCCGATGCGATTCATTTCGTCACAAAAAGCCTGGTCAACAAGAGTTGCATTTGTAAAAATCAAGAAAATGCAGTCTTTATTGTTTTCACAAATCTGAAGAACTTCTTTTTTCTTGATAAGTGGTTCGCCACCTGTAAGCCAATAGAAATGACAACCTAATTCCTTACCTTGTGTTACGATGCTTTGCATTTCTTTAAGTGAAAGATTTTGCTTGTGACCGTATTCAGCAGCCCAACAGCCTTTGCAATTAAGATTACAAGCACTTGTAGGGTCAAAAAGAATGTTAAAAGGTATGTTGCATTTGTATTTTTCACGGTTAGCACGAACAGCTTTTGTGCCGTAATAGCCTGCATCAATACCAAAGGAAAGAAGCATCTGCTTAACAACATCTCTGTCAACATCGTTAAGAATACTCAAAGCAAATTGAGTCCATACATTATCCTTATCTTTTGCAACCTCCTGAAACTTTTTGAAATTTTCAGGAGGGAAAATCTTGTTGAAAATAGGCTCAATCTTATGGCTTAATTTTACAATATTAGTATGAGGGTCTTTGTCAACATACTTGAACAAACGGTCAAGAGCAAAACGAAGACCTGCTTTTTGTAAATTGTAAACTACTTTCATAATGCTACCTTTCATTAGATTAAAAACTATAACTATATTATTTTATTTCAAATTCAGTATAAAGTCAACAGGATTATACTACCTTTAACAATTATTTAACTTGTTACTTGTTTATTTTAGGCAAATAAAGGGAAGAATAAACAGAAAACGAAGCATATTATAGAAAATACTGAATTTAATATACTTAAAATGGTGGAAAAATTTAGAAATATATGATATATTAAAAAATAACTATAAAATAAAGGTGACATATAAATGAACAAAAAATCCTATATTGAAATTGAAAAAGGAGTAAAACTCCTTTGTGTAAACAGTGATAAATTTAAGACTAACTGTATCAAGGTGGATTTTTATCTTCCTATGAGCGAGCATCTTGCTGCACAGAATGTCCTTGCTTCCCTTATGGGACATACATCAAAAAAGTATAACACCTTCAAGTCCTTTAACGGTAAGATTGAAAGCCTTTACGGTGCGGATTTTGATACCGGTATTGCTACAATCGGTGAAAAAATCAGAATAAGATTTTCTGCTGAAATTCCTGACGACAGATTTTCTCTTGACGGAAATTCAATTGCAGAAGAAACTGTAGATTTTATTATTGAAATTATCAAAAATCCTCACTGTGAAAATGGCGAGTTCAATAAAGAGGCAACCGAACGAGAAATAAGATTTACTTTACAAAATATTGAAGCAGAAAAGAATGATAAGCGCGCTTATGCGGTTTCTCGTCTTCGTCAGCTTATGTGTCAGGGTGAGCCTTATGGTATTGACCGTGAAAAACTTGAAAACGATGTGAAAAATCTTGACGGTAAAAAGCTTTACGATGCATATGTTGATATGCTTAAATCATCAACAATTGTTATTACGGCTTGCGGTAACCTTGACGGTGAAATGGTGAAGGATAAGTTTTCTGCTTTTGCAAACTCAATTGCTGACAGAAAGCCTGCAGAATTACCTACAATCTTTATTACAAAGGCTGATAAAATCAGATACTTTAAAGACGAAATGGATGTTAATCAGGCAAAGCTTGTAATTGGACTTCGTTCAGGTATGGAAAATGCCGACGACAATTATTTTCCGTTTAGGGTTATGACAGATATTTTCGGTGGTGGGCCATATTCACGACTTTTCCTTAACGTCCGTGAGAAAATGAGCCTTTGCTATTACTGTGGAGCAAGACTTCTTCGTGAAAAAGGAATTATTTTTATCCAGAGTGGTATTGAAGAAGAAAACTATGAAAAAGCATTATCGGAAATTCTTAATCAGATTGAAGTTATGAAAAATGGTGAGTTTACTGACGAGGATTTCACATCTTCAATAATAGCACTGTCCGATGCTTTTAAAGGCGTTGAAGATTCACCTGTTGCAGTTTGTACATTTTACAGCTCACAGGCTTTTGATGATGTTCTTGTCAGCGGTCAGGAATATGCAGAAAAAATTGCTTCTGTTACTCGTGAACAGATTGTTGAATGTGCAAAGCGCGTAAGCGTTGACTCAGTTTATTTACTTGCAGGGGAGAGTGGTAACAATGAGTAATATCAAAGAAATTAAAAACGAGTTGCTCAATGACAGTTATTATGAAATTGACCACTCATCAGGATATAAAATTTTTGTTTATCCAAAAGAAAACTATTCATCATCTTATGCTATTTTCGGAACAAAATATGGTTCAATCGATACTTGTTTTAAGGTAGAAGGACAAGAGAATTTTACAGAAATTCCTGAAGGTATTGCTCACTTTTTAGAGCATAAGCTTTTTGAAAGTGAAGAACTTGATGCTTTTGCAAGATATGCAAAAACAGGTGCGTCAGCAAATGCTTATACTTCATTTGATAAGACTTGTTACCTTTTCTCTTGTACTGATAATTTTGAGGACTCTCTTGAAATTCTTTTTGATTTTGTTCAAAATCCCTATTTCACAGAACAGACAGTACAAAAGGAACAAGGCATTATCGGTCAGGAAATCAGAATGTATGAGGATGAACCTGGTTGGGAATCTTTATTTGTTCTTCTTCGTGCAATGTATCATAACCACCCTGTAAGAATTGATATTGCAGGTACAGTTGAGTCAATAAGCGAGATAACTGCTGATTTGCTTTATGAATGTTATAATACATTCTATAATCCTGCTAATATGGCACTTGCAGTTGCAGGTAATGTAACGGTGGAACAAGTGCTTAAAGTTGCAGATAAGACGCTTAAAGCAAATGAAAGCAAGAAGATTGAAAGAAAATTTATGGAAGAACCTGCAACAGTAGTTGAAAAAACAGTAGTTAAAAATCTTTCGGTTTCAATGCCTATTTTTGCAATTGGCTTCAAAGAAGATATAAAAACACCTTGTCGAACACTCAAGGAATCAATTATCAGTAACATTTTACTTGATGTTATTGCAGGTAAAACATCTTCACTTTATGAAAAACTTCTCTCGGAAGGACTTATAAATACAACCTTTGATACTGAGTATTTTGAGGGTTACGGATATTCTGCTCATATTTTTACAGGTGAAAGCTATGAATATGAAAAGGTAAGAGAGTGTATCAACGAAGAACTTCAACGAGTTATCCATGATGGTGTTAATGAACAAGATTTTGACCGTATCAAGAAAAAGCATTACGGTAATTTCATTATGAATTTTAATGATATCGATTCGATTTCTAATTCTCTCATTGGTGCATATTTTAACGGTGAAGGACTTTTTGAACAGCTTGAAGTTCTTGAAAGTATCACAGTGGATGATGTTAATAATCGTTTAAGAACTGCAATCAACCTTGAAAATTCTTCAATGTCCGTAATTAAGGAGGCATAATATGAGATTTTTGTCAGATTATTGTGAAGTCCTTTTTCCTAAATTAGGACTTTCACTTGATGTTTATGAAAACTTCCTTGAAATTCCATTCGGTGGTGACACACTTACAATAAAATTTTACGGTGTCATAATCGCACTTGGCTTTACCCTTGCAGCCCTTTTTGGTGGTCGCAAGGCATATGTATGGAAAATGAGCCTTGACCATATGGTTGATGTGTTGATTTATGGTATAATCGGTGCAGTTATCGGCGCAAGATTATATTATGTTGTATTCCAGTGGGATTATTACAAAAACAATCTTCTTTCTATATTTAAAATCTGGGAAGGCGGACTTGCAATTTACGGCGGTATTATCGGCGGTATTATTGCAGCATATTTTGTCTGCAAAAAAACAGGTCTTCCGTTCCTAAAACTTCTTGATTTGATTGGTATGGCTCTGCCTATCGGTCAAGGTATAGGTCGTTGGGGAAACTTTACCAATCAGGAGGCATTTGGTATAAACACAACAAGCATTTTCGGTATGACAAGTGATAAAATTGTTGACTACATAAACAGTCATCAACAGGAGTTTGCTGAAAATGGTATCCAGATGAATCCCGATTTGCCCGTTCATCCAACATTTTTATATGAATCCGTATGGTGTCTTTTAGGATTTGTGGTGCTTTTCATTGTTTGTCAGAAATTCCACAAGTTTGACGGACAGTTAATTCTTGGTTATGGTATTATTTACGGACTTGAAAGAACAGTTGTAGAAGGACTTCGTATTGATAGTCTTTACATCGGAGACACAAATCTTCGTGTATCACAGCTTGTGTCTTTGGCACTTGTGCTTGTGTGCACAATAATCACAATTTATAAATTTATTAAGCTTAATAAAGAAAAGAAGGTGCAGGAAAATGTATAAAATTATTGACGGTAAGGAAGTTTCAGCATCAGTTAGAAATGAAATTAAAGCAGAGGTTGAAGCACTTAAGGAACAAGGTAAAAAAACAGGACTTGCAGTTGTAATTGTTGGTAATAATCCTGCTTCTCGAGTATATGTAAACAACAAGAAAAAAGGTTGTGAAGAAGTGGGGATGGAGTCTTTTGAATATGCTCTTCCTGAAGAAACAACAACTGAAGAATTGCTTGAACTTGTCCACAAACTCAATAATGATGACAATGTTGACGGTATTCTTTGTCAGTTGCCACTTCCAAAACAGATTGATGAAAAGAAAGTCCTTAATGCAATCGTCCCACATAAGGATGTTGATGCATTCCACCCTGTAAATACAGGCCATATTATGATTGGTGACCACTCGTTTTTGCCTTGCACACCTGCAGGTATTATGGAAATGCTTAAATATTATGACATTTCTGTTGAAGGTAAAGAGTGTGTTGTAATCGGCAGAAGTAATATTGTTGGTAAGCCTATGGCAATGCTTTTACTCGGTCAGAATGGTACAGTTACAATTTGTCATTCACGCACAAAGGACCTTGCAGAGGTGACTCGTCGTGCTGATATTCTTGTTGCAGCAGTTGGTATTGCATATTTCGTAAAAGAAGATATGGTGAAAGATGGTGCAGTTGTAATTGATGTTGGTATGAACAGAAACTCAGAAGGCAAACTTTGTGGTGATGTTGATTTTGATGCCGTAAAAGACAAATGCTCATTTATCACACCTGTACCAGGCGGCGTAGGACCAATGACAATTACAATGCTACTCAAAAATACATTGACAGCGTCAAAAGAACACAAAAAATAATTATTCATATAGATTTTATTAAAACAAAAAAGGCGAGGATTTTACTCCTCGCCTTAATTTTGTATTCAAATTATTCTTCGTCAACCTTTGCTTCAGCAATAACCTTTTCAACGATATTCTGTGGAGCCTGTTCATAACGAGTGAACTCGAATGAGAATGAACCACGACCAGCTGTTACTGAACGAAGAACTGTTGTAAAGTCGCCCATTTCAGCCATTGGAACTTCAGCTGTAAGTTCCTGCATATTAGGTTCGTCAGCAGCACCCATACCAAGAACTCTACCACGACGCTTTGTAATGTCACCCATGATGTCACCAAGGTTATCATCAGGCATACGAGCAACAAGAGTACCAACAGGTTCAAGAATTGTTGGGTCAGCCTTTGGAATACCAGCCTTGTAAGCCAATGAAGCAGCCATCTTGAATGCCATTTCTGAAGAATCAACAGGGTGATAAGAACCATCATAAAGAGTAGCCTTAACGCCTACCATTGGATAACCTGCAAGAACGCCCTTAAGGACGCAATCACGGAGACCTTTTTCAACTGCAGGGAAGAAGTTCTTTGGAACCGCACCACCGAAAACTTCTTCAGCAAATACAAGCTCGTCACTATCACAAGGTTCAAAACGGATATGTACATCACCGAACTGACCGTGACCACCTGACTGTTTCTTATGTTTACCCTGTGCTTCAGCTGTCTTGCGGATAGTTTCTCTGTAAGCAACCTTAGGAACGCTTAAATCAACTTCAACACCAAACTTATTCTTAAGCTTAGAAACGATAACATCAAGGTGCTGTTCACCCATACCTGAAAGAACCTGTTCTTTAGTTTCCTTGTTGATATGGAATGTGATTGATGGGTCTTCTTCCATAAGTCTGAAAAGTCCCTGTGCAACCTTTTCTTCTTCACCCTTCTTGCGAACGTTAACTGCCATTGAAAGACAAGCTTTTGGAGCGTCAACGCCGTCAAGAATTACGATATTTTTAGCATCACAGAGGGTGTCACCAGTCTTAACGCCTGCAAGCTTTGTAACAACACCGATATCACCTGCGATGATTTCTTTTGCATCTTCCTGTTTGCCACCCTTAACGGTAACAATTTTACCCATTTTTTCAACTTCGCCTGTACGAACGTTATATGCCTGAGTATCAGGAGCAAGTTTACCTGAAACAACTTTGAAGAATGACATTTTACCAACGAATGGGTCAGCAACAGTCTTAAAGCAGACTGCAGCAAGAGGTCCGTTGATGTCGCAAGGAAGAATAACTTCTTCACCTGCTTCATTCTTTGCTGTTTCACCAGCATAACCGAATGCACCCGGAACTGACCAAGCAAGATTATAAAGAAGCTGGTCAACACCTGCACCTGTAAGACCTGCAACTGCATAAACAGGATAAATTGAACCGTCAAAAATACCTGTGCAGAGGCCCTTAAGGATTTCGTCAGGAGTAAATGTTTCACCCTCGAAGAATTTTTCCATAAGTTCGTCATCAGTTGTAGCAACAGCGTCCATAAATGCTGATGTCATTTCTTCAATAACAGGGTCATTAGGCATTGGAACCTTTGTTGCATTACCTTCTGCATCATATTCATAAGCCATAC
>JAZQUC010000209.1:0-9483 GCA_045631075.1 Candidatus Fimenecus sp. | reverse complement strand
GTACAACCAATTTAATCGTTGCCGGTAAAAAGGTTGTCGTTGCAGGATATGGTTGGTGTGGCAAAGGTGTTGCTATGCGTGCAAACGCTCTTGGTGCACAGGTTATTGTTACCGAAATTGATCCTATCAAGGCTATGGAGGCTCGTATGGACGGCTTCTCTGTTATGGAAATGACAGAGGCTGCTAAGGAAGGTGACTTCTTCGTTACTGTTACAGGCTGTAAGGACGTTATTACTGAAAAGGTCTTCAAGAATATGAAGGACGGTGCAATCTGCTGTAACGCAGGTCATTTCAATGTTGAAATCAACCTTCCTGACCTTGAAAAAATGGCAACAGAGATTAAGGTACAGAGAAACAACATTCTCGGTTATGTGCTTGCTGACGGCAGAACAATCAGCGTTATTGCAGAGGGCAGACTTGTTAACCTTGCCGCGGGTGACGGACATCCTGCTGAAATTATGGATATGAGCTTCTCAATTCAGGCTCTTTGTGCTGAATATATCGTTAAAAATAACGGTAACTTACCTGTTGGCGTTGTTGATGTGCCTGAAGAAATCGACAAAAAGGTTGCTCTTCGTAAGCTTAACAGCTGGGGTACAGAAATCGACAGATTAACTGACGAGCAGGAAAAATATATTAACAGTTGGAACGTGTAAAATGGCTAATAAATTTAGATTTACAAACGAGAAATGTCCTGTTTGTAATAATACATTTAATCCCGATGATGATATTGTAGTGTGTCCTGAGTGTGGTACACCTCATCACCGTGAATGTTATATGGAAAATAAAAGCTGTGCAAACAAGCATAAACATAGCGATGATTTCCGTTGGGAACCTTCTTTTGTTTACCCTGAAGAAAAAGAAACAACAAATAATCCCACAAAAGAAAAAAGCATTTATCAACAGGCAGTTGAGATGGCAGAAATGCCTTTCCCGTCAATTCAGGTTGAGAAAATAAATCCTTTTTTCCGTGAAAAATTTGGTGACCTTGAAGAAGATGTATCTGCCGAAGATGTTGCAATTTTTGTTCGTCAGGAATCTCACAGATACGTGACAAAGTTCCAAAGAATTACAGAAGGAAAATTTACTTGGAACTGGGCAGCATTTTTCTTTACGCCATATTGGTTCTTTTACAGAAAGCTTCACAAAATCGGCGCTATATTCTTCGCATTGTTTCTTCTGATTTCTTCAATCAGCTTTCTTCCACCCGTTGTTCAGTTAAACACCGATATTGCATTATTTCAAACTGAAATTCAGGAAATAGCTGACTCTGACAAAACTGAAGAAGAATATCAGACTGCTTTACTTGAAATCTCGAGCGAAATGAGTAATACTATACAGAAAAATCGTACAGGTGCTACACTCATTATTTCTCAAAGCATCGCATCGGCTATACTTTCAGTTTTTGCTGGGCTTAATGCAAACAAGTGGTATTATCGCTATACTAAAAAACAATTAAAAGCGATTAAATCTGAAAGCACAGGTGAAAATTACAAAAGCAACCTTTTTATAAAAGGTGGCGTAAGCTACGGTTCTACTTTCCTTGTGTTTATTTTGGAAAAAGCAATTTTTATGGCATTGGAAATGTTATTTTCAGCACTTTTATAACTGAAATTATTTATTATAATTTTTAAGGAGTTTTTGATATGAAAATCAGAAAAGCCATTATCCCTGCAGCGGGTCTTGGTACAAGAGTTCTTCCCGCATCAAAAGCAGTTCCAAAAGAAATGCTTAACATTGTTGACAAACCTGCAATTCAATATCTTGTTGAAGAAGCAGCAAAATCAGGTATCACAGACGTTCTTATTATTACAAATCGAGGAAAAGGCGTTATTGAAGACCATTTCGACCACGCTTATGAGCTTGAAGACAAGCTTAGTAAAAATCCTGATAAAAAGGACCTTTATGATTCTGTTGTTGAATGTTCCAAGCTTTGCAACACATATTTCCTTCGTCAAAAAGAAACAGGCGGATTAGGTCATGCCGTGCTTTGTGCAAAAAACTTTGTGGGTGACGAGCCTTTCGCAATTCTTTACGGTGACGATGTTTTTATTTCTGACAACGAGCCTGTCACAAAACAGCTTATTGACGCTTATGAAAAATATGGTAAAGGCGTTGTTGGTGTTAAGGAAGTTCCTGCAAAGGATGTTACCAAATACTGTTCACTTCAGGTTGAACCAATTGAAGATAAGGTTTTCAATTGTACAGATATGATTGAAAAGCCAAAGCCTGAAGAAATTATGTCAAACTACTCTATTCTTGGTCGAGTTGTTATGCCACCAGAAATATTCCAGATTCTTGAAAACACACCAAAGGGTGCAGGTGGCGAATTACAGCTTACTGACGCTATGAAAACACTTGCACAGACCGAAGGTGTTATTGCTCTTGATTATGACGGTACACGCTATGATATGGGCAATAAAATGGGTATTATGAAGGCAAACTGTGAGGTTGCTCTTAAACACCCTGAAATCGGTGAAGAATTCAAAGCATATATCAAAGAATTGGCAAAAACAATATAAACAACCATATAAAAAGGGACTTGCTCAATTGAGCAAGTCCCTTAATTTTTTCTTAATATGCGATTTTCCAGGTTTCTGCTGTGCCGATACCGATATTCATTTTAAGTATTTCTGCCATATTTATTTCCATAACATATGGAGCATCAACATAATATTCAATCATATTACCTGTTGCCTTGTCGATTGTAGCCTTAACAGTAATATCATTATATCTGCTGTTCACCTTCATAATTGCACGGAAATCTTCGTCACTCATTTCAGGGTCAATTTCATTTTTCATAAATGCTTCAAGCTCTTCTTTTGTAATAATGCTTGCAACCGCACCAACACCCTTACCGCGTGTTGGATTTGTTTCACCATTTACCTTGAATGAAATCTCATAATAATTTTCTGTTTCTGTAAACTGAAAATCTTTTACCTCATCATAAGCAAGACTACAAGTTGCGCCTGCAGGTGGGAAGTTTGCTTTAATATCTGCACCTGTATATGTCTGATTAACAACCTGTTCACCAACAGTTTCCTTAAGCATTGCTTCGTAATCCTCTTTGAATTCCTTTGGTCCTGAATATGGCTCAGATTCATAAACATTAATTGAAACAATTGTTGCAGAAGAAGCATTTTCCTTTACGCCGTTAAAGGATTCTACAAACATATTAAAATGCTCTTCATTTATAGGGTCTTCATGAATTCCTGCAACAACTTGAAGGATAATTCTTGCATCTATTGCTGAAATTTTACCATCTTTGCTTACATCAAGGTTTGATGTATCTTCAATAGTTTTAACACCAGCCACATGCTGTAAAACCATACGAGCATCAACGGCAGAAAGTTTACCATCACCATTTGCATCACCAATTCTGCCACTTGCAAATGCAGTTACACAAAAAGCAGAACAAATCAATACAAGTGCTAAAACAACCGAAATTATCTTTTTCATAAATATTACCACCTTTGTTTTATTGACACAATTATATCATATTGTCTATAAACAAATCAACTACCAATATTCTCATATAAAAAGGCAGTACAAACCGTACTGCCAATTTTCTTGTTATTTTGCAAAATAATTCTTGATTCTTTCAACTGCTTTAATTGTATTTTCTGTTGAACCAAATGCTGTGAGTCTGAAATAACCTTCACCACTTGGGCCAAAGCCTTCACCAGGAGTACCAACAACCTGAATGTTTTCAAGAAGTGTGTCAAAGAATTCCCAGCTTGACATTCCGTCAGGAGTTTTAAGCCATACATAAGGTGAGTTAACTGCACCGTAAACTGTGAAGCCGCATTCCTTAAGTCCGTTATAGATAATCTTTGCATTGTTCTGATAATATGCAATAATTTCACGAACCTGCTTTTTACCTTCTTCGCTATAAACTGCTTCTGCAGCTCTCTGTGTAATATATGAAACACCGTTGAACTTTGTTGCCTGACGACGAGCCCAGAGTGCGTTGAGTTCAACACCGTCAACCTTGATATCGTGTGGAACAACTGTATAACCGCAACGAACACCTGTAAAACCTGCTGTCTTTGAGAAGCTTCTGAACTCGATAGCACAGCTCTTTGCACCCTCGATTTCATAAATTGAATGAGGAACATTTTCTTCTGTGATAAATGCTTCATAAGCAGAGTCAAAAAGGATTACTGCACCATTTTCGTTTGCATAGTCAACCCATTTTTTAAGCTCATCCTTTGTAGCAGCCATACCTGTTGGATTATTAGGGAAGCAAAGGTAGATAATGTCAACCTTTTCCTTTGGAAGTTCAGGTAAGAAATTATTTTCTGCATTACATGGCATATAATAGATATTGCTCCAGCCTTCCTGAGTCTTATCGCCTGAACGACCACTCATAACATTTGTATCAACATAAACAGGATAAACAGGGTCACAAACAGCAACCTTATTATCAGTTGAGAAAATGTCACCAATGTTACCACAGTCACTCTTTGCACCGTCTGAAACAAAAATTTCGCTATTGTCGAGTTCAACACCACGAGCCTTATAGTCATTTTCATTGATAGCATCTAAAAGCCATTTGTGACCATATTCAGGTGGATAACCCATAAATGTTTTTTCATTTGCCATTTCGTCAACAGCCTTATGCATAGCTTCAATACAAGCATCTGCAAGTGGACGAGTAACGTCACCGATACCAAGACGGATAATTGGCTTGTCCGGATTAGCTGCAACATAAGCATTTACCTTTTTTGCAATATTTGAGAAAAGGTATGAACTCTGAATTTTTAAAAAGTTGTCATTTATTTTCATAATTGTCCCTCCGACAATATTTTTTACGATTTATATTTCACCGTCAAACACTTTTTGTGCTTCACCTGTTAAATACACATTACCATTTTCATTCCATTGGACACTTAAAATGCCACCCTTGGTCTGAATAATAATTTCTTCATTTCTTGTACAATATCCGTTTATAACTGATGCAACACAAACAGCACACGCACCTGTGCCACAAGCAAGTGTTTCACCACTACCGCGTTCCCACACACGCATTTTCACATAGTTATTATCTATAACTTCTGCAAATTCCGTGTTTATTCTTTCAGGAAACATTTCGTGTCGTTCAAACAACGGACCAATTTTTTCAAGATTAAGTTTATCAATATTATCGCAAAATGTTACACAATGGGGATTTCCCATAGATAGGCAAGTAATTTGATAATCCCTATTATCAATGTTCAAGATTTTTCCACTTACGATACCATCACCATAACGGGTAGGAATAAGTCTGCCGTTAAAAATCGGCTTTCCCATATTCACACGGCAACAATCGGCTAAAATCTCTATATTTTTTATTCCGCTGAGTGTATCAACTGTGATGGTTTTATTTTTTATTCTGTTGTCATATATGTATTTTGCAGTACAACGAACAGCATTTCCGCACATCTGTGCACGGGAACCATCTGCGTTATAAATATCCATAAAACAATCGGCATTATCTGACGGACTTATCAGCACAACACCGTCACCACCGATTCCAAAATGCCTGTCACTTAATTTTTTTGACAATTCAGAAGGGTTTTCGACATTTTCATGAAAACAATCAATGTAAATATAATCATTCCCTGCACCGTGCATTTTGGTAAATTTCATAGTAATCCCCCACTGCATTTTTTAAAGTTTATGCAGTGGGGTTGTTGATTTATGAATTATTCATATAAAGGATATTTTTTGCAGATTTCTGCAACGCCGTTTGTAATGTATTCTTTCTGATTTTCGAAATCAGTTGCTGCAAGATAAATGAACTCTGCAATCTTGTCCATATCTTCAACCTGAAGACCTCTTGTAGTAACAGCAGGAGTACCAATTCTTACACCACTTGTAACAAATGGCTTTTCAGGGTCATTTGGAATAGCATTCTTGTTAGCAGTAATATGAACTTCGTCAAGTCTGTGTTCAAGTTCTTTACCTGTAATACCAACTGAACGAAGGTCAACGAGCATAAGGTGATTATCTGTACCACCTGATACAAGGTTAATACCTCTCTTTGTAAGACCTTCTGCCAATGCCTTTGCATTGTCAATCACTCTCTGCTGATATGCCTTGAAGTCATCCTTCAATGCTTCACCAAAGCAAACTGCCTTACCTGCAATAATATGCATTAAAGGACCACCCTGTGTACCTGGGAAAATAGCCTTATTGAACTGCATACCGAATTCTTCATCTTTACAAAGAATGATACCACCACGAGGACCACGAAGAGTCTTATGAGTTGTTGATGTAACAACATCTGCATATGGTACAGGAGATGGATGAAGACCCGCTGCAACAAGACCTGCAATATGAGCCATATCAACCATAAAGTAAGCACCAACACTGTGAGCAATGTTTGCCATCTTCTCAAAGTCAATTGTTCTTGGATATGCAGAAGCACCTGCAACGATAAGCTTTGGTTTGCACTCTTTTGCCTTTGCTTCAAAAGCTTCATAATCAAGGAAACCGTTTTCGTCAACACCATAAGGCACGAAATTATAGTACTTACCTGACATATTAACAGGTGAGCCGTGAGTTAAATGGCCACCTTCAGCAAGATTCATACCCATAACTGTGTCACCTGGCTGAATGAGAGCGAAATAAACTGCCATATTTGCCTGTGCACCTGAATGTGGCTGAACGTTTGCATAAGCTGCGCCGAAAAGCTTCTTAAGTCTGTCACGAGCAATATCTTCTACAATATCAACATGCTGACATCCGCCATAGTATCTCTTTCCAGGGTAACCTTCTGCATATTTGTTTGTAAGCACACTACCCATGGCAGCCATAACAGCAGGAGAAACAATATTTTCACTTGCGATAAGCTCAAGATTTTCTCTCTGTCTTTTAAGCTCAAGACCCATAGCAGCAGCTACTTCAGGGTCAGTATCATTTATAAATCCGATAGAATCGATTAAATTTTCAAACATTTTTCTAAATTCCTTAAATTATAATATTTTATACGTTTCTTGAATAGTTAGGAGCTTCCTTAGTGATATAAATATCATGAGGATGGCTTTCCTGAAGACCAGCATTTGTAATTCTGATGAACTTTGTCTTTGTCTTAAGTTCCTCGATTGTAGCACAACCACAGTAACCCATACCAGCTTTAAGACCACCCATAAGCTGATAAATTGTATCTGAAAGAGGTCCCTTGTAAGGTACACGACCTTCAACACCTTCTGGAACGAGTTTCTTGTTGTTTGCCTGGAAGTATCTGTCCTTTGAACCATTGTTCATAGCAGCAATACTACCCATACCACGATAAACCTTGAACTGACGTCCCTGATAGATTTCGCTTTCACCAGGTGATTCTTCACAACCTGCAACAAGTGAACCAACCATGATAGCAGAAGCACCCGCAGCAATAGCCTTAACGATTTCACCTGAATACTTGATACCACCGTCAGCAATTACTGTAATTCCGTGCTTTGCTGCTTCGTTAGCTGAATCATAAACAGCAGTAATCTGTGGAACACCGATACCTGCAACAACACGAGTTGTACAGATAGAACCAGGACCAATACCAACCTTAACACAGTCTGCACCTGCATCAATAAGAGCTTTTGTTGCTTCTGCAGTAGCAATATTACCTGCGATAAGAGGAAGGTCAGGGTAAGCAGCCTTAACCTTAGCAACTGCATTGATAATACCCTGGCTGTGACCATGAGCAGAGTCAAGTGTAACCATATCAACGCCTGCTTCAATAAGAGCAGCTACACGGTCAAGCACGTCAGCAGTAGCACCAACAGCAGCACCACAAAGAAGTCTGCCCATAGAGTCTCTTGCTGAGTTTGGATATTTAACTGCCTTTTCAATATCTTTAATTGTGATAAGACCCTTTAAGAAACCTGCTTCATCAACCAATGGAAGCTTTTCAATCTTGTGCTTCATAAGAATCTGCTTTGCTTCGTCATGGCTTGTTCCAACAGGAGCAGTAACAAGACCTTCACTTGTCATGAAATCCTTGATTTTTCCACTATAATCAGAAATAAATCTCATATCACGATTTGTGAGGATACCAACAAGTTTGCCGTTTTCGTCACATACAGGCACACCTGAAATCTTATAACGGTGCATAAGATTGTCAGCTTCTTCTACAGTATTTTCAGGTGACAAGAAGAATGGGTTATTGATAACGCCGTTTTCACTTCTCTTAACATTATCAACCTGTGCCTTCTGAGCATCAATTGACATATTCTTATGGATAATACCGATACCACCTTCACGAGCAATAGCGATAGCCATATTACTTTCAGTAACAGTATCCATAGCTGCTGTGATAACTGGTGTGTTTAATCTAATTGTTTTTGTAAGCTGTGTTGAAATATCAACATCACTTGGAAGAACGTTACTTTCTGCAGGGATGAGAAGCACGTCATCAAAGGTAAGACCTTCTTTTACAAACTTGTCTGTCATTTTTTATATCTCCTTCACATTAAAATTCTTTATAAAATAGAGAGAAACTTTTTTCTTTAAAGTTTCTCTCTTTAGGCACACTTATTCCGCAGGGAAGAAAGCCTTGTGAATTGCGCTGACTGCACGGTCAGCATCCTCAAGGTTAATAAGAACTGAAATTTTAATTTCGCTTGTAGCAATCATATCAATGTTGATGTCTCTTTCATAAAGAGCCTCAAACATTTTTGATGCTGTGCCTGGATGAGATTCCATACCTGCACCAACGATTGAGATTTTTGCAACTGATGTGTCGCAAATGATTGCATCATCTTCAATATCGAAAATGCTCTTAACGCACTCGATTGTTTCGTCAGCATTGCCTTTAGCAACTGTGAATGTAATATCCTTTGTGCTGTCACGGCCAACTGACTGTAAAATAATGTCAACATTGATTTTGCGCTTTGCAAGAGCATCAAAAAGCTTGAAAGCAACACCTGGTGTGTTTGGAATTTTAGTAATTGAAATACGTGCTACATCTGTATCTTTTGTAACACCTCTAATAAGCATTTTTTCCATTTTGGTAACCTCCTTAACGATTGTACCTGGTACTCTCTTAAGACTTGAGAGAACTTCTAACTCAACATTATATTTCTTTGCCATTTCTACTGAACGGTTATTAAGCACCTGTGCACCCAAAGTTGCAAGTTCAAGCATTTCATCATAAGTGATTTCCTGAAGCTTCTTTGCATTTTCAACTTTTCTTGGGTCAGCTGTATAAACACCCTCAACATCAGTGAAAATTTGGCAACGGTCAGCACGAAGAGCTGCTGCAATTGCAACTGCGCTTGTGTCGGAGCCGCCACGACCAAGAGTTGTCAAGTCGTCATATTTGTTAATACCTTGGAAACCTGCCACAATAACGATATTGTGACGGTCTATTTCTGAACGAAGTCTATCAGTTTTAACATTCTTGATACGAGCCACACCATAAGCGGAGCTTGTGTTAAAACCTGCCTGCCAGCCGAGAAGTGAAACTGCAGGGCAACCTAATTTTTCACATGCCATAGCAAGAAG
>JAZQUC010000208.1:0-18603 GCA_045631075.1 Candidatus Fimenecus sp. | reverse complement strand
CATTATCAATCTTCTGAACCTTTGCAATCAGTTTACCAATTGCAATATTAGTTCCACGGCCTTCTTTGTCAAAAACTCTAGCCCATTTTCCAGGAGCAATCTTCTTATATTTCTTTTAATTTTACACCATCTACAAGGTTTGCTTGTGTTCTCTTGGTATTTGAAAGGTCTACATTAGCAGGTGTTTCAATTCCTTGACCCATATAAACCTCAATGGCATCCTCAACATTTCCATCAAAAATAACTTTACCTTTACTTAAGACTATACATCTGTCGCAAAGCTGACGGATGGTGTTCATATTGTGACTTACATATAGAACAGTTCTACCTTCAAGTTGTGCCGCATCACGCATTTTATCAAGACATTTTTTCTGAAATGCCATATCACCAACTGCCAAGACCTCGTCCATAATCATAATTTCAGAGTCAAGATGTGCTGCAACAGAGAAGGCAAGTTTAACGTACATACCACTTGAATATCGTTTAACGGGAGTATCTATAAACTTTTCCATTTCGGCAAATTTAACGATTTCATCAAATTTCTCATCAATTTCAGCTTTTGTCATACCGAGAATTGCGCCGTTCATATAAACATTTTCGCGACCTGTAAGCTCCGGATGGAAGCCTGTGCCTACCTCAAGCATTGATGCAATTCTGCCGTCATAAGATATTTTACCGTCCGTAGGTGCTGTTACTCGGCAGAGAAGCTTTAAAAGAGTGGATTTACCCGCACCATTATGACCGATTATTCCAAGGGCTTCGCCCTTTTTAACCTCAAAGGAAACCCCATTAAGGGCCATAAATTTATCGCCCTTGGAGAGTCCGTCTTTTTCTTCGCCTATGATTGCATTGGGGTCTTCCTTATGGCGGATTTTAGCCCAAAAGCTTTGTATATCTCCCCTAAGTGTACCACCACCAATTGCACCGAGACGGTATTCCTTTGATACATTTTCTATTTTAATTGCTATGTTTTCCATTTCTTCACCCATCAAACAGTATCCATAAAGGTCTTTTCGACCCTGCTGAAAAGTATAATGCCTATAAATAAAACAACAAGGGTAACAAGCCAGCTTATGCCGTAGAAAAGCCATTCAATTTCACCCAGTCCCAGATATGCATAACGGAACAGGTGTACGATAGGCGTTATTGGATTCAACATAATAAGTGTATGATATTTACCGCCAGGAGCAAACACCGCCATACTATTCATATCATACGCAACAGGAGAAGCGTACATCCAAAGCTGAATACCAAAAGAAACGAGCATTGCAAGGTCACGGTATTTTGTTGTAAGTGCGGAAATTATAATACCACATCCAAGACTAAGGAGCGCCAACTGTAAAATAATTAAAGGAGTCATTAAAATATATAAATTAGGATGACAGCCTTGATTAGTTACAGTATAAAACACAAGGAATATAACCATAAACGCAAACTGGATTGCCAAAGATATTAAATTTGACATAACAGTAGATATTGGCATCACAAGACGAGGAAAGTATACCTTACCGAGAGTTTGTCTGTTCGCTACAAAGGTGTTTGCTGTTTGTGTTAGGCATTGGCTAAAATATGTCCAAAGGATTGTACCGGAAAGGTAGAATATAAATGAAGGGACACCATCTGCTGCAAGACCTGCAATATTACCAAAAACTAAAGTAAAAACAACCGTTGTAAGAAGTGGTTGTATAATTGCCCAAAGTGGTCCTAATACTGTTTGTTTGTATTGGGAAACAAAATTCCTTTTTACAAACAAAAATATAAGGTCACGATACTGCAATAATTCTTTTAAATGTAAATCAAACCAACCTGTTTTAGGTTGAATAACTGTTGTAAATTTCTCGTTCATTTTTACCTCTTATCTGAATAATAACTCATTGACTGCATCTACACAATATTTGTGGTCTGCTATATATTCGGGGATTCTGTCTTTTAAAAAACGTCTTGTCTTTTGTTCATTATTAAGTAAATGCTTAAAATTATTTAAAAGCTGTGCTTCTTCTTCCATATTCTGAACACTGCAAACATACCCTTCTGCCGTACCGAATAAATCCTTAGCAATACCTATGGACTTTTCAGAATAACCAACTACAAGCGTTGGCACACCCGTTGAATATGCAGCAATTGTTGAATGTGTCCTTGCGCCAACAAATATTCTGCATTTTGAAATCAAGGACTTTAATTGACAACAATTGTACCCATCATCTACAACAAAAACTCTTGGCTCATCAATAAAGCTTTCCTTCAGCTTGTTCGCATAAAGCACATCATTGTTTTTTGTGTTCGGAAAAACAACATGTGGTATTAGTGCAACATCAAAATCTGTTTCAGCTAAAATCCAACGTACCATTGTAATATAATTTTTTAATCCAATATCATCCTTGGAACAATTAAAAACAAAAGGACTTATATTAACTCCTATTATATCCTTATTGCGATTTTCCCACGCTGTTTCCTGAGGCTTTAAGGCAAATGCAGGGTCAGGAGAGAGAACAGCTTTTGCTTTTATGGAATATTTTTTCAACAGTTCAAGTGAATTACTTTCCCTGACACAAATTAAAGAATATCTGTTTAAATCCTCTATAACATTTGGTGTCATATACTCTTCAGGAAGTGTGGCACCCCATAAAACAGTTTTCGTTCCCTTTTTATTAAGCCAATAATTCTTTGTTCCTAACGCCTCTATTTCACCTGGATAGCAATAGTTATCTCCACCAATAGAGAAGGCAACCTCCCCTTGATTATACATATACTCAAATCTTTTTTTACCAAAGAATCTGTAATACATTTTTTCGTGGTCACTATACAGATGCGAGCAAGCTCTGTAAACAATCCCCAAGGGTGAATTATGTTCAACAGGGGTCTCGTTAATCGGCTCAACCTTTACTATATTGTCAAGCTCATAATCCAAATCGCCCTGAATTTTATTTGAAAACAATAATGTCTTTTCTTTTTCTAAAGATAACAAATCAACAGTTGAGCGAACGATTGCCTCACATCCATGATTGTACGCAGAACCATGAGCATACATTATTACTTTTTTTTGATTCATTTTTTCACTCACCTTTTATTTCTTAGAATCATTATGCACCTTCAAAGCCGTTATCTGACACGCCTCTGCATCTTCTGTGGCATATTCAAAAATTTATTAATTATACCTATCTAAAGCATTTCTTCAAAGCAGGATACAATTTGCTTATTCTTACTCTCAAAATCACAATTTTTCAAAGCACTTTTACAACTCTCAAGTTGTTCTCTGTTTTTATATAACTCTAAAATGTTTTCGTAAATAGATTTTTCATTAGTTTCACATAAAAAGCCATCATTTCCGTTTTCAATCTGAGTGCCTGCCGCTGCATATGTTGCAAGAATCGGTGTTCCGAGAATTTTAGCCTCCATTATTGAAAGGCTAAATCCTTCAAATAAACTTGGTTGAATAAACAAATCGCACTTTTTCATATATGGATAAGGGTTATTTTTCATTCCCAACATAAAAATATGCTTTTCCATTTTAAGTTCTGCTATCTGTTTTTTTATGTCCTTTTCAATTGGTCCTCCGCCAACTATGTACCAATTAATATCTGTGTACCCTTCATTAACAAGCTTTGCAACAGCTTCTATGGCAAGGTTTAAACCCTTAACAGGCGATAATCTTCCGCATGAAACTATATTAAAGTTGTGTTCCGAAAAAAAGTCATTTTCAATAGATTCTTTGCTCTTTTCTATAATTGAATCTATGTCTATGACATTATTAACCGTAACTATCTTGTCAGCATATTTCTTTCTGTACGCTTTCAAATTTTTGGCAATATTATCTGATACCGCAATTATCTTTTCACTTTTTTCATAACCGTAACGGTCATGATATTCTTTTCGTATTGCGCCATGGTGATAAAACATCAAATTTTTTTTTGCCTTTATAGCCTTAACTGCTATTTCTGCCACCCTATCACTGTATATAACTGCTGTATCAAAGTGTTCATCCTTCATCTGCTCTTTTATATAATCAGAATAAAGATGATTTTCCAAGGCTTTGAACAAAATATTCAGTATACGCCAAATCAAACGGCGAAAGCGTGTAGCCCCTTGGGGTTCTTCTAATATATCATATATTTTTTTAAACTTGTATGGATTTGAAAATGTAACAGGACTCTGCCTGTCAGCCACAATAAGCTTGCATTTTTTTGTTAACCTGTCTGCCATATCAAGATAATTTTGCGTAATAAGGCAGGTTACATCATATTTATTGTAATCAAGTCTGTTAATAAGATTTACAAGGGCTGTTTCTATTCCGCCAATCCATAAAGCTTGGGTAACAAAAATAATTTTCTTCTTATTTTTCAAAGCTACTCTTCTCCGGTAAAATAGTTTCAAATGCAGATTTTAATTCGTCCGAAAGACGCTGAAAACTCTTCTCATCTGCACCATCATTTACGCATATCATATCGTTACTTTGGTTTTTAATAGCATTACATACAATATCCGATGTGTTTTCATTAACCGAACAAACAAGGTTATCTGTGTTATAAGGATTAAAGTTTCCACTTGCTATTTGCCACCAAAGCATTACCCATTGGTTAACATCATCTGCAGTTCGGAATTTATGAGAACTTGTTCTATTAAGCAAGTCGGTTTCATTTTCCCATACTTCTTCAAAGGTCTTTTTTAAATACGCTCCAGGAGCATGAAGGTTTTTAAATCCTAAAAAGTCATCAGGGAAAAGCTTTTCTAACACAAAAGTTCTTACATTGTCCTGCCATCTATAGCCCGAATTTATATACTTTTTATTGAAGCTTTTTACTTGCTCCTTTTTACTAAAGTGGTTGTTTATAACTCCTAAGCCATTAACCGCCGCATGTTGCCATATACCTGTATCTCCATGGAATGCCATAGGAACTTCGCCACCGTATGTACAAGGTAAGCCATCATTGAAAAATGACTTTTCACTCATCTGACGAATCACGAACATATCATCATTAAAATAAACAAACTTGTCCGAAAGACCAGGTATACGATGGATATTCATTTCAATAGCGTGTGAACTGAAAGTAGGTAAATATTCGTTGGAAATAAAATCCTTATGATTTACTATATTCAGTTTCGGATTTTCGGTATTAAGAAAGTCAGGAATATGTCCCCATGTAACAAAATGTATTTTGTTTACCCAAGGAGTGAATTTTTCTACACCTCGGAACCAATATGGAAGCAGACCCCAATCACGATAACGATTTGTAGAGTTACTGTCATCATTAACATTGGAATCATATTTAGATTTTTCACTTTGCCATTTCGGGTCATTACCATCAACCCAAAGGATAACAAAATCTATTCCCATAATAAACCTCTTATTTTTTTATATTTTTTAATATGCTTTTTACAAAAACCGCTATCTTATGCCTTATTTGAATTTTCAAATTCGATAATCTTATTTTAGAATATCGTGCTTCTTTAATATTATTAAAAAGGCCTATGTACATATCAGGAATTTCATCCTGCTTGATTTCCTTGAAAATATTATTACTCTTTAAATTTTCTGAAATCTTTTGAATTTCCTTTTTATTTGCATAATACATCTTTTGCGAAAGAATCATAAAAAAGAAATTATTAAACAGGGTATTCCCCTTTTCACCAGAATTTAATTCATTAATAGCTATTTTAAAAGGTGAAACATACTCACACAAATCATCTATTCTTTTTAATCTGTTAAAGGCATTTTTTTCGTTTTCAGACAGTTTGTAGCAATATAAAGCTTTTGGTAAGCAATATATATTTTCACACATCTTTAAGCACTCTAAAGAAAACAAAAAGTCCTCCATTAAAAAATACTTTGTATTAAATCTGATATTATTATCAGTAATCAAAGTTCCTTTGTAGATTTTGTTACATGATGATGAAAGAGAGTTTGTGTTATATAAACTTTCAAGTTCTTCTTTGATTTTGGTTTTATTAAGTATGCCAGTCTGTTCGGGCACCAATTTATCTCTTCTGTAAAGCTTACCATTTTTATAATAATCAAAGTTCATACCGTAAACAAGAATATCAGGTTTTTGACTTTTGATTATGTCAACACATTCTGAAAAAGTGTTTTCCTCAGCAGTATCGTCTGCATCGAAAAACATAATATATTCACCTGTTGCAATATTTATTCCTTTATTTCTCGCTGCAGAAACACCACTATTTTCCTGCTCTGAATATTTAATAAAGTCATATTTTTCACAAAGGAAATTACAAACAACCGCTGTATTATCTGTAGAACCATCGTTAACTATAACTATTTCATAATCTATTAAACCAGAAGAAACTATACTGTCAACCGTGTGTTCGATACTGTTTTCGCAATTAAACGCAGGAATTATTACGCTAACTAACATCTAAACCCCACTCCTCCCAGAAAAATCTGTAGTTTGTATAGTCATCAACAGGGATAATATCTACATCAATATAACATGTATGATAAAACCAAATAAGGAACGCAACCATAAAAATAATAATTATCATCTTTAATTTTGCCGGAATATCTAAACGAATACCTTCATTTATTCCAACAAGTTTTTCATCCCTATAGTCTGCAAAGGAAAGTGGAATAAAAAGAATAAGGAATTGTAAATAGTAGTCTGTAAGTCTTGTGAAAACATTATCAAAGCCCGAAAACATTTGTAAAACTGCGGCAACAACAATCAAATTTGCAACCTTTGAAAAATACTTACCATTAAAGCCTCTAAAAAAGAAACCGACTATTATAAACAGGACTATTAAAAAGAAACGTCCGCCTAAATCTGCAGTATCACCTATAATACCCTCTTCATAATAAAAATCCTGCATCAGCTTTACTATTTGATTTTTATTAACAAATATAACTGTCGCACTACAAACATAGATTAAAAGTGTTTGTAAGGTGAATTTCCGCTTTGATAAATAATATGCTGGTAAAAATATAAGTGCAGGCTGATGAAGAAAGGTGGCCAACACAGTAAACACTACAAACTGCTTCGGTCTTTCTTCCATAATACCAATAAAAGCTATCATTATAAGCCCCATTGCTATTGATTGCTTAATTGCACTGAAACCAAAGGAATAAAATCCCATACAATTCCATACTAAAAAGCTGAGCCAGGGAAGGGGTGAATATTTATAAATTAAATACGCTACCACAACCTCTATAAATATAGCTACTATTATAAGAAATACTTGATATTCGTCATTAGTCATGAGCGAAAAAAACTTCAGTAACCAGTTAAAACCAAAGTTTTTGCCTTTCTGAAAAACCGTTTCGCTGAACCATCCCAGGTGGGCAAAATCATGATACATATAGCAATAGGATTGCATATCACCAGTTAGATACGGATGCCTTAAGCCAGACAAAAGTGAATGGAGAACAGCCATTATTACAATATATTGCTTTCTGTCTTTTGCGCCTTGTGGCATTAAAACGCCAAAAGCCATAATTGCAACTAAAAGTAAATAGTATTCTAAACTTTCCATGCTGTCTCCTTTCAAGTTTTATTATATGGAAAACAAATCCTCTGCTGATTTAACTGAAACCCTAATTGAAAAACTTTTGGCTTTTTCCACAGCGTTTCTTTCATATTCTTCTTTTAAACTCTTATCGGACAATAGTTTTTTTATTCCTTCCGATAACGCTTTTGAATCATACTCAGTTATTATTCCGTATTGTGAGTTCCCTAAAAGTTCCTTCATTCCGGTACATTTAGTTGTAACAATAGCTTTTCCTAATATAAGCCCCTCTGCCACAAATGAAGAAAAACCTTCATAATCTGATGAACATACTAATAAATCTGCATTTTTAATATAGGGGTATGGATTGCCTTTAAATCCTGCAAGAGTAACTGTATTCTGAACACCGTATGAAATAATGGTTTGTTCTAAGTTTACCCTTTCGTCACCCTCGCCGATTATTAAGAGATTGTTTGAAATACCCTTATCCAAAAGTCGTTTATGAGCCTTAATCAGCCTGTCGAATCTTTTTTGTTTTGAAAGTCTGCCCACAGATACAATTGTGGGAGATTTTTCATCAAAGGAATAATCCTCCACTATTTCATCTGCTTTTCCTTTAATGCTGTAATCATCTATAACATTGTATATAACTTCAGTATCATATTCATTTCCATATATGCTTTTGAAACTTTTTTCCACATCACTGGAAACACATACAACCTTATCAAACTTCTTGTACCAGTTCACACTTTTCTTCTTAAACTCATTAATATTACTTATCTTTTTAGACAAATCACAATGAACCCAAGCAATTTTCTTTGCTCTTTTATTGGTTGATGTTGAAATTACCTTTGTAGCACCACATTCAAGATAAGCAACCTCCACATCATAATTATCCTTAATATGTATAGGGTAAATTGTTTTCAAAAGAACACCGAGTCTGTATTTATAATTATTTAATTTTGAATAACAGGGATATATGTATTTATATTTGATATTTTTGTCCAGATACTTTTCAGAGTCTTCTTTCCATACAGTTTGAACAGTAATATCAAATTTTTCTTTATCCATATTGTTAACAAGGTTTTGAAGCACTTTTTCTGCTCCGCCACCGGATAAAGTCTCTATAAAAAACAAAATTTTAATCATACTTAATTATCACAATAAATACCAGCAATTTTATCTGTCATTTTTTTGCTGTCTAAATCTAAATTTTTAATTACTTCTTCGTATTTATTCGGAATGCATCTTCGAGAATCACAGATAGCATCAACCCATATATCTGCCGACTCATTCAGTGAAAATATTCTTATTAAATCAGTTAATATAACATCTTCAGGAATATTGTCGCTCATCACACAAGGCAATCCGTTAGTCTGCACCTCGATAACCGAAAGAGGCATACCCTCGTACAGTGACGGAAATACAAAAGCGTCCATTGCACTCAAATATTTGTGTACATCTGTAACATTACCTGTCATTATTACATTTTCAGATAAATCAAGGTCCGCAATCTGCTTCTCCAATTTTTGTCTATCTTCGCCCTCACCTAAAAAAAGAAGTTTGGCATTTTTCTTCTTTTTTAATATTTCAGGCATCAGATTTATCAAAAAACTTTGATTTTTCACTTCTGCTAAATGTCCCACATGACCTATAACAAAGTTATCTGTAATTTCAAGTTTTTTTCTTATTTCTTCACGATTTTCTTCACTAAAAGCGAACTTTTTTGTATCTATACCATTAAGAATAGTGATACCTTTCTTATGGTATCTTTTTTTGCCGAAAAGCGTTTCTCCCGCTTTTATACCACAACCTACATAATGTGTTGAAAGGTTTACTATTATAAGTTGCATAACTTTTTCATACAATCTTTGAATTCGACTTTTACCGGGTTGAGCATCCACACTGTGAGAATGCGAAATTCTTACAGGCACTCCACATATTTTTGCTACAAGCATCGCCCAACCAGAATTAAACATTGTATGAGCATGAACAACATTATATCCGTTGTCCTTAATCAATTTGTAAAGCTCTTTCAGATAATTAATATAGCCTGACGAAGGTTGGGATAAATGATAAACATTACATCCTTTGTTTATTAGTTCCTTTTCGTATTCTCCGATTTCGTCACCAAAAACCACATAATCGATTTGATAAGAATCAGAAGCAAGGTAAAATCCTATATCACGTGCTATTTTTTCAGCTCCTCCTATTCTTAAAGAAGCTGCAATTTCTAAAACTCTCATAATAATTCCTTATTATTTCAATTTATTAAACACTCTGAAAATTATATCCACTATACCAACAAGCTTGAATCTTACTGGAATTGATATTATCTTACATTTTAAGCCTACAGGAGCAATCTTTTTACTGTTAAACAATCTGCACATATCCAACAGTTTTTTTCTTCGTTCCCAAAAGCCTAAATTACTTTTTGAAAGGTCGTTTACCACAGAATAAGCATTTCTATAATGAAGCCATACTAAAGATTTTTTTACAGACTCTACATCTATGTTGCTTTTTTCCAGAGCATTGAACATACTTTCATAAACACAAATCAACTGTTCAGAAAGATTTTCCCTATATCTTCTGGAAAGAGACTCCTTGTTGCTAACATCTACAAAATAGACATTTCTTCCAATTCTCTCAATCCTGTCTGCTGAGAGCAAGAATGTAAAGACAAATGTAAGGTCCTCACCCACACTAAGCTCTTCACAAAATCTAAGACTCTCTTTCTCTATAACATCTCGCCTATATAGCTTTGCCCAACAGGAATTGATTGAACGCGTAATTACACTTTCAATAATAAAGGCTTCTTTTTCACCTTCAGTATTTGCACAGCTTTCAGGCCACGCTCTTTCTGTCTTAATTGTACCTTTTTCCTCAATTGAAAAAACAAATTGATAATAATCCGCATCACTTTGCGTGTATTTGTCAAATATTTCAAAGCATTTGCTGTCAACATAATCATCACTGTCAACAAACATAACATATTTTCCTTTTGCAACGGAAAGTCCCAAATTTCTGGCAGATGAAACGCCGCCGTTTTTCGTACAAATATATACAAGGTTGTTATATTCGTTCTGCAAATTTTGACAAATACTCTCACTCTTATCTGTGGAACCATCATTTATAATTATAATTTCCACATCTTTTCGTTCTTGTGACATAATTGACTCAATACATCTTTTTATAGTTTTTTCCGAATTATAAACTGGAATAATTACTGAGTATTTCATTTCGTTATTAACCCTCAATGATGCTTAGTAATAATGGTTTTACTACCTCCACATCAAATTGCTTACATCGTTCAAAATTGTTTTTAGAAACTGTTTTACATTTTTCAGACGAGTTATAATAGGTCAGAATAGCCTTGGCAAACTCATCAGCAGAGATTACTTTTACCAAAATGCCACTATCTTCAGTCACAACATCCTTATGACCTCTGTTATCAGATGCAACAATCGGTAAGCCCGATGCCATCTCCTCAATTAAATTCAGTCCCAAACCTTCCCTGATACTTGCGGAAGCACCTAAATCACAAGCAGATAAAATCCTGTCCACATCGCTTCTGTAACCTAAAAACTGAATTCTATCATCAACATTCAATTCACTGCATAAATGTTCAAGATACTCTGCTTTTTCGCCTTTTCCCATAATCAATGCCTTTAGCCCAAGACACTCATCCTTTAACAATGCAATCGCTCTGATAATTGTTTCTTGGTTTTTATTATCATTCAATTCTCCAACAATCGAAACAACAAAATCATCACTGTACAGTCCCAGCTCTTTACGAATTTCCGCACATTCATCTTCAGATGATTTATAGAATCTTGATGTATTTACGCCAATTCCAGGTATTTGGTGAACCCTTCCGTTTTTCCTTAAGCTGAACTCTTTTGCAGCCTCAAAATCTTCTTTGTTTATTGTTACAAGCAAGTCGGTAAAATGTGCTGCAATACTCTCAATTGCTTTATATATTAAATTACTGAACTTTGGTCCATCCTTATAAAAATGAAAACCATGGGCAATATATATAACTTTTGTTTCCTTTTTATCAGCGAATGCTAATCTTGTTAAAAGTCCCATTACAGGTTCATTAGTAACAACAATATCATAATGTTCATCTCGGGCAATTTTTCTCAATTGAAGAAAACCATTAGCATTAGATACTCTGAAAGGACTTCTGTCTAAAGCTACTGTTTTAATTGAGCCATTTTTAATATCCTTGAAAAAC
Organism: Candidatus Fimenecus sp.; assembly: GCA_045631075.1. Lineage (GTDB taxonomy): Bacteria > Bacillota > Clostridia > Oscillospirales > Acutalibacteraceae > Fimenecus. The sequence goes on along the minus strand of JAZQUC010000208.1, from coordinate 6,914 downwards.
TCAACTAATTCATTGACTCTATCTCCGACCGGAGAACAAACCAAATCTACACAATATCCTTTTTCGTGCCAATACTTAATATGTTCAGTAAAAAACTGAACTGCCATTAAGTCAGTACATGTCAACAAAATCTTTTTCAATTGACCACCACCTCAAATATTTTTCAGGAATATTCTTTACCCTCATTTTATGCAAGTTACAAAGATATAACTGATTGCACAATATTCCTAAAACTATTGCTTTTCTAATGTTCCGTCTTCCATAATCTTATACACAGCCTTGCAATATTTAAGCATACTAGCCCTGTGAGTTGTAATAATTCTTGCTTGTGTCGGCTCTGATATCATAATATTTTCAAGCACTCTTGACTCTGTCTGTGAATCAAGTGCAGATGTTGCCTCATCCATAAGCAACACAAGTGATTTTCTGAGAAGGGCCCTTGCAATTGCCAATCGTTGAAGCTGTCCCTGTGAAAAATTGGCTCCGTTCTCATTAACCTCTGTTTTAATTCCCTGAGGAAGAGAATTTATTAAAGATGTAAGCTCTGCTTGCTGTAACACTTTCTGTAATTCCTCATCTGTAGCATCGCTTTTTACTATTCGCAAATTATCCTCAATAGTACCGGAAAATACGCCTATATCCTGAGGAACATAGGAACAAAAGCGTCTTGTACTGTCAGAAGTATTTATACTCTCACCTTGCGAAGTAGTGAAAACGATTTCACCCTCAGTTGGCTCAAGCAACCCTAAAATCAACTTAAATAATGTTGTTTTTCCTTCACCTGAAGCACCGATAAGTGCAACTGTTTCACCCGGAAGTATTTTTAAATCTATATTTTTCAAAACAGGAGCTTCACCGTCTTGATATTCAAATGAAACATTTCTGAACTCAATTTCCACGCCGGTATTCTTAGCCTTGTCAATTATTTCAAGAGCTTTTTCTCTTTGTTCGTCCTTTTCTGTTTTGAAACTTGTTATTTCCATAATTCTGCCAGCAGAGGTTGCAACAGATATGGCACTTGGTGCCAGTGAAGCCAACGAATTAAAGGAAGATGAAAGTGTACCTGAAATTTGTAAAAACAAAGTCATTGTGCCATAGGTAATAACGCCCTGCCACAATCGGTAAACACCCCAACCATAACAAAAATATGAAACAATCATTCCGATAACGGAAAAAACCAAGGTCATTAATATATTGAACTTTTCATATTCAAGACGAGTTTTTCTGTAAGTATCAAGTAATTCTGAAAATTTACTTATGTAATCCTTAGTAAGGTCAAATGCCTTAATAATCTGAATATTCTGAACAGACTCCTCCGAGTATGACAAAACATCACCGTTAATTTTTCTTGTTTCCTTACTATATTTTCTTATAGTCTTAATCAACAATCTTGATGATAAAAAGAAGAAAGGTGCACTGAGAAGTGCCAATACCGCCATTGTTCTGTCATAATAAAGCACTATACCTAAAGAACCAAAAAACTGAACAAAACGAGTAATCATACTTGGTATGAATCCAATAACACCCGACGAAACAGCTGAAACATCTCTTTCAAGTCTGTTAATTAAATCACCTGAATGATATTTACCGATTTTCTGCCAATCAGCAGTAACAATATGTGAATAAATATCTTCTCTTACCTCGTTATCAACCTTTGAATTCACCTTAGCCGTTATCCAGGAAGATACAGATGAGAATATGAACTGAAAAACAGTAAGAGCAATAACAATTGTAGCGGAAGTGACCAGCTGTTCCTTAGTATGTGAAACAACCGAATCGATAAGATACTTTGATGCAACTGAAACGCACAATGACATAACAGTTGAAATCAAGCCGAATAAAATATAGATAAAACACATAAATCTATATTTTTTTGCATATTTCATTATCCACTTCCACTCTTTTATCATATTCACAATGAGAGTGGTAAAGCCTTCAGATTTACTCATTTTCCTATATCCTTTAATTCTCTATACTATCTTCAAAAGTGAAGTCATAATCATATTCTTCGGTGCTACCATATTTACCATACTTACCATACTTGCCACCGTATTTACCATATCTTTTATAATAGCCGTATTTATTGTAAGCTTTATAGTATCCGTAACCCATAATACTAGTTTGAGCACCATTTAAAACACACCCTAAAATTTCAGAACCAGTAGAAGTTAATGAATCTATACTATCCTTAATTTTAGAAATTCTTACAGTATCCTGTAAAATCACATATAATACACCATCTGAAACCTGCGATACGAACAAAGCATCTGTATTAACACCACAAGGTGATGTATCAACAAAAATCATATCATAATCCACCTTAAGCGTGGAGAAGATATTTGCAAGATTATCACTGTTAAAAGCATCCTTCATATCTCCGTCAGAAACCATCTTCATCACATAAACTTTATGTTTATCGAGATATGCGATTTTATACTTATCAGTAACAATTGAATAATTCAACTCATTCTCATTAACATTAAGTGCATCTAACACACCCGAACTGTTTATATTGCAGTCTGCAATAAGTACCTTTTTACCAATTAACGCAAATGACAGTGCCATATTAACGCAAACGGTTGTTTTACCTTCATCAGCAATAGTACTTGTAACAGCAATAACCTTTTTATCATTTCTCATCATCTTTTTAAGAAGACTTCTTAAAGACCTGATGCTGTCAGAAAATCTGTCATCAGTTAAATTACTGCTGATAAGCAGTGGTTCCATACTTTCTTTTGAATTCTTCTTAATAACGATACGAGGAATTATTCCAAGACACTTAATATCAAGATTATTTCTTATATCCTTTTTGGTTCGGACTGTAGTTCTTAAAACTGTATAGAAAAGTAAGAAAATCAGTCCTAAAAGTATGCCGTAAGCAACGCTCTTGAAAATCTCGTCAAAATATCCAGGGTCATTATAAGGCTCAACTGGAAGAATAGGGCTTCTGATAACATTAAACTTAATATTACCAACAACATATTTTGCAATTTCAGGATAATTTTCCATAGTGCTTATAAGCACATCATAAGTAATTTTTGGTTCATAGCCCTCTGCACATAAAGTAAACATATTTGAACCTGAAACAGATGATGCAGTCAAACTGACAGGAATTGAAGATAACTGCAAATCGGCCGCCACAGCATCCTGCAACAATTTACTGCTTAATATTCCAGGAAAAGTTGCAGAAAGATGAGATGCTGTTGAAGCATCATAATAAAAATTATACTCAGAAATTCCATTTATAGCTGAAGTTCTATCCTGCGTGCTGACTGTGAAAGTCACTTCAGCCTTATACTTTGGCACGTAGCTTCTGTGACAGTTAAAAACTGAAAAAACACAGAACACTACAGAAATAATTGCAATAATGTACCAATACTTTTTAAAACCACGACAAAAATCGCTAACATAAAAGGATACATTATCGTCATCATTAAATTGTAATCCTCTTTCGTTCATACTCATTCTTGTAATCTTCCTTTTTCGGATTAGAAATAGTGTTTAACCTCTTAATTGCCATCTGTTTTGAGTCTTTTTGCTAACATCACCAGCACCTGTAAACGCTGCCACAGGTATCTCCGGATGAACATCATTAAGAATACATCCTGCCAAATTACCACCCACATCCGTAATGGTTGAAATGGCATCGTTTATTGTGGTAGTTTCAACAACATCTGTTTTTACAACAAGAAGAGTCTTGTCTGCAATCTTAATAAACTCATTTACAGAGGAGTCAACAGAAATAGGTGCTGTGTCAATCACAACATAATCCACCATATTTTTGAGAGTCCTAATAGTTTTCTTAGCCGTACCACTTTCAACCCATCTATGGCTGCTAGCATACGGACGAGTGTTAAAAGCTAAAAACAGATTGGTTTTTTTATACCGCTTTAATTTATAATTCTTTTCTGTAGCATCACCACTTAAGAACATTCCTAATTCAGAATTTTCTTCGTGAGTACAACCAAAAAGTTTATAGATAGCAGGTTTTTTACCATCCATATCCATTAAAACAACCTTTTTACCCTTTCGAGCAAGAGAAAGAGCAATATTTGAAGAAATTGTTGATTTACCCTCATTTTCTGCAAAACTTGTTACAACAAAAACTTTTGAACCATCCTTAACTTTCTGGTGCTCAATTTTTGCTACAATTCTGTTAAACGATTCCACATACTTTGTAGTTACATAATTGTTTTCATCAATAAGTAAGCCATTTTTCTTCTTTGAAATCAAATCATTTAGTGTTCTAACTTTGTTTACATGAGGAATACAACCCCAGAGTTTTCCGTTGACTCTGTTTTTGAAATCCACTTTACCTTTAACTGTATCCCTGAACACAGAAAAAGCAACAATTGCACCAATACTTATAACAGCAATTAAAAACAAAGTCCTAACCTTACTGCTTTGTAAGCCAACACTTGACGGATAGGTGGACATTGAAGGATATTTCAAAATACTGATTACTGAATTTTGAAAGACCTCTTCAGAAATATTAGGATATACCTGCAATACAGCATTAAGAAGCTCGTAAGATTTTTTAGGACTGTCAGAAACAACACTTATATTTATGAAGTTTGTTTTAGACAATACCTTTGCAGTAATTTCACCGTCAAATTCCTCAAGACCAAGATATTCTGCAGCTGCCTTTTCCATAGTAGGCTCATCAAAAACATTTGAAAAAACCCCAGCCATTTCAGACGAAATACTGTACGAAGACATAGTGTTTGATGAAGAACCCTTTAAATTAACCACAACAGTTGCAGTTGAGGTGTATTCAGGCTTGTAAATGCTATACTCGGCAATATATATACCCATATACCCTATCAAAAGGCAAAGGAACACCACCCAAATATTTTTCATCAAATCTTTGAGAATACTGTAATATTCAATTGAGATTTTACCTTTTCTCATAGAAATTGCTCTCCCAAAATCAATTTTATCATTCTACAACAACATTAAGAACAGAATGGCCTTTTGCTCCATTCTTGTCAGTAACGAAATAATTAACAATATATGTTCCGCTCGCATTGAAATTCACATTATCGTCTATAGTAACAAAGGATGTCAAATCCTCATTATTTTTACTTGTAGCCTTAACAACATAATCTCTGAAATTAACGGTCTGACCCTTTTCGACATATATCAGGTATTCCTCAAGCTCAATTTTAGGTGCTGAAAGGCTTCTTTCCTCCATAATCAACGGAAGAGTAAGCGATGATGTGTCTCCCTTTTTATTGGCAACAGTAAGTTCAAGAGTAAACACACCTGTTACAGATGAAGTGTAGTCAGGACTTGTTATAACGACGTTAGAAGAAATATCACCATCGATACAATCCACAGCACCAATACATGATGCAATATCTACATGTTCATAAAGTGAGAAGCAAAGGCTTTCATTCAATTTAAACCTTGGTGCTATATAGTCAGTATAACCAAGCTTTCTTGTGGCATGAGCAACATGGTTATCGCTGTCACAAACTGCATAAATAACTTCACAAACACCAGGCTCAATGAATCTTGAAATAGATTCGACAATAATTTCTCCTGTCAAATCTCCATCCTTTTCGTCGGTGGCAGTGACACCCTTAAGAAGTTCTTCATCAGAGGCGTTACAGCTCACTTCAATAAAATCATTTTCTATTGTAATTTCAGGTATCGTGTTGTCTTCTTGCTTTTTCTGAAGAAGAAAAACACCACAAAAGGCAATTAAAGTAACAAAGAATACAATTACCACTGAGTTTCGCATTATTTGCATAAAATCTCTCCCAAAGTGCACAATACGACATTTTCTTATAATTAATCATTATAATCTTACCACACATCATTTTATAATGCAAGAAAATTCAATGTTTTAGCCGAATAAATCAATAAAAAAGACAGCTTCGTGATAAATAACTTACCACGAAGCTGTTTTTAATTAGTTATTATGAAATGAATCCTTGTTCTGCACCCAATTCAACTGAAGTATATTTACAGTAGTAAGCAATCGGAACACCAATTTCACAAGCTTCACTCGTTCCAAAGATTTTGTTTGCATCGTATCCTTCACCAAGAATATCGGCAATAAGCTCCAAGTCTTCCTTTTTAAGCTTTGCAAGACAAGTGCTAGCACCACCAACAGAAGCCGCAGCAAATACGAGCGTTGGTTTTAAATAGTTTTTCATATCGCTAATATCTCCTTAATTATGCACCAAAAATAAATCCAATAAACTTTTTGAAGAATGCAATGATTCTTGTAAAGATGTTTTCAATAACAACAGGAACCTCAACATCTGTATTGTCTTCAACAGGTGTATCAATCTCAGGCTGCTGTGTATTATCGATAACAATATCATCGCTAACACCATCATAATCATATGAGTTAGGGTCAACAGTTGTTGGTCTCAATGAGAGTGACCTTGCCATAACAGGTAAATCTTCGCTTGTCACTGCCTGAGCAGTTGCATCAACAAGCTTAAGGTTGTTGACACTAAGGAGACCTTTGCCGTTATTTGTATCTGTGCCTTTATTTGTAATAACAACATTAGCCACACCTGTTGTAGTATCAATATCAAGATATGGAGTGATGTCAAAATACTGCTCTGTAGCTGTATTTATTGCAAACTCGATAGAGTTTTCGCCTGAAGCAACAATAGCTGTAGTAGCGCCATCAACTGCACGAAGGCTAATCATAACTCTTGAATCAGAATTAGGTACAGTTACATTGAATGCAACAGCGTGAGAATCATCACCGCCAGTTGCTGCCTGTAAGTAAATTTCATTCTGAGGACCTACTGACTGATAGTTGCCGAATGAAAGTGCAGGAATATTGCCTTCATCGTCAGCAGCAAGTGAACCAACAACATAAGCAAACAAGCCAGTTCCACTTGTAATAACATTGCCTTCACCTGAAGCAAGCTCATTAACTATGTTAT
>JAZQUC010000207.1:0-2838 GCA_045631075.1 Candidatus Fimenecus sp. | reverse complement strand
CAGCGTATTTGCCTATTGATATGGAACTTCCTCAAGAAAGAATAGAATATATGTGTCAGGACACAAATGCAAAGTTTGTTGTGTCAGAAGAAAACATAGATTCTCTCTTGAAATCAGAAAAAACATCAAATCTAGATGTAGAAATAACAAATGAATCATTGTGTTATTGCATCTATACATCAGGTAGTACAGGACAACCAAAGGGTGTAATGGCAAGACATAGAAATGTTGTAAATTACATCTGGAAGAATGAGCATAACATATTCGGAAAGATAATTAAGGAAGATTTTGAAGCGATTGTTTCAATTTCAACATGTAGCTTTGATATATTTGTAACAGAGACTATTGCAACACTTGTCAATGGTCTTAGAGTTGTACTTGCAGATGAACAGGCATGCAGAAATCAGTATGCTCTTAACAGACTTCTCACAAGAGAAAAAGGTGAATTTTTACAGACAACACCAACAAAGCTTAAGGCATTGACAAAGGAACCAAGTCAAAGAGAATTTTTAAGAAATATTAAGGCAATTCTCCTTGGTGGCGAAGCAATGGAAATGTCATATCTTAATGAACTTAAGGAAATGACAAAGGCAAAGATATATAATATCTATGGTGTAACAGAAGTGCCAATCTGGTCAATGTTTGGAGATACAGATACATTCGAAGATGAGGTAACAGTTGGTAAACCAATAGCAAATACACAGATATACACTCTTGATAAATATATGAATCCAACACCGATAGGTGTAATGGGTGAGCTTTGTATTGCAGGTGATTCGGTATCATCAGGATATCTCAATCAAGCAGAACTTACAGCAGAAAAGTTTATTGATAATCCATTCGGAAAAGGAAAACTCTACAAAACAGGTGACCATGCATATTGGAGAGAAGACGGAAATCTTGTGTTTATCGGTAGAAAGGATTTTCAGGTAAAAATCCGAGGACTCAGAATAGAACTTGGAGAAATAGAAAGTGCAATACAAGCAATAGAGGGAATAGAAAGAGCTGTAGTCGTTGTTCGCAAGGATAAGGACGACAGACAGCTTCTTTGCGCCTTCTACACAGGAACAGAAATTAATCCTAAAGATTTGAGAAACAATCTCTCTGCTAAATTGCCAAAATATATGATTCCGCATATTTTCACATATCTTGAAAAGATGCCAATGACAGCAAGTGGTAAAGCAAATAGAAACGCATTACCTGAAATAGACCTTGAAAATATCAGTACAGATGTGGAATATGTAGCACCAACAACAAAAGAAGAAGAATTGCTTGTAAAAGCGATAGAAGAAGTTCTCGGTGTTGAACAAGTCAGTGTGCTTGATAATTTCTTTGACCTGGGTGGTGACTCACTTAAAGCAATTGAGCTTGTAAGCGAACTTGAAGATAAGGGCTATACAGTAGTTGTAAAATCTATTTTCGAAGCAAAAGATATCCAGGGTCTTGCAAAAGAACTTGAAATCAAAACAGAAAAAGAAAAAGTAGTGTATGATTCTGTTCTTCCTGCAACTGCAGCACAGATGAGAATATATACATCTCAGATTATGAGTCCTGAGTCAACACACTACAATATCGCTGCAGCATTTAAAGCAGAAGAATTGGATGCAGAAAAACTTCAGAAGGCAGTTAATGGATTGATTGTTCGTCATGAAGGATTAAGAACAAGCTTTGAAAACAGAAACGGTCAGATTGTACAGGTGATTAATGAACCAAGCACAATCAGAATAGAAAAACTTAACAAAGAAGAAGTATCTCAGTTCAATACAGCATTTGACCTGGGAACAGCACCATTGCTCAGAGTAGGATATTATGACAATACAATTGTAGTAGTAGCACATCATATCATAGTAGATGGTGAATCTATGACGGTGTTGTGTAAGGAACTCAACGAACTGTATATGGGCAGAAAATTGAAAGAACCTGTTCAGTATGGTGAATTTGCAGTAACTGATACCTATACAGAAGAAAATGAAAAATATTGGTTGAATGTATTTAGTGAAAATACATCTGAAATTGAGTTGCCAACGGATTACGAGAGACCTGAAAAGCAAAGCTTTAAGGGAACAAAGATAAACGAATATATTGACATAAAAACACATAACCGTATAGTAGAAAAGTGTAAGCAGCTTAATATAACCCCATATGTATTCTATATGGGTTGTTACAATGTTCTTCTCTCAAAATATTCAGGAAATGAAGACGTTTGTGTAGGTATGCCAATTAGTGGTAGAACAAGTAAGTTCCTTAATACTATCGGTATGTTCGTTAATACCGTAGTGCTTCGAACAAACACAGACGGAAATAAAACAATCAATGAATTCATGCAAGAAATCAGAGTGAATTCAATAGATGTGATAGATAACCAAAACTATCCGTTTGGTGAGCTTGTTAAGAAGCTTAATAAGCAGAACACAAACAGAAACCCATTGTTTGATGTTATGTTTGCATATCAGAATGAAGCAATACCTGTGATTGTCTTCGGAGATAAGGAAGCAGAATCTGTTTCAATGGAAATGGATGCAGTTAAGTGTGACTTGCATTTCAATATTGTTCCTACAAGAGATAATGTAGTAATTTCAGCAGAATATTGCACAGACCTCTTTAAAGAAGAAACAATCAATAAGTTTATTGAAGCATACAAATCAATTCTCACACAATGTCTTGACGAAACAAAGCAAATCAAGGATATTACAGTTCTTTCACCAGAAGAACAATCTCAAATCAATAGCTTCAATGAAACAGACCACAGCTATGAAATTGCAGAAAACACAACACTCTACAGTCTTTTTGAAGAAAAAGTAAACGAGAATGCAGATAAAGTATGTGTAATCGCAAATG
>JAZQUC010000206.1:0-9807 GCA_045631075.1 Candidatus Fimenecus sp. | reverse complement strand
TAACCCTGCAACACAATAACAGGTACAATTTCTTCTTCCTTTGCAAAAGCAAAAAGTGAAAGAGTTGTAAAAATCATTACAGCTGCAATAATAACAGCTAAAACCTTTTTCATTTTTCAATCCCCATTTCAAATGAAATATATAACACCTTTATTTTATTCCATACAAGTCATATTGTCAATAAACATAAAAACGGCATTCCGTTTAGGAACACCGTTTTAATTTATTTTTGTTATATTCTTACCAACCGAAGTTATATGTAAGTGAAGATGTACATGGGAATTCAACAACAACTGTGCCGTAGTCAGCCAAAGCACCTGTAAATGTAACATTTGCTGTGATTACCATATTCTTTTCATATGTTGCATATGCCATTTCGTCGTTAACAGCATTAATACCTGCTGTGATTTTGCATGGTGTGAAAGCAATTTCAAAAGAGTTGAGAATCATATAGTTTTCTGCAACCTTGAACTGTTCCATAATGCCTTCTTTTTCACGAACAGTAAACGCCTTTTTAACGCTTGCTTCTTCAGGTTTTACAACCATATTGATTGTTCTGTAAAGTTCTGAAGGTACAAAGATATATTCGCCATCTTCATCCTCTGCATTGTTACCCTTTTTATCAAGGTCATGAACCATTGTAGGAACAATTGAAGTATAAATAGGGAATGTATTTGTTTTTTCATCAGTATAAAGGTCATCAAGTGTCAATGTACTTGCAGTCTTTTCACCGAGAGGATAGATAACATCAGTTAAATCTGCACCCTTCTCAGTTGCATCTTCCTGACTGAGATTCATAAGGAATGAACCGATATCCTTAAGTGATGTGTCAGCATAGAGACGGAATGCAGCACGGAATTTATCCTGATTTTCAAGTTCCTTGCCATCTTCTGACTTAAACACAACACTATCACCGTGATTAATCCAGAAATCTTCATAATATGAAACTCTTGCAGTACCATTTTCCTTGATATCGTTAATCATACCATTGAAATAATCAAGAATTTCTTGCTGATTACCTGTAAACTGTGACCATTCTTCATCAGAAATAAGTTTTAAGATGTCATTGAAATATTCTTCTGAACCATATTTTGAAAGAAGCTCATAATATGAGAGCTTAACAACTCTGTCATCAGTCTTTTTATTAAAGTTCTCATAAAGTGTTGCAAGCTTATCACCAGGAAGAATATTTTTCAATTCACCGTATGTGAATTCAAAATAAACGTCTTTAAGGTCAGTTTTTGTTTCAACTGCAACCGGTCTGTTCACTTCACTTGTACTGCAACCTGCAAATGAAACTGCAAGCATTGTAAATGCCAATACAAGAGCAATAATTCTAATAAAATTCTTTTTCATATCTCTTTTCCCCTTTTCGGTGAAATTAATAACTATCTTTAAGTCCCTGTTCGTCGAACAAGAATACTGTTTCAAGAACAACTTTAAGTGCATCCTCAAGTGTTTTCATTTCAAGAACACTTACATTATCATCTCTTGTATGATAATATCTTGCAGGAGCAGGGTCCATACTTGTAAAGCCTACTGATTTAATACCACCCTGTTGCATTGCAGCAGCATCAGTTGAGCCCAACGGAGTTGTTGTGAAGTTAACAGGAACACCTGCGTTTTCACTTGCCTTTTTCATAAGAGCGCAACCTTGTTTATCAAGATTAACTGTTGCTGTCATATCCTTTGTAACGATACCCATAAAGTCATAGTCACGAAGTGTGTCAAGAGCGATAAAAAGTGTTTCAACACCATCATTCTTGTATTCTTCACAGTGAGCCTTTGCAAAAGCCTTTGAGCCACGAAGACCTTCTTCTTCAGCACCGACTGACATTGCAACGATTTCTGTGTTTTCAAGACGAATGTCATTGTGCTTGAAATAAAGGAGTGCAGCCATCGCTGTAAACACACCTGTAAGGTCATCAGCAGCACCGTCAACAGGCAATTTCCAGTTAACGAAGAACATTACTGAAACAAGTGCAGGAATCATAAGTGCCTGAACAACAATCAATACGATTTCTGCTGTACGATTATCAACAAAGAAGCCTGCGATTGAAAGTCCCATTGTAACAAGAAGACCTAAAACAGCAGAAACAACAACTGTTGTAACTAATTTTGGTCCGCCAAGATAAGTATATCTCCATTCATAAGCAGTGTCCATATGACCACCAATGATGATTCGTCTTTTTGTTTCACCTGATGCTTTTCTTGTGCAGATAACGTTACTTGATTCTTCCTTTTTGAAGAATGGGTCAAGAACTTGCTTGTAGAAAAGGAATTCACCCAAAAGGAAGAAAACTGCAAGAACAACAAGTGCAACTGATACAATTCTCATTACCATTTCAACAGGCTGTGGCATATTGAATGCGAAACAAAGAATTCCTAAAACAGCAGCAACAAGTGCTAAAATACCGTCAATCATAACCCAGCTCATAAATGCTTTAGGGCTTAATGTGAATTTTTCTCTCTTTACCTCGTCAGCAATAGGAGTCATAAGTTTTTCAACATAATCCTGACCCTTTTGTTCGCCTTCATAACCTGCAGGACGAGGACCAACTTCCTTACAAACCTTTTTTATTTCTCTGATAGCAAAATTTGAACACTCACGGACTTTTGATGAATAGTGAGCATGACTTTCGTATGCTTTCAAGTTGCAAACCTCCACTCGAATATATATACTAAATCATTGTAACACAATTTTTTTATTAAGTCACTATATAAATTTAAAATTTTTGCAAATATTGACATTGAGAGTAAAAAAGGATAAACTATAACACGAAAAAATTCAAGTTTAGGAAAAGATATATGAAAGAAATGCAATTGAAAATCCGTAAAGTTCTTTTTGTTGCACTGGTTGCAATTTTAGGTGTACTATTATTATTGTATATAGCATTCTGTCGTGGTGGAGATTATAACTCTGCACATATTGACGAACCAACAACAAAGGTTGAAACTACAACTGAAGCACCTGCCGTGCCTGATGAAGAAGAATCAACAGAACCACCTGTTGAACCTGAAGAAAGCACAACAAAAGAACCTGTAATCTGGGATAATTACAATCCGTCAAAGGTTTTATTAAGCGAAAACTGGATGTTGGCACTTATCAATAAAAATTATCCACTTGATAAGAACTATTCAATGTCAACAGGTACTGTTGTTGAAGGCAGTTCAGTTACTGCTGATATCCGAGTTGCAGAAGCATACAGACAAATGTATAACGCAGCTATGAATGAAGATATTGTTCTTACACCATATTCAGGATATTGCAGTTATCAAAGACAGAAAATCATTTACGACAATAAAGTTCAGGCATTCTTGCTTCAAGGTCTTACAGAAGACGAAGCAAAGCAGAGTGCTGAAAAAAGAGTTGAGCCTGCAGGATGTAGTGAAAACGGAGCAGGACTTGCAGTTGACGTAATCAGCGCAAGTGCAGGATTTTCATCAACTAACGAATACAAATGGCTTGTGGCAAACGCTCATAACTTTGGATTTATCCTTCGTTATCCGGAAGATAAAACTGAAATCACAGGTATGATTTATCAGCCATGGCATTGGAGATATGTGGGAGTTGATGTTGCAACAGAAATGAAAGAGCAAAACCTCTGCCTTGAAGAATATTTAGGTGCGGTGTAAAGAGTAAGGCAAAACAAAATTAAACATTAAATGTAAGGCGGGGTCAAGACCCCGCCATTTTGTTGTTCAAATTATAATTTATCGGGATGATATCAAATAAAAAACAGAAATGAAAACCTTGTAGGGGTCATTCAAGAATGACCCGTCCTAAAGTGTGTTGGTAACCTTATTCGGGCGATGGTCTCGCCTGCCGGCTCGGTCGGTGCTTACTTCTAGCAGAGGTGTCCACCGGACACCCGCACCGTGAATCGCCCCTACATTCCAACCAAATTAATAATATTGTAGGGGCTGACGACCACGGCAGCCCGAAATAAGTGTGCAGAAAAACCAGCAACGGGACGCCGAGTCGTCGTCCCCTACAATCTCCAATAGGTTAATATATTTATAATCGCAACGCAGTTCCGACGTTCTGCACTCTACACTTTGCGTTCTGCACTGATAATGCAGGCGTGGAAGCCTGCCACTACGCGAACATCCCAATAACCTCCAATTCATCTGCCTATACGAAATAAATACAATAATATTGTATTTCACTTGAATCTGTGTTAAAATATATTGAATATACTTATTTTTGGAGGAGTTATTATGATGAAGATTTCACCATCTATTCTTTCTTGTGACTACGGAAGAATGGCAGAAGAATTAAAGGATATGGAACTTTGTGGTGCTGACTATATGCACATTGACGTTATGGACGGTCATTTTGTTCCAAATATCACATTGGGTGCTCCTCTTGTGAAGTGTATCAAAAAGGCAACTGATGTGCCTTTTGATGTTCACCTTATGATTAGTGAGCCACTTAAATATATTGACGATTTCTGCAATGCAGGTGCTGATATTATCACATTCCATACTGAATGTGACTCACCTATTGACGAAACTATCGACAAAATCCTTGCAAACGGTGTAAAAGCATCTCTTACAGTTAAACCAAAGACACCTGTTGAAGATATTTTCCCATATCTCGACAAGCTTTCAATGGTGCTTGTTATGACTGTTGAACCTGGTTTTGGTGGTCAGGGATTTATGGAAGATATGATGCCAAAGGTTTCTGCATTAAGACGGGAAATCGAAAAGCGCGGTCTTAACTGTGAAATCGAAGTTGACGGTGGCATCAACGAAAATACTATTGCAATTGCTGCAAAAGCAGGTGCTGATGTTTTCGTTTCAGGTAGTGCACTCTTCTCAAGTGCTGACCGTAAGGGCACAATGGAAAAATTCAAGAAAATTGCAGAAGAAAATTACTGCAAATAAACAGTACCAAGGGATTTTCCATACTCTTTCAGTTTTTCATAATTAATATTGTGAACACCTTCTCCGTATTCACACATAATTACATTAAGCCTTCTGCTGTTTTGTGGAATATGAAGATAATATTCACTATTCATTGAAAATACTTCGATTTTTTCGTCTGTTATCCCTTTGGTTTTTATTGCTGACAGAAAATCAAGCATATTGTCAATGCTGTCTGTATGAAAAATTGCAGGTGTATTGTTCCTTTTTAACCTGTAAACGGTCTTTCTTTTACGAGCGAAAGTAAGTATAAAAAAGCATCCGCCATTTTCTGTCGGCATTGCTTCAACAAGAACTTTTTCTCCTTTTGAAATTCTGTTATCTGTGTCAATTTTATATAAAAGTGATTTCAGTATATTTTTTGTGTTTTCATCGTTGGAATTTAGTGTATCGTATGTAATGTGAAATTTTTTCATTTCATCACTTGATAATTCCAGTAACATTACATTTTCATTAAGAGCTTCAAAAATCACAATCTTGCCTCCTTGTAAATACCCTTATTTCATAATATTACAGGGACTTGCAATGTGCAATAAATAAATATTGGAAAAGTGAGGGATATGCTTTGACTGATACAAATATGCCTCAAAATTTAACAGAAGATTTTAAGCGCTCGGTAGTAAGAGATTATGCTCTTATGCTTTGTGTTCCTATGGCTGTGGCTGTTTTCATTCACGGCTTTTCTGCTGTTGTCAATATAGCAATTTCCCTTATTACTTGTTGGATTTTTAAATCTGTTGGTAAAAAGTTTCTTGATGTTCAATTTCCACCAAGAACATATCACACATTTGTAATCGGTACTGCTGTTGCATTACTTTTACCTGCATCTGCACCTTGGTGGATGATTGCTTTAACATCTGGTTTTGCTATGGGTGTTTGTGTTTTGCCTTTCGGCAATCCTGAAAACGCACCATTTATTCCTTCAGTTTCTGCGCTTTGTTTTGCAACACTTTGTTGGCCTGAAGAAATTTATAACTATTCAGATTTCGGTGATTCACTCGGCAAAATGCTCTTATACGGAAATTCCGTTGACGACAACATTATTGCTATATTAGAAGCGTTTGTCGGCAGTGTTCCGTCTGCAATCGGTACAGGTTGTGCTATGGCATTTATCGGTCTTATTATATTTATTTTAATTCGCCGACCAAAAGACACTATTCCTGTTTTTACATTTATAATTGCAGTTTGTCTTATGGCTGTTATTTTCCCAAGAGTGGCAACAGGTCGAGTGGTTTCAGTTGTAATGGAACTTTGTTCAGGAATGATTTTATTTGGTGCAGTATTTTTCATTTCTTCTCCATTTTTTGCGCCAAAAAGAACACTTGCAAAATTCTTCTGGGGATTTGCAAGTGGCATTATTTGTATGCTTATCCGATATGTCAGCCCATTCGAAGAAGGTGCATGTTTCGGATTCTTGATTTCTTGTGCAATTTCTGACCTTTTTGACAATCTTCCGTTGACTCGAAAAGAAAAGAAACAAATCAAAGCACTTGAACCATATATTGAAATTGTTGAACCTGTTCCGTCTGTTGTTCCTGAAGAAGTTCTTGAACTGATTCCTGATGTTTCACCTGTCGAAGAGTTTGTAGAAGAACCTGATTCTTCAGATGAAAAAACAGAATCAATAAATCAGGAAAGCGAAACTCTTGAAACAGTTATTTCAGAAGAAAATACTATAACAGAACAGGATGCACCTTTCTTTATAGGAGGTGACAGCAATGAGTAATAAAAACCACACATTGAAGACAATTCGTAACAGTGCAATTATCAAAAATCCTATTCTTTTTGAAGCAATTGGTCTTTGTCCCGTTGTTGCTATTGCCTTTTCTTTAAAGCTTGCCATATTTTTGGCAGTTGTTACTGCTATTGAACTGATTGTCTGTGAGATTTTGGCATCAAAATTCCTTAAAAATGTCCGTCGTTATTGGCGAGTTGCACTTTATACAGTTTTTGGTGTTGCAATTATTTTCCCTACTATGTATGGAGTGGATAAGCTTTTCCCTGATATTTCAGCAAACTTTGGTGTTTATCTTCCTTTAATGGCTGTCAACTCTCTTATTGCACTTCATTGTGAACGAGTTGCTGTTAAGAATGATGTAAAAACAAGTTTTATTGATGCTGTTTCATCAGCTCTCAGTTATGGTGCAGTTGCAATCATCACAGGTTTTGTCCGTGAATTTTTAGGAAACGGAACAATTTGGGGTTATGACATCAACATCCCTGTAAAGCTTCCTGCATTTTTAATGCCGTTTGGTGGTCTTTTGCTTATGGGATTTTTTGCTGCTGGTCTTAAAGCCTTTGTTGGTGTTAAATATCCTGAAGCAAATCCAAATAAAGCTTTTGACACATCAGAAATCAGGCGTTCTCTTCGTGACAAGTTTGTTGAACTTATGAAGGACGACTTCAACCCTTATGGTGATACTGCTGAAGAGGATAATGTTAAAATATATGTTCCTAAAGCAAAAGAAGAAAAACCAAAAAAAGAAAAGAAAGCAAAGCATAATCGTAAATCTGTCAAAGAAGATGTTTCAGTAACCGAAACAACATTTGTTACAGAAGAAACAACTGTTGAGCAAGAAGATAACCGAACATATATGGATGATTTTTCAGATATGCTTTCTGACCTTCAGGAATACAAAAACAAAAATGACGGAGGTGGCAAGAAATGAACATTTTTTTAAACCTTCTTTCTGCTGCACTCTATGTTATGCTGTTCCAGAATCTTATATTCAACGGTGGTTATGGTCTGAGCGAAGCAGTCCGTATGAGTGCTAAACCACGCCAGCTTTTACCAATGGCTGTTTTTATCACTCTTTTTTCAACCATTACTTCAGCTTTGTGTGTTCTTATTGATTTTTTTCCAATAATTCACAATCTTAATGAGATTTATCACGCACTTATTTATGTAGGTATTCTTCTTGTGGTTTATATTATCGCAATAATAGTTGCCAATATAATTCCAAAAGTTCAGCCTGCAACAAAACGAAGAATTGGTATTGCAGCATTCAACACTCTCGTTCTTGCAATGCCTTTAATCAATTACCGTTCTGCATTTAATGTGGTTGAATCAATTGGTGCTGGTCTTGGTGCCGGTCTTGCATACATTATTGCTGTTATCCTTATTAACAGCGGACTTAAAAAACTCGATACAATTACCTCTATTCCAAAAGTCTTTAAGGGAACTCCTGCAATTTTCATTTATACAGCCCTTTTATCATTAGCATTTACAGGAATTTCAGGTACATCTGTATTCATATAAAAAGGATTTTTTCTTATGGCAAAAAAAGAAAACAACCAGCGTAGGCTTAAAGGTTACTACGGTTTTCAAAAAAAATATCCTTCGCGAATTGGCGAACGCCCTATTCACGAAAGTCGAAAGGCAAAAAAAAGAGAACGCATCAGGACTATTCTGTTTTGCGTCCTTTTGTGTTGCCTTTTTGTTGGTATCTTTGTTTTTGCCAAGTTTTGTTACAACCTTTCCACTCGTCCGTTAGATAATAACAATATTGAGTCACCACCATTGATTACTGCTGATAATATCGGTACAGTAAGAGCAACTTATATTGATAACTATGTCCTTCGTGATATGACCGACCTTGGAAACCACCTTGATTCTGCAAAGGAAAACGGATTCAATGCAGTTATGCTTGACTTTAAAACAAAAGAAGGGCTTTTAACCTATGATTCCGACCTTATTTCATATTCAGGTGATGAAGAATACATTGAAATTGATTCTCAAATAATTAACAAAATCAAATCAGAGGGATTTTTGCTTCTTGGCAGAATTTATTGCTTTGAAGATACAATTGCACCTCAAAGACTCAATGCATATATATATGAAAATGTAGAAAAAACACGAATCTGGTTTGATGACTCTGCAATTATGAACGGTAAAGTATGGCTTGACCCTACCAATTTAAAAGCGACAAATTATATTTCTTCCGTAATTAAAGAAGTTATAACAATGGGTGTTGACTGTATTTATCTCGATTCAGTACAATTCCCTGAATCTCGAACAGGTGCTGTCCCTGTTTATACAGATGACGACACAACACTTAACAGAAATATGGTTTTAATGAAATTTATTGAAAAAGCAGTTAACTCAACAAATGGCAGACCTGTCATTTTAGGTTGTCCGTTAGAGTGTGCTGACGGTGGGAATACAGAAAAATGGGGCGGTACGCTTTTTGATACTGCTGCAAATATCTGTTCACCTGTTCTTGAAGCACCACAAAATGGTGAATTTATAAGCTATATTGAGAACAGTTATCTTGTTCTTAATAACAAGGCGTTGAACAATTTTTCAACTGTAAAAATTATTCCAACTATAAAAAATCCTGTGGAAAATACAGAATTTTATGAAAAATTGTCATCAAGTAAGGCACAAAGTTATATAATTGTCCCTTGATTTTACAAAAAGACTTGAAATATATTAAATTTTATTGTATTATTTTAAGGTGAATAAAAACAAATTGGAGGTATATTACCTATGGTAACAGCAGGTGATTTCAGAAACGGCGTAACTTTTGAAATGGATGGCAACGTATTCCAAATCGTTGAATTCCAGCACGTTAAACCAGGTAAGGGCGCTGCTTTCGTAAGAGCAAAAATTAAGAACGTTATTTCAGGTGGTGTTGTTGAAAGAACTTTCAACCCAACTGAAAAATACCCAACAGCTGTCATTGAAAGAAGAGATATGGAATATTCTTACAATGATGGTGGTCTTTACTACTTCATGGACCAGGAAACATACGATATGGTTCCTGTAAATGCTTCAGACCTTGGCGACAACTTTAAGTTTGTTAAAGAAAACATGGTTTGTAAAATCCTTTCATATAAGGGTAGTGTTTTCGGTGTTGAACCACCAAACTTTGTTGT
>JAZQUC010000205.1:0-4015 GCA_045631075.1 Candidatus Fimenecus sp. | reverse complement strand
AGATTTTCGGACACGTATTTGTTGTTATGGAGCCAAAGATTTTTTTTCACAAATGCTTAGAAAAAAGCGGTAATCAGGACAAGGCTGATAACTTTGGTTTTAAAGCAGTAAAAAAATGGGCTAAGTTCGTTTGTAAAACTGCTAAAATAGATATCACTGTTGAAGGCCTTGAAAAAATTTCTACTGACAGACCTCTTCTTTTTACACCAAATCACCAGAGTTATGCTGACGTTCCTGTTTTGTTGCACGTTTTAAAGGATTTCAACTTCGGTTTCCTTATGAGAATGCAGCTCAATAAGCTTTTTGCTATTGAACAGATCAGCCACATTCTTCACTGTGTTCCTATCAATCAGGAAAACGCTCGTGAGGGTATCAAGGCTCTTTACAAAACTGCCGAGCAGATTAACAACGGTTTTTCAATGGTTGTTTTCCCTGAAGGAAAACGAGGTTTTTCAAATACTCCTGACGAATTTAAAAACGGTGCATTCAAAATCGTGCAAAAAACAGGCGTTACTATCGTTCCTATTTATATGAGAAACGTGTTCAAGATTCTTGAAGGAAGCGGCGGTGTTATTACTCCGACAGCGGTTAAGGTTACAATTCTTGATCCGATTGAAACAAGCGAAATGAATCGTGAGCAAGTAAAGGCACTTAACGAAAAGGTGTATAACGTTATTCTCGAGGAATCAAAAAAATACAACGACTAAAACACAGGACAGTCTGTATAAACAGGCTGTCTTTTATTATTTATTGTATTGAACTATACAGAAAATTAAGTTATAATATTTTATATTCTTTTTTAGGAGGATGAAATATGAAAAAGGGAATTGTTTATGATAATTCTAAAAAAGCCTTTCCCATAATCGTCATGGTGATTGGGTTTGTGTTGGCAATTGCGCTTCAGGTTTTGCGTCTTAACCTTTTAGCCGTTGTTAATGTTGGCTATATGTGCATTGTTGTTGCTTTGATTATGCTTGGAATTCTCATCTTTAAGAAATTATATTTATGGAATTTTATAGGATATCTTGCATCCGCTGTTTCCATTGTAATGTATTATACTATATGGGGTGCTGACGCAGGTTTCGGTGCTTTTTCATCAGGCAAAGCAGGTTGGAATTCAGTGAAAAATGCACTCTTTTCTGGTGCTGACAATTATAACTTCTTTGTTCGTCTTGGTGGTAATATTTTGCTTGTTCTTCCTTGTATTATTGCTCTTGTTCTTCTTTTTAAGGTCGGCAAAAAACAATTTAACAAAAAGGGAACTAGTTTTGCAGTAACAACCCTTTTGAGCCTTTTCCTTGCAGGAACAACAGTTTTCTATGTTCTTACAATGAATCTTCGTTCACAGCCTAATGTTGACAGACTCTGGGAAGGTCACGACGATTATCTCAACAAGGTTGATAAAAATACTGAAAACAAACCAAATGTACTTTTCATTATGATGGATGACCTTGGTTGGGGTGATATTTCACTTAATGGTGCAATTTATGATACTCCAAATATTGACAGCATTGGTGAAGACGGTGTTAATTTTGACAACTTTTATTCAAGCTATTCCGTATGCTCTCCTGCTCGTTTCAGCCTTATGACAGGTCGTTATCCTTTCCGTGGATATGCTGACAATGTTATTTATCCTACTGTTGACACACTTTCACCTTTTGCATCTACAAGAATTTTCAATTCAATTGAAATGGGTAACAATGCTGACGGTATGCTCGGTGACGAAATCACTATTGCAGAAGTATTCCAGAATGCAGGATATAACACAGGTGCTTTTGGTAAATGGCATCTTGGCGACTATGGTGAATATCTTCCTACAAATCAGGGATTTGACTATTTCTACGGTAGCCATCACGTTAACGATATGACTCCATTCTATTATGTTGAAGAAGAAAATGGTGAATATGAAATTGTTCATGGTACTGACGAATTCTTCAAGGATGGTAAAAAAGACCAGAGTCAGGCAAGTGAATGGATTCACGAATCAATCAACAATTGGATTACTGATGCTGTTACAAATTCTGACGAGCCATTTTTCGCATACTATGCAACTCCATGGCCACACGGTCCTGTTTTTGCAGGTGACGCTTTTGTCGGCACAAGTGGGATGGGAACTTACGTTGACTGTGTTACTGAATTTGACTACTATCTTGGTGAGCTTTTCAACACACTTGAAGAATTAGGTGTTATGGATGACACAATTATTATGTTCACAAGTGACAATGGTCCTGCACTTGAAGGTTCAACAGGTGAGCTTCGTGGTGGTAAATACCTTGCTTATGAAGCAGGTCAGAAGGTTCCATTTATGATTAAGTGGAACAATAATAACGGACTTTGGAAAGCAGGTTCAACACGCCAGCAGAGTGCTGTTCTTGCTGATATGTTCCCAACACTTATTGAACTTTGTGGCATTACAGGAAATGACGGTGAAGCAAATTATCTTCCACAGGACAGAACTATTGACGGTGTTTCAATGCTTCCAATCCTTAAAGACGATACTGCAATTCACACAGAAGAACATCCTATTCTCCACATGAAACGAGAAGAGCTTAAAGCACTTCAATACACAATGACTACTAAAGATGTTCTTGCTCGTGATGAATACAAGGATTATGAATATCCTGTTCTTACTGAAAATGAGTACATAACATTTAAGTATTTCCGTAAGATGCAGAATGATAACCCTGCATTCTTTGATAAAACACGAAAGAATTGGCTTTTTGTTCTTACTGACGATAAGGGTGAAAACTACAACAGAACAAGCACATATCCTACTATCGCAGAAGAGCTTAATCAGAAGATGACTGATGTTATGAAGGATTTCAAATCAAATCGTCGTGGAATAAATCAGGAATATTACAATAATCTTTAATAAAGTTCAAACCCATTGAAAAGTTGATTTTTAGTGGGCTTTGTTATATAATTAAGTCAAATATTTTCACGGAGTGAACTATATGCCACCACTTTCTATAATGATTAAACCTGCATCAAGTCTTTGTAATATGCGTTGTGAATACTGCTTTTATCACAATGTTACAGAGCTTCGCGAAGTTTCTTCATTTGGTATTATGACTAATGAAACAGCTGATAATTTAATAGAAAAAGCACTCCAGTTTGCCAATGGTGAAAGTGTTGCATTTGCTTTTCAGGGTGGTGAGCCACTAATGGCAGGACTTCCCTATTTTCAGCATTTTGTGGAAAAGGTTAAGTCTGCAAACAAGCTTCACAGTCAGATTTTTTTCAGCACACAGACTAACGGCACTCTTGTAACTGACGAATGGTGCGAATTTTTCCACAAAAACAATTTTCTTGTAGGTTTAAGCCTTGACGGTAATTTTGAACACAACAAATTCCGTGTTGATGCTAATTATGAAAACACATTTTATAAAATTCTTAATGCGGCTGAAAAATTCAAAAGACACAAGGTAGAATTTAACATTCTTACTGTTTTAACGGGATACTGTGCCGACAACATTGATGAGATTTATAAATTTTTCAAAGAAAAAGGCTTCAAATATCTGCAGTTTATTCCTTGTCTTCGTCCATTTGATGACAAAAGTGAAAGTGAACTGTATATGACGCCTGAACAGTATAGTAATTTTCTCATAAAAGGTTTTAATTACTATGTTAAAGATTATGTTCGTGGACAATACACAAGTATTCGATGGTTTGATAATATTGTACATCAGTTTCTTGGTAATCCAACCGAACAATGTGGAATGTGTGGCCATTGTATGCATCAATTTGTTGCAGAAGGCAACGGAAATGTTTATCCTTGTGACTTTTATTGCACTGACGAATGGCTTCTCGGTAATATCAATGAAAGCTCACTGAAGCAATTGGCTCAGAGTAAAAAAGCCTTTGAATTTATAAAGGAAAGTCTGCCGGTGCCTGAGGAATGTAAAAATTGCAGATTTTATGCTATGTGCAGGGCGGGTGGCTGCAAACGAAACCGTGAAAGCGGTGACTATTGTGAGTCATATAAAAGATTTTTTTCTGCATGTCTTCCGTTGTT
>JAZQUC010000204.1:0-22511 GCA_045631075.1 Candidatus Fimenecus sp. | reverse complement strand
ATGGTCGGAGTGACAGGACTTGAACCTGCGGCCTCTTGACCCCCAGTCAAGCGCGCTCCCAGCTGCGCCACACCCCGAACTGTAATTCTGAAAGTCATCATAACATATCGCAATAATTTTTTCAAGTTATTTCAAAATTTTTTATTTGCTTTTTATTTTATATATGTTAAAATACAAATGAGGTGAATACTTATGAAAAAAATAGTAAAAAGAATAGTAATTTCTATCATATCTTTATTACTTGTATTTATAATTGGATGGGGAGGAATTGTTTACAGTTATTATCCTCATTATATTAAAAATAAAAGTGAAATTGAAATGACTGAAGTTTCTAATCCAGATGAAATTAAAGTTATGAGTTATAATATCCGTTGTCATGCACCAGATGATTTAGGACATAAAAATTGGTTTTACAGAGCAAATTTAGTTGTTGACACTATTGAAAAAGCTCAGCCTGGTATTATTGGTTTTCAAGAAGTAAATAGTTGGCAATATGATTATTTATGTGAATCAATGCCGGTATATGATTCAATTATTACTTATCGTGATAACATACCTGTATATTCTGAAGGATGTCCCGTTTTTTACAGAACTGATTTATATACTTTAGTTGATAAGGGTTCATTTTGGCTTTCCGAAACATCTGATGTAATGAGTAAAGATTGGGGTGCTGCATGCTATCGAATTTGTAGCTATGCAATACTTAAGGATAATGCTACTGAAAAAGATTTTGTCATTTTTAATACTCATCTTGACCATGTGAGTGATGAAGCAAGAATAAATGGTATTAATGTTGTGCTTGATAAGATTAAGGAATTTGGTTCAATCCCAGCAATCCTTATGGGTGACCTTAATGCCGAGGAAAGCAGTGAAACATATGTAAGTGCTACTGATGTTTTTGATGATGTAAAATATCAGACTGAAAGCACAATGACAAGCTGTACATATCAGAATTGGGGTACGGCACTTGATAGAAACTGTATTGACTATATTATGATTTCAAAAGGTGATTTTGAGGTTGATTCATATAAGGTTATAACAGATACTTATAATGGTGATTATACAAGTGACCATTTCCCAATTACCGCAACATTAAAATTAAAATAAAAAATTAGGAGATAGACGAAAAGTCTATCTCCATTTTTTATGCCAATTCTAACCACAGAGTTTCAAGTTCTTCAAGTTCATCTTCTTTTACTTTAATATTCTCAAGTATTTCAGAAAGCTTTTCATAATCACTTGCTATTTCAGGCTGTTCAATAAGGTTTTTTAATTCATTGATTTGTTGTTGTACTGCTTCAATCTCTTTTTCAGTATTCATAAGCTTTGCACGACGTTTTCTGTCCTGTGCTTTATTATTTCTGTCTTCAGTATAGCTTGAATTCGTTTCGCGTTTAATTTCAATGAGTGATTTATTTTCATTGTTATCAATCTGCAAATGTTCCTTGTAATAGTCATAATTTCCATTATATATAACTATTTCATCATTTTTCATTTCAATGATTTTTGTTGGAACAGAATTCAACAAGTATCTATCGTGAGAAACCATAATAAGAGTACCTTCGTATTGTTTCAATGCAATATCCAAGGCCTCTTTTGCTTTATAATCAAGATGATTTGTAGGTTCGTCAAGAATGAGTACATTAGAACGCTCAAAAACAATGATACAAAGGGCAACCTTTGCTCTGTTAGCACCACTTAATTCTTTAATTCTTTTAAAAACATCTTCATCTTCGATAAGAAATCGTGCTAACATACTTCTTATTTCATATTCACTTTTTGTTGGGAATTTTCTGTGTACAGTTTCAAGTGCTGTTAGGTTCAGGTCTAATGATGATAATTCTTGGTCAAAATATGAAATCTTGACATTCCCACCCCAACGGATAGAGCCTTCGCAGGGGATTCTTTTCATAATAGCTTTCAACAGTGATGATTTTCCAACACCATTTTTGCCAACAAAAGCAACTTTTTCATTACGATTTATTTCAAGGTTAAAATTTTCAAATAAAACTCTTTTGCTTTCAGCTTTACCAACACTAACTTTTAATCCCTTACACTCTAATATGAGTTTATGTGGTTCAATATCGAATGGAAAGGATATATGCAAATCTTTTACTTTAGGATTTGGTTTTGCTTGAAGTTCCATTTTTTCAAGAGCTTTAACTCTTGAGCCAACACTATTAATACTGCTTGATTTTGCGAGATTTTTTCTTACATAATCTCTTAAATCTTCAATTTCTCTTTGTTGTTTTTCATACTCCTTTGTTAGTGTTTTAATTCGTTCCTCTTTTTGTTTTAAAAATGATGAGTAACCACCTTTGTATCGAGTCAATTCACAGTTTTCAATTTCACAGATATCAGATGCGATTGAATCGAGAAAATATCTGTCATGAGAAACGATAACAACTGCACCTTTATACTCTTTAAGATAGTTTTCAAGCCAGTTAAGCATAGTAAAGTCAAGGTGGTTTGTTGGCTCGTCAAGAATAAGCAAATTTGGATTTTCAACAAGAATTTTTGCAAGAGCAAATCTTGTTTTTTCACCACCAGAGAGAACTGATACACTTGTATTCATATCAAATGAGCCAAAACCCATACCGTTAAGAACAGTTTTAATTCTTACTTCTGCATTGTGTCCATCGGCCGCGTTATAAATATTTGTGTAATTTTCATATTCTTCAGCATATTTTTCATAGTCTGCACCAACAGACTTTGACATTTTAATAGAGAGTTCATCTATCTTTTTTCTTGTATCAAATACGACTTTTAAAGAATCTTTTATTTCTTCATCGAGAGTGTTCGTTGTATCAAGAGCTTCATTTTGTTTAAGATATCCTATTCTTAAATTTGATTTTGTAGCTATTGTACCGTCATCATATTCAAGATTTCTAGAAATAATATTAAGAAGAGTAGATTTACCAACACCGTTAACACCCAAAAGACCAATTCTATCTTTTTCGTTAACAGAAAGTGTAATGTCGTTTAATATTTTTTTATTTAAAAATGTCTTGTTGACATTGTTAAGTGAAATAAGCATATTTTATCACCAAAAATAAGAATTACATTCGTTTTATAACATATTAAAAACAAACCTAAAGATGTTAAGATATAAATTCAAAAAAATTATAAATTAAATTGTCAAAAAAAACAATATTTTTTTACTTTATATTTCGTGGAATTTTTTATATTTATTTGTTAAAAATACATAAAAGATAGACAATTAATTATTGTCATAAAATCTTAATATTGTAGGAGAATAAATATGAAAAAATTATTATCAATTGTTTTATCTTTATGCTTTCTATTATGTTCTTTCGTAGGATGTAACAGAGATAGTCAGGATAGTCCGTCATCACAAAACATTACAACTATCAGGTTCTTGAATTTTAAGCCAGAAGTGGCTAATGTGTATGATGAAATTGCGAAAACATACGAGAAAGAAACTGGAGTAAAACTTTTAGTTGAAACAGCGGCAAGCGGAAATTATGAACAGACTTTGACTGCAAAAATGGGAACGGATGAAGCACCGACTCTTTTTCAGATAAATGGTCCTAAAGGATATTCAAACTGGAAAAATTATTGTGCTGACCTTTCAAATACAAAACTTTATAACCATTTAACAGATAAAGATTTAGCTGTAACTGTTGACGGAAAAGTGTATGGTATTCCTTATGTTGTAGAGGGTTATGGAATAATTTATAACAAAGAAATTACTGATAAATATTTTTCACTTGAAAATAAGTCTACTAATTTTAAATCAATGGACGAAATAAAGGGTTATGCAGATTTCAAAGCAGTAGTTGACGATATGCAAAAAAACGCTGATAAACTTGGTATTAAAGGTGTTTTTGCATCCACATCAATGAAAACAGGTGAGGATTGGAGATGGCATACACATCTTGCTAATATTCCTGTTTATTATGAATTTAAAGACAATAATGTAGATTTATCAACAGAAGAAACATCAAATATTGAGTTTAAGTATGCAGAAAATTTTAAAAATATTTTTGACTTATATATAAATAATTCTGTTACGGATAAAAAGGTTTTAGGCTCAAAAATCGTTGATGAATCAATGGCTGAGTTTGCACTTGGACAATGTGCAATGGTTCAAAACGGAAACTGGGCATGGGGACAAATTAAAAATGTTAAAGGTAATGTTGTAAAAGAAGAAAATGTAAAATATTTACCAATATATATGGGCATACAGGGTGAAGAAAATCAAGGATTATGTATTGGTACAGAAAACTTTTTTGCTATCAATTCAAAGGCATCTCAGGAAGAACAGAAAGCAGCTGAAGATTTTATATATTGGCTTTTTACAAGTGAAGCAGGAAAAGAATTCGTGAAAAAAGATTTGGAAATTATTGCTCCTTTTGATACTTTTACAGAAAACGATGTACCTGAAGACCCTCTTGCAAAAGAAGTTATTAATTGGATGAATAAAGCGAATATTAATACAATTCCTTGGAATTTTACTGTTTTTCCAAGTATGACATTTAAAAGTGATTTTGGTTCTGCACTTTTACAATATGCTCAGGGTACAAAAAATTGGAATGAAGTAAAAACAATATTTGTTACTCGTTGGAAAAGTGAAAACAAATAAACCTGTTAGTTAAGGACGGATATGATTATGGAAAAGAATATAAAAAAATATTTTCCTGTATTTGTATTGCCAACATTTATATCTTTTACAGTTGTTTTTCTTATTCCTTTCCTTTTAGGAATATATCTGTCCTTTACAGAGTTTACAACTGTAGAAAGTGCTGCATGGGTAGGATTAGAAAATTATATTAAAGCATTTACACAGGATGAAAATTTCATAAAAGCATTATGGTTTACAATAAAATTTACTTTTGTTTCTGTAATAACAATTAACATAATTTCTTTTTTTCTTGCTTTATTGTTGACAAAAGCACTAAAAGGTACAAATTTTTTCAGAACAGTATTTTTTATGCCTAATCTTATTGGTGGAATTGTTTTGGGTTATATCTGGAATTTGTTAATAAATTCTATTTTAGGTGTTTTTGGATTTGATATAACTTATGATGCAGATTTTGGATTTTGGGGACTCGTTTTTCTTTTAAATTGGCAACTTATAGGTTATATGATGGTAATTTATATTGCAGGACTTCAAAATATTCCTAAAGAACTTAATGAATCAGCTATGATTGATGGTGCATCTGGATTTTCTGTTTTAAAAAATATTACTGTTCCTATGGTTATGCCGGCAGTCACAATTTGTATGTTTTTAACATTGACAAATTCTTTTAAACTCTTTGACCAAAACCTCGCATTGACTGGTGGAGCCCCTGCAAGGGAAACTGCAATGTTGGCGCTTGATATTTATAATACATTCTATGGCAGAATAGGATGGCAAGGTGTAGGTCAGGCAAAGGCGGTTGTTTTCTTCTTGATTGTAGCAATAATTGCATTTGTTCAGTTAAAAATTACAAGCAGAAAGGAGATTGAACAATGATGAAAAGTAAAATTACAAATTGGATTTCATTTGCATTTCTTTTGCTTTTATCAGTTGTTTTCATATTTCCTATTTACCTTGTTGTTATCAATTCCTTTAAGTCTAAATTCAATATAATCGGTGAACCGTTTAGCTTTCCAAATGAAGATACCTTTGTTGGTTTTGAAAATTATATAAATGGAATGAAGTCTGCTGACATTGTCGGTTCATTTTTCAGAACTCTTATTATTACTGTTGGATCTGTTTTAGCAATAGTTATTTTCACATCTATGACAGCTTGGTATATCACAAGAATAAAATCGAAAATAAATAAGTGGATTTATTACCTGTTTCTTTTCAGTATGATTGTCCCATTTCAGATGGTTATGTACACAATGACTTCTATCAGTGTTAAATTAGGACTTAACAGTGTTTTAGGTATTATTCCTGTCTATCTTGGATTTGGTTCGGGACTTTCTGTTTTTATGTTTAGTGGATTTGTTAAGGGTCTTCCTTATGAAATAGAAGAGGCAGCAATGATTGATGGATGTGGACCAATTAAAACATTTTTTTATGTTGTTTTTCCTATTCTTAAACCAACAGCAATTACAGTTGCCATTTTAAATGCTATGTGGATATGGAATGACTTTTTATTACCATATCTGTTGCTTGGTTCAAATAATAAAACATTATCAGTAGCAATTCAGTTAACCATGCAGGGTGCTTATGGTGCAATTGATTGGGGTGGTTTTATGGCAATGCTTGTTCTTGCTGTTATTCCAATAATCATTTTTTATTTATTCTGTCAAAAATACATTATCAAAGGTGTTGTTGACGGCGCGGTGAAAGGATAATGAATTTATGGCTTCAATTGAGTTGAAAAATATAAGAAAAACCTATGAAGATGGTGTAACAGTAATTGACAATATGAATCTTGAAATTAAAGATAAGGAGTTTATTATACTTGTTGGACCATCAGGCTGTGGTAAGTCAACAACACTTCGTATGATAGCCGGTCTTGAAGAAATTTCAGGTGGAGAATTATATATAGGTGATAAGCTTGTAAATAATATTTCACCAAAAGATAGAGATATTGCTATGGTATTTCAAAGTTATGCGCTTTATCCTCATATGAGTGTATATAAAAATATGGCATTTGGTCTTAAAAACAGAAAAGTGCCAAAGGATGAAATTGATAAAAAAGTTAAATCAGCAGCTAAAATGCTTGATATTGAAGAGTATCTTCATAGAAAACCTCGTGCATTATCGGGTGGTCAGCGACAGCGCGTTGCGTTAGGAAGAGCAATGGTTCGTGAGCCTTCAGTTTTTTTACTTGATGAACCATTATCAAATCTTGATGCTAAACTTCGTACAGAAATGAGAAGCAGAATTTCAATGCTTCACAAAGAATTAGAAACTACTTTTGTTTATGTTACTCACGACCAGACAGAAGCAATGACGATGGGGGATAGAATCGTTGTAATGAAAGATGGTGTAATACAGCAGTTTGATACACCACAAATGTTATATAATCACCCTAAAAATATTTTTGTAGCAGGTTTTATAGGTTCACCTCAAATGAATTTTATTGATTGTATTGTAAAGAAGAAAAATAATAAATACTACGCTGATTTCACATATTACAGTGTAAAATTACCTGACAGAATGAATGATTATCTTAAAATGTATGAAGAAAAAAATGTTATTCTTGGTATAAGACCTGAAGATGTATCGATTGCAGATAAGAGTGAAAAAGAAAATGTCATTGAATTGTATGTTGATATTGCAGAAATGACAGGTGCTGACTATTATCTTTACGGAAAAATTAATAACGAAAAATTTATTGCAAATGTGTCGACAAATCAAAATATTAAAAGCGAAAAATCATATAAATTAAAAATAGATGTTGACAGAATTCATATCTTTGATAAAATCAATGAAAGACTTATATGTGATTGACATTTTTCCTAAAAAATTATATATTTTTGTCAGGTGATTTTATGAGAGCAAGTGGTGTTTTAATGCATATATCTTCTTTACCGGGAAATACAGGTATCGGTACACTTGGTAAGGAAGCATATAGATTTGTTGATTTTTTAAAGAATAGTGGACAGACATTTTGGCAGGTTTTACCTTTATGCCCTACAAGTTATGGTGATTCACCATATCAGTCCTTTTCAACATTTGCAGGAAATCCTTATTTTATTGACCTTGATTTATTATGTGAGCAGAAATTATTAAAAAAATCAGATTATAATAAAATTGATTGGGGTAACAATCCTGAAAAGGTTGATTATAATAAATTATCTGCTAATAGATTTAAGGTATTAAGAAAAGCGAATAATAATTTTATTTCTGATGAAAAATATATTAATTTTTGTAACGAAAATTCTTTCTGGCTTGATGATTTTGCATTATATATGGCAATAAAAGACTCTTACAATGGAAAGCCTTGGAATGAGTGGGACAAAGACATTGTTTTACGAAATGAAGATGTTCTTGCAAAAATAAAAACAAAATTAAAAAATGATATAGAATTTTATAAAACTGTTCAGTATTTCTTTTTTTCACAATGGGAAAAGCTTAAAGAATATGCTAATAATTTTGGAATAAAAATTATTGGTGATATTCCTATTTATGTTGCAGGGGATAGTGCTGATGTGTGGTCAAATCCTAAACAGTTTTTACTTGATGAAGATTGTAATCCAATTGAAGTAGCAGGTTGTCCACCAGACGCCTTTTCTGATGAAGGTCAGTTGTGGGGAAATCCTTTATATAATTGGGATTATATGAAAAAGGATAAATACTCTTGGTGGAAAAATCGAATTGAACACCTTTGTAATATGTGTGATGTTATTCGAATCGACCATTTCAGAGGTTTTGAGTCATATTATTGTATTCCTGCTGACTCAGAAACTGCAAAAATCGGTGAGTGGCGAAAAGGTCCGGGAATCGAATTCTTTAAGGAAATAGAACGTGATTTAGGTAAAAAAGATATTATTGCAGAAGATTTGGGATATTTAACACCAGCAGTAAAGAAAATGCTTCGTCAAAGTAAATATCCAGGAATGAAGGTTCTTCAGTTTGCTTTTGACACAGACGAGGAAAGTGACTATCTTCTTCATAATTTCACAAAAAATTCAGTTGCATATACTGGTACACATGATAATGATACTGTAATTGGTTATATGACAAAAACTGCACCAAGAAAAACTCGTAAAAGAGCAAGAGAATATCTTCGTTTATCAAGAAAAGAAGGATATAATTGGGGGTTTATCAAAGCAGTATTATCAAGTAATTCCGATACTGCCATTATTACAATGCAAGATTTGTTAGGTCTTGGAAATGAGGCAAGAATGAATTTTCCCTCAACAGTTGTTAATAATTGGCAGTGGCGTGCGAATGATGATTATATTTCGACTGAACTTGAAGAAATGTTGTTATATTATACAAGTGTTTATCAAAGAATACCTAAAAAGAAAAGAGTAAAATAAATGTCACAGATTATTAATGAAGCAATTAAAATTGCAAAAAATCAATATTTTAAAGATATTAAAGAGCTTGACTCAAATGAATTGCATAAAGTTATTTCAACAGCTGTTATGTCATATATTTTAAATGATTGGAAAAACAGCAAGGATTACAGAATAAAAAACAGAACTGCATTCTATTTTTCAGCTGAATTTCTTGTTGGTCGTGCTTTTTTTAATAATCTTGTTTCAAAAGAAATTTATAACGAAGTTGAAAATGAACTTAATAAACTTGGTGTATCATTAAAGGCTATGGAAGATGTTGAAGATGCAGCTCTCGGTAATGGTGGATTAGGTCGTCTTGCTGCTTGTTTTCTTGATAGTGCTGCAACACTTGATATACCTCTTGATGGATATGGAATTCGTTATAAATACGGTTTATTCAAGCAAGATATAGTTGATGGTTTCCAGACTGAAACTGCAGATGACTGGACACAGTATGGTGACCCATGGTCTGTAAGAATGGAAAATGATGCTGTAACAGTTGATTTTAAAGATATGTCGGTAAAAGCTGTTCCTTATGATATGCCAATAATCGGATATGGTACATCAAATGTAGGTACATTAAGACTCTGGCAGTCAGAATCTATTGTTCCATTTGATTTTGATTTGTTTAACGCACAAAAATACGATAAATCAGTTGCGTTAAAAAACAGAGCAGAAGATATTTCACGAGTTCTTTATCCCAATGACGATAACAATGAGGGTAAAAAATTAAGACTTAAACAGCAATATTTCTTCTCAAGTGCATCTTTACAGGATATTATTAGAAAATTCAAGCTTGTTCACGGTAATGATTTCTCAAAATTCGCAGATTTTATTACAATTCAGCTCAATGACACTCATCCTGTAATTTCAATTCCTGAACTTATTCGTCTTCTTACTGAAAAGGAAAATGTAAAGTTTGATGATACAGTTGTAATCTGTAAAAAAGTATTTAATTATACAAATCATACAATTATGCAGGAAGCACTTGAAAAATGGGATTTAAAGCTTATTCGTGATACAATCCCACAGGTTCTTGATATAATCAAAAGGCTTGATAAAATGCTCAAATCAGAGCTTAAAAAGGCAAATGTTGATAAAGAAAAAGCATCTAAAATGCAGATTATTCAGGACAAACGAGTTCACATGGCATATCTTGCAATTTTCTGTTCAAGATATGTAAACGGTGTTGCAAGAATTCATACAGATATTCTTAAAACTGATGTTTTAAAGGATTGGTATGAGTTATATCCTGAAAAATTCCAGAATAAGACTAATGGTATTACTCAAAGAAGATGGCTGTTGCTTTGCAATAATGAGTTATCAGAGCTTATTACCGAACTTTTAGGTAACAAAGACTGGGTTACTGACCTTGATAAGTTGAAAGAACTTGAAAAATATGCTGATGATGACTCTGTTATAGACAGATTTATTGCAATTAAAGAGGCAAAGAAAAAGCAGTTAGTTGAATACATCAGACTTCACGATGGTGTTGAAATTGATGAAAATTCAATTTTTGATATCCAGATTAAGCCTCTTCACGAGTATAAACGTCAGTTATTAAATGCTCTTGCTATTCTTGAACTTTATTTTGAAATTAAAGAAGGTACATTGAAAGATTTTGTACCTACAACATTTATTTTCGGTGCAAAGTCAGCACCTGGATATGCACGTGCAAAAGGAATTATCAAGCTTATCAATGAAATTGCAAAGCTTATTGAAAATGATAAAGAAGTTTCAAAATACATCAAAGTTGTTTTTGTCAAGAATTACAATGTTTCTTATGCAGAAAAGCTTGTTGCTGCTTGTGATGTCAGTGAACAGATTTCAACAGCAGGTACAGAAGCTTCCGGTACAGGAAATATGAAGCTTATGCTCAATGGTGCAGTAACTCTTGGAACTTATGACGGTGCTAATATTGAAATTGTTGAAGAAGCAGGGGAAGAGAACAACTATATTTTCGGTGCACGTGTTGAAGATATCGAAAAAATTCAGGAAACATATTCTTCAAAAGACCTTTACGATAATGACGAAAAAATCAAGCGTGTTCTTGATGCTCTTGTTGATGGCACTTTAAAAGACGGAAAAACAAAGATTTTCAAAGAACTTTATGATTCAATTCTTAAAGGTGCATCATGGCACAAGCCTGATCATTACTATTTGCTTCTTGATTTCAATGATTATGTTGAAACAAAGAAAAGAGTTAACGCTGATTATAAAAACAAAAAAGAGTTTTACAAAAAATGTTGGCTCAATATGTGTAATGCAGGCAAATTCTCATCAGATAGAACTATTAATCAGTATGCAGAAGAAATCTGGCATATATAAATCAAAAGGCTTGGGTAATCCAAGCCTTTTTAATATTTGACGATATTTAATCTCTTTGTTATAATAAATAAAATAAGAGGTGTTTTAATGAATAGGAGATTTAAATGGGTTGACCTAATGTCTAAAAAAGGACAACTTACATCAATAATTATTATTGGAGTTATAATAGGCACTATTTTTGTTTTGGGTTCTTTATATTGGAATTCTGAAGTCAGTAGAACAGAATGTGTGCAATCCACACCAATATATGAGTCACATAAATTAAAGTATCGTCGAGGAAACCTTCAGGAAATTATTATTTATTTTTCAAACCAAGAATTAATGGCTATTGACGGTGTCTCAATAAACGATGAATTGATAAATGAAATAGAAGAATTAAACAGTAATTCAAAATTAATTGTTTTACATCATCCTAATTCAAATACAATTTTGGAGATGATAGCAAATGGTAAAGTTTTGCTGGATTTTGATACAACAATGACTAAAATTGTAAATGAACGAAATGGTTTTATATTTATAGGTTGTATTATGTATTTATTTGCTTTTATATCAGCGATAGAGTTAATAAAAAATAGAAAAAAGAAATAATTTGGTGATTATTTTGGATAAGAAAATATTAGCACAATATTTAAACCAAAAACAGAATATCACAATTTTTGATGAACTTGATTCTACAAATAATTATTTGAAGAAATTAGGCTCACAAGGTGAAAAGGATAATCAACTCGTTATTGCTTTAAGCCAAACAGGTGGTAGGGGTAGAATGGGGCGTTCTTTTTATTCTCCAAATGGTACAGGTATTTACTTTTCTTTACTTTTATATCCAGAATTTTCTGCCGAAAAATCACTTTTTCTGACAGTTATGGCGGCGGTTTCCGTTGCAGAAACTGTTATGAAATATAACAAGAATGATGTAAAGATTAAATGGGTAAATGATATTTATATTGATGGGAAAAAAGTCTGTGGAATACTCACTGAAGGAGCAGTAAATAGCGATAAAA
Source organism: Candidatus Fimenecus sp. (assembly GCA_045631075.1). Taxonomy (GTDB): domain Bacteria; phylum Bacillota; class Clostridia; order Oscillospirales; family Acutalibacteraceae; genus Fimenecus. The sequence goes on along the minus strand of JAZQUC010000204.1, from coordinate 10,209 downwards.
TGCTTGAGTATGCCGTTGTGGGAATCGGTATAAATGTTGTAGCACCTGAAAATGGTTTTCCTGATGATATTAAGGATATTGCAACTGCAATTTTCCCGGGAAAAGCAGAAAATAAAATCAAAGAAAAAATTGTTGCAGAAGTAGTAAATAAGTTCTTTGATATGTACAATGGTAAAGATGAGAATTATGTAAAAAGATATAAAGAATATTCATATCTTACAGGTAAGGAAATCAATATTATTTCAGGTAATAATATAAGACCTGCAACCGTTATTGAGATTAATGATGACTGTCATTTGATTGTTAAGAATGAAAATGGTGAAATTGAGGAAATATCGTCAGGTGATGTTAGTGTGAGGTTAAAATGAAAAGAAGAAATTTAATTGTAACATTAACATTATCGGCGTTGTTTTGTACATTGATAATTATCGGTTCGTTTATAAGAATTCCAATGCCAAATATGATGCCTGTCACATTACAGACATTTTTCGTGTTGCTGACAGCACTTGTTTTGCCAATGAAAACGTCTGTTCTTGCTATTTCAGCATATGCTGCACTTGGACTTATTGGTTTGCCAATCTTTTCGGGTGGTGGGGGAATAGGCTATATTTTAATGCCGAATTTCGGCTTTATAATCGGCTTTTTGATTGCGACAGTAATAATGAGTGTTATTACACAAAAGCTTAAATATAGCAAATTGTGGCAATATATCGTCATTTCTTTAATTGGTATTGCAGTAATCTACATAATTGGAATTTTATATTTTGGATTCATAATAAATGTCTACAATAAAGGTGATTATTCAGCAATATGGTTTGTGCAGACAGTTTTCCTGCCATTTTTACCAAAAGAGATAATTTGCATTTTATTAGCATCCTTATCAGCATACAAAATAAGACCATATATAACAAAAATCCCACAGTAATGTGGGATTTAATTTTATCTTATTGTCTTATATATCAATGGTTTCATATCAGGCTTTTCATCACCAATTACATATGATGTATTAAAAAGTTTTTCTGCGTTTTTAAGTCTTTCTTCTGTTTCTGCATAAAGAATTGCTATCGTGTCACCAATTGACACTTTATCACAAGTCTTTTTATAGAGCACAATTCCTGCACCATAGTCAATTGTGTCAGTTTTCTTTTCACGACCAGCACCAAGTAAAACTGCGCTTTCACCGACAATTCTTGAATCTATGCTTGTAATATATCCATCTTTATCTGCCTTAATTTCAAGAGATTTTTCTGAAACAGGGGTAATACTAATTTCGTTATTTCCATTTTGAGCTGTTACAAATTCAATAAACTTTTCATAGGCTGAACCGTCAATTATTGTCTGTTCAGCTTTTTTATATGCCTCGTCATAGTCCCAATCATAAGAAATACTTAAAATTGTAGCAGAAAGCACAAGGCAAAGTTCGCGTAATTGTTCATCACCCTTGTTATTAAGAATATCGATTACTTCGTATATTTCAAGTGCATTGCCTACATTTGAACCGAGCGGAATATCCATATTAGTAATAACAGCCGCCATATTACGACCACATTTTTTACCGATTTTAACCATCATTTCTGCAAGCTCTGTGGCACTTTCTTCGTCTTTCATAAAAGCTCCACTACCACATTTAACATCGAGGACAATGTTATTTGCACCTGCAGCAATTTTCTTGCTCATAATACTTGATGCAATAAGTGAAATATTTCCAACTGTTGCCGTAACATCTCTCAAAGCGTAAATTTTTTTATCAGCAGGAGCTAAATTGCCTGTCTGACCGATAATTGAAACACCGATTTCATTTATCTGTTTAAAGAAATCTTCAGTTTCTAATGAAACATTAAACCCTTTGATACTTTCAAGCTTATCAATTGTACCGCCTGTATGACCAAGTCCACGACCACTCATTTTAGCCATTTTAATTCCAAGCGAAGCGCAAATAGGTGCAACTATAAGTGATGTTTTATCACCAACGCCACCTGTAGAATGCTTGTCTGCAGTTATTCCGTTAATAGACGATAAATCAAGCGTATCACCTGATTTTGCCATACTTTCAGTAAGGTTTACTGTTTCTTCCTCATCCATTCCGTTGATAAAAATAGCCATAAGAAGTGCAGATGCCTGATAATCTTCAATATATTCATTTGTAAATTCTCTAACAAAAAAGTCGATTTCTTCTTTTGTCAGTTTCAGTCCATCTCTTTTTTTCTCGATAATATCGTAAATTCTCATATCATTCACCTAATTTAGATTTATCAAATGAATAGGGGAATAAGTCGCCTAATTTGAATTCTCTAATATTATTTTCATCAATACCAACATATATTTTGAAATCAGCACCACAAAATTCTACTAATACCTGACGACAAGCACCACAAGGCATTGCATAATCTGTAATTACACCATTTTTACCACCAACAATGCAAATTGCTTCAAATTTTTTTTCACCATTTGCAATTGCAGAGAAAATAGCAGTTCTTTCAGCACAATTAGTAAGTGAATATGATGCGTTTTCAATATTACATCCTTTATAAATGTTTCCGTTTTTACATAATAAAACTGCACCGACATTGTAATTAGAATATGGTGCATAGGAGTTTTTCATAGATTCTTTAGCAATAATAAAAAGGTCTTTTTTGTTCATTAAAATCACCTTAAATCAAAATTGTCTGAAATAATTTTGCTGATATAATTATAGCCCTTAATTGTGCCAAGATTTTCAGGTTTAATGTTATTTGAATACATTAACAATGGGACTTGTTCTCTTGTGTGGTCTATTCCCTTGAATGCAGGGTCACAACCATGGTCAGCAGTTATAATCAATAAATCATTGTTTTTTAATTTTGGCAAAAATTCGTTTAACCAATCGTCAAATTCAGCTATTGCTTTTGCATAACCGTCAACGTCTCGTCTGTGCCCGTATTTCATATCAAAATCAACAAGATTTGTGAAAACAAGACCGTTGAAATTTCTGTCTGCTAATTCAAGAGTTTTAGCCATACCGTCATTATTTGAATGAGTGTAATGACTTTCTGTAATTCCACGATTTGCAAATATATCAGCAATTTTTCCTATGGATATAACATCATAGTTATTTGATTTTAATTTATCAAGAACTGTTTCTGCGGGTGGTTCAACAGAAAAATCGTGTCTGTCAGCTGTTCTTGTAAATGGATGTTTGCCATTAAATGGTCTTGCAATAACACGACCAACTGCGTGTTCACCCACAAGAATTTTTCTCGCAATTTTACAGTACTCGTAAAGTTTGTCTAATGGAACAACATCAGTATGTGCTGCAATCTGAAATACGCTGTCACCAGATGTATATACAATTAATTTCCCTGTTTTAATGTGCTCTTCACCATAGTCAGCAATAACCTGTGTGCCTGAATATGGTTTGTTACAAAGAATATCACATTCTGTTTGTTTTGAGAATTCATTAATTATATCATCAGGAAAACCATTAGGGTATGTTGGAAAATACTTTTCTGATATTATACCTGCAATCTCAAAATGACCTATAGTGGTATCTTTTCCGTTTGATAATTCCTGTAAAGCACCAAATTTCGCGATAGGTGAGTCTGATTTTTCAAGCTCAACACCATCAATATTACATAGTCCGAGCTTTTTTAAATTTGTAATATTAAAATATGGTGATTGTGAAATACTCTTGAGTGTATTAGCACCAAAATCATCGAATGTTTCGGCATCAGGTGCATTACCAATGCCAAAACTGTCAAGCACAATCAAAAAAATACGATTGTATTTCATTAATATCCACTACCTTGTTCATTTTTAACTATTTTGACAATTCGGCTTGTGCCAAGACGGGAAGCACCAAGTTTAATAAAATCCTCAGCATCTTCAATTGATGATATTCCGCCTGCAGCTTTGATTTTTTTACCGTTAGTTGTGTATTGTGAAAAAAGTTTAATATCTTCCTTTGTAGCACCTGCAGTTGAAAAACCTGTTGAGGTTTTAATATAATCAGCATTTGAATTTGAAACTATTTCACACATCTTGATTTTTTCATCATCAGTAAGAAGACATGTTTCAATAATCACTTTAAGTATTTTTCCGTTGCAAGCATCTTTGATTTCATTAATTTCGTTTAAAATTTCATTGTATTTTTTGTCTTTTAACCATCCAACATTGATAACCATATCAATTTCATCAGCACCGTTTGAAACAGCATCTGCTGTTTCGAAAACTTTTGTTGCAGTTGTTGAATATCCGTTAGGGAACCCAATTACAGTACATATAGCAAGTTTATCACTGACATATTCCTTTGCTTGTTTAACATAAGAAGCAGGAATACATACAGATGCAGTATTATATTTCATTCCATCATCACAAATAGCTTTGATTTCTTCCCACGTTGCATTTTGCGATAATAATGTGTGGTCAACCTTTAAAAGTATCTCTTTAATATCCATTTTAACCTCCGCATGTACTACAGAAAGTGTAGCCATTATTTAAATAATCATTTAATTCATCTTTTGTTAATTGAATTTCTTCCTTGTTTTCTTCTTTCATTCTTCCGACAAAGGTGCATGAAGAATAATGAATTTTATTGCTATTTACATTTATAACATAATTTCTTTTTACTGAATTATCTGGAGTTTGCACTTCATTATTTTTTATGGTTGTATTTTCTGTTGTAGTGACTAAAGTATCTTTTTTAGATGTTGATTCTGTTTGTGTATTTATTGTTGATTCTTCATTTTTATTGTTGTTATATTCATCATAAACAGGTAACATTTCTTCGCCGTTTTCTGTTTCTTCATAGAAAACATCAATTGTGTCTTTGTATTGATATGATTCAGTTTCATTACCTATTATGTACGATAGTCGATTAAGATTGTTATTTAATTCATTAATTTTTAAAAATAAGACAACCATTATGGTACAAAAAATTACTAAAAGTACTGAAACAAGTTTTAAGAGTGTTTCTGTTTTAGAATTAGTCTTAATATTCTTTTGATTTTCTTCCATATAAACACCTCTATTATATTTTACCATTCTTAATTTTGTTTTTCAATATAATAACACTTTTTAGTTTTTCTGAATATGATGTTTTGAGTAATAACTCAAAAAAGTAAAAGGAGATAAAATGATGGAACAAAATAACTGCAAATGTATTTGTAAAGTTATGCCAAATATTCCGGAATATGTTGTTGTAGCAATGGCTTATGTGCCGTTTCAGACAGAGCTTGTAACATATACAAGTGACGAAGCATTAAGTAATGGAACACTTTTTCCTGAATTAGATAAGAAATTCTATGGAGGTAAATGTTGTGGATAAATGTAAACTTATGCGTGAGTTGTCAGCAGTAAGTTTTGCTGCATGGGAACTTCATTTGTATCTTGATACACATCCTTGTGATGAAAAAGCAATAGAAATGCATCATAAATACAGTGAAAGAGCTATGGAACTTACAGAAGAATATGAAGAATGCTTTGGACCATTGACACATCATTCCGGAAGTGGTCTTGATTGGATTAAAGACCCATGGCCATGGGAATATAAGGAGTGTTGTTGCTAATGTTTCAATATGAGAAGAAATTACAATTTCCTGTAAAAATAAAAAATCCAAATCCTAAATACGCTCAAATCATAATCAGTCAGTACGGCGGACCTGATGGTGAATTGGGTGCTTCATTACGATATTTGTCACAAAGATATGCAATGCCGTTCCCTGAACTAAAAGGATTACTAACTGACATTGGTACAGAAGAATTAGGTCACCTTGAAATGATTGGTGCAATTGTGTATCAATTGACAAGAAATCTAACAATAGATGAAATTAAAAAATCAGGATTTGATAAGTATTTTGTTGACCATACAACAGGCATTTATCCAGTAGCAGCAAGCGGTACACCATTCTCAGCTATGTATCTTCAATCAAAAGGTGATGTAATAACTGACCTTCACGAAGACCTTGCTGCAGAGCAGAAAGCAAGAACAACCTATGATAATATTTTGCGTCTTGTAGATGACCCTGATGTTCGTGAACCAATTAAGTTTTTACGAGAAAGAGAAATCGTGCACTACCAGCGTTTTGGTGAAGGTTTACAGCTTGCTTGTGATAAATTAGATAGTAAGAATTTCTATGCTTTTAATCCGAGCTTTGATAAGCATTGTATGAAAAATTGTAAAAATAGAATGAGATAAAATTAAAAATGCAACTCTATTGAGCATTCAGCTTTACAGAGTTGCATTTTTGTTACATATAATTTAGATTTTATTTAAGGTTTTTTCTGCCATTTCTCTCAAACAGAAACCGGTAAGAATAGTTCCATCACTATTATATTTTTGAAGTTGTTCTGAGAGTTTTTCTTTGTTTTCATGTGATGGATTTTCTTTTGCGTTATATATATCATCAAGTAAGTCGCAACACATAGAAAATTTTCTAACCCATTTCTGCAATTCATCAAAGAGCGGAACACTTGCGTCACTTATAAGAGTCAGGCATTTTTTCATATCAAAAATATACGAGCTTAATAGTTCGAGTGCATGTTCTTTTTTACCACTTGATTCTAAGAATGAAACTTTTGATAATATTTGACCCATATAAGATGAACTATATCTTGTAAGGCAAGAAACACCGAGATGGTCAGCAAAGTAGAAGAATGTTGCTGCATTATTTCCTAACATTTCATTATGTGCATTTTTCAATGATTCATCAGGATTATAAGCAAGTGGATTCCATAAATAGTCAGCAATTGTCATAAGAGGAATTTTAGAACATTCTGCAAACTCCATTACATTTGAAATTATGCCTTCACAATGTTTGTATAGCTCTTTATCTCTTCCGATAAGTGCACCAAGATGCATTTCCTGGAACATCTCGCAATCATTAACAGGGAAGTTATCCCAATAAAGTGGTCGATGATTTGTAGCGTTTGTAAGCTCATTTGCCTCTCTAACGGTAATAACACGAGAACAGATTTCAGCACCTGTCCAAAAAAGATTAATATCTGCAGGAATATTGCAACCAAATTTAGTGATGTAATATTCGTTGCAATCACCACTGTATTGTGTAGGACAAACTGTTAGATTAATTGTAGTATCAATTTCTTTAAGAGCGTTATAAGTTTTATTTACAAGATAAATATGAGCATCAACAACAGAATCAAAAGTCATTTCGTCTTCTTCATACTGGAATTCCCATGGAATATCATCAAGTAAAAGACCAAAATTACGAATTCCAATGTCATAAACACTTTTAATTTTATTGATTAATAATTTAAAATCATCGTCAGATGTGTATTTGTATGTAAGTCCAGGACCAATTGTCCAATGAAAGTCAAGATAGTTTTCATTCGCAACATTGAAAAGATTTTTCAATTGATTAAGTTCATTTTCAGGATAAAATTCGCGCCATTTTTCTCTGTGATAAATATCATCCTTTGGTGCATAAAAAAATGTGTTCATTCCGTATGATGCCATAAGTTTCATAACAGAAAGTCGTTTGCTATTTTCCCATGTTTTACCGTAAAAACCTTCAATATATCCGCGTGTTTTGAAAAGAGGATAGTCTGTAAGTATACCTTCTTTAAGCTCGTTTTTTACAATGAGTTTTGCAAGTGTGTGTGCAGCTCTAAATGCACTTTTGCCAGAAGATACTTTAATAATAATCTCATTCTCTGAAGCAACAATTATGTATTTTTCATCAGTAAGTCTTGAAATTTCATCACAGTATGTTGTTTCTTTACTATTTTCATATTTAAAAACAACACTTAATCCGTTATCACAAGATATAGAGTAATCATAAAAAACCTTTTCTGCAATTTCTTTATAGTCACCTGAAAGTGAAATAGAATTTATTGAAATATTTTTTCCTTTAAGTTCGTTTTTTTGTGGAATAGGATAAATCATGGATTTTTATCTCCTTTTATGTATTTAATGTAGTTATTATAAAGATTTATTGAATCTGAATGTCCTGCCAAGGAACCAGAATTAGATGGATTCATAAGTCCTAAATATTGATATCCTAATATTTTGTCAACATAAGGACTTACGTTTTCAATCTGCTTTTTTATTCTTTCGAATTTACCAGGTAACAACGCACTTTTATAAATCATTCCTTCAAAGTCAAACAATTCAATATCAGCCCATAGTTTTGAACGACCTGTTTTATCGTGTGCAGTTTTAAGCTTTTCAAATAGTTTCTTTGTTTTATCAACAGGAGTTTTTCGTACACCAACCTCGTCTTGATATGCAACAAAATCAACATCTAAATTTGCAAGAGTATCAACAAATTTTTTATTGGCATATACAAGGTTAGTTCCATATGGTGCAATTAATGTTTTTTTATCGGGTGTAAGTTCGTAACATCGTGCAGAACATAAATTAACATACTTAATAAAATCTTTTGAGTAATTAAAAATTATACAGGTTTCATCGGGGAAATACCACCCGTAAAAACTTTTGTGATGTCCATAGAGTGATGTTAATTCATCCATAGCACGAAAAGAAAGGTCGAGTACTTCTTTTGATTTTATATTAAAATTTGCCTTGCGCCAGTCACCGTAAAAACCATTTCCTAAAAATACCTTTATGTTACAAATGTCTGCTTCACATAACACTTCTTCAATAGGGTCGGAACAGGGGATATCAGCAAAAGGAAAAACAGACGATTTAAAATAACATTTTTCATATAGTGCTGTTGCCATAATCACTATGTATTCCATACCTAATGACGATATTTCACGAACTTTTTCACGCCAATTTTCTGCTGTGAATTTTTCAAGTTGTGGATTCCAATATTTTCCTTCAGCAGTGTTATGATGCTTGAATTCAAAAAATGTACCGTCAATTTTTCGTTGCATAACATTCCCTCGTTTCAATTTAGATTAAATTATATCACAAATATTAACAAATACAATAACGTTGACCAATTTAGTCAAAAATTTAACAAATTCTCATTGACACTTGTGATTATTAAGAGTAAACTATATTTGTTAATATTTTATTAAAGAGGTGCTTGAACATGGCAATGCAGCTTACAGCTGAACAGCAGGCTTTGCTCAACGGTGAAAAGGGCGAAGTAATGGCTAAAGTTATGAAAACACTTGTTATGTACGGTGAAACATTTGGTGCAGAAAAAATGGTTCCTGTTACAAGTGACAAAGGACATCTTGTTACAAGTTTTGGTCTTAAGATGATGACTCCTGTTTTTGATTTGATGGACCAGCTTTTAAATGCAGGTGTTGTATCAAAGCAGAAATTCTCTGTTGACCCAAAACCTTTTGACCCAAATGTTCCTTCAGATTTTCTTAAGAACTTTGTTTTCAAAAAGTTCATGTATTCAAAGCAGGATTCATACAATGAACAGCTTCGTAAAATGGGTCTTCTTAACGATGATGCATACACTTGTGCTTGTTACCTTGATGAAGTAGGTAATACACCTAAAAAGGGTGATATTCTTTCATGGGCTGAATCAAGTGCTGTTGCATATGCAAACTCTGTTATTGGTGCTCGTTGCAACCGTAACTCAGGTATCATTGAAATGATGGGCTCAATCGCAGGTTTTGTTCCTTATTTCGGTCTTCTTACTGATGAAGGAAGAAAAGCAACTTGGGTTGTTGAAGTTAAGTGTAAGAAAAAGCCTGAAGCTCAGATTTTAGGTTCTGCAATCGGTATGAAGGTTATGGAAGATGTTCCTTATGTTAAGGGAATGAATGAATGGCTCGGTACTGAACTTACTGATGATAACAAAGCATATCTTAAAGACTTTGGTGCTGCTTGTGCATCAAATGGTGCTGTTGGTCTTTTCCATATTGCTGGTCTTACTCCTGAAGCTGTTGAAATGGGTGACTCACTTGTTGCTGAAAATGCTCAGGTTTATGTAATTGATGATGCAGAACTTGAAAGAGTAAAGAAATCATATCCTGTTATGTGGAAAAATCCTGATGCTACTCCAAAACTTTGCTTTGTTGGTTGTCCACATATGACAATGGCTCAACTTGAGGAATGGACAGAAAACGTTTATGAAGGCCTTAAGAAAAATGGGCTTAAGAAAGTTTCAATCCCAACAGTATTTACAGCTCCTCCTGCAGTTTGCGATGAGTTTAAAAAGACAGATTTATATGCAAAACTTCAGTCAACTGGTGTAGTTCTCAGCTATATTTGTCCACTTATGTATATGAACAACCCACTTGCAAAGAAAATGCCAGTTATCACTAACTCAAACAAACTTCGTACAT
>JAZQUC010000203.1:0-16154 GCA_045631075.1 Candidatus Fimenecus sp. | reverse complement strand
TACCCTGTTGAACAGTAATTTTTTTAAAAACTACTGAAATTCCCATCGCGCAAGTGGTGGGAATATTTTTTTATAATGATTAAAATAATCTTGAGGTGTATCTCGTGAAAACTTTCAATAAAAGTACAAAACTTGATAACGTATGCTATGACATCCGTGGTCCTGTAATGGACGAGGCTGTAAGAATGGAATCAGAAGGTCAGCGTATTTTAAAGCTTAACATCGGCAATCCTGCACCATTCGGATTTGCAGCACCTGACGAAGTAATCCGTGATATGATGTATAATCTTCGTGAATGTGAAGGCTATTCTGACTCAAAGGGTATGTTTTCTGCACGAAAAGCAATTATGCAGTATTGTCAGCTCAAGGGCTTTAAGGGTGTTGATATCGGTGACATCTACCTTGGTAACGGTGTCAGCGAATTGATTACTATGGCAATGCAGGGTCTTCTTAACGATGGTGACGAAATTCTTGTGCCATCTCCTGACTATCCACTCTGGACTGCGTCTGTAACACTTGCAGGTGGTAAGGCAGTGCATTATATGTGTGACGAGCAGAACGAGTGGAATCCTGATATTGACGATATTAAAAAGAAAATTACACCTAACACAAAGGGTATTGTAATTATCAACCCAAATAACCCTACAGGTGCCTTGTATGGTGTTGATATATTAAAGGAAATCGTTGAAATCGCAAGACAGAACGATTTGATTCTCTTTGCTGACGAAATTTATGACAGACTTGTTATGGACGGGCTTACTCATACAGCCCTTGCGTCATTAGCTCTTGATGTGCCTTGTGTAAGCTTTAACGGACTTTCAAAGTCACACAGAGTTGCAGGTTTCCGTGTGGGCTGGATGGTAATCAGCGGTGACAAGAAGAAAATCAAGGGTTACATCGAAGGACTTAACCTTCTTTCATCAATGCGACTTTGCTCAAATGTACCTGCACAGAGTATTGTTCAGACTGCTCTCGGTGGTGTGCAGAGTATTGACGAGCTTTTGCTTCCGGGTGGTCGAATTTATGAACAGAGAGAATTTGTTTATAATGCACTTTGCGAAATTGACGGAATTTCAGTTGTAAAGCCAAAGGCTGCATTCTATATTTTCCCAAAATTAGATGCGAAAAAGTTCAATCTTCACGACGACGAAAAGCTTGTGCTTGATTTCCTTAAAGAGAAGAAAGTTCTTCTTATGCACGGTAAGGGATTTAACTATCCAACACCTGACCATATAAGAATAGTTTATCTTCCAAGACGCCGTGTCCTTGGCGAAGCAATGGATGCATTCAAGGATTTCCTTGCAGATTACAGACAGTAAAACATAAAAATTCAAAGGTGGCTTTAAAGCCACCTTTTTTTATTTCAAATTGGAGTTTATAGGGATGAGTGCAGAACGCAAAGTGCAGAGTGCAGAACAAAGGAACTGCGTTGCCATTGTAAAATAATAACCGATTACGGTTTGTAGGGGACGACGACTCGGCGTCCCGTTCTCGATTTATCTGTACACTCGTTTCGGGCTGCCGTGGTCGTCAGCCCCTACAAGGTTACATTATCATATAAAACTCCCCGATAAATTATAATTTATATATCAAATTCGTTTTTTCTTTTTATTGCTTTTCCTTTGTTTTCTTGTTATACTTAATTCAAAGGAAAATCCTGAAAATTGGGGGAAATATTATGTCAATTCATATTCTCAAAGATAACATTTTTGTTCTTGAAACAAAGAACACACATTATGTGCTTGGTGTTGACAAATACGGTTATAATCGTCACATTTATTGGGGTAAAAAATGCAACATAAACGATTACGAAGCAAAGGATATCTGGGACGAAAACTCAAATCATACTCGTCTTGATATGGCAAAGCAGGAATTTACAGTTTTCGGTGGCACAATGTATCGTGAAAGTGACTTGAAAGTGCAATTCCCTGATAAATGCCGTGAAATTGAGCTTGAATTTGTTGACGCAAAAGCAGAAAATAATCTTCTTGAATTCACATTAAAGGATAAGGTTTATCCTTTACAGATTACGCTTAAATACAAAATTCAGGACAATGATGATATTATCACCCGTTGGGCAGAAATCACAAACACAGGTGACGAAAATATCACAGTTGACAGAATGTTTTCTGCTGAGTTTACTCTCCCATCCGTTAATCCTTATACCTTCAAAAACACCAATGGTAGCTGGGGTGGTGAATATGTTGAAACAGAGTCAGAGCTCCAGGGTGGTGCTCTTGTATTCGACAGTAAGCGTGGCACATCAGGACATAATCAGTCACCATATTTCATAGCATATCAGAATGCAGACGAAAAGCAGGGTGATGTGTATTTCGGAACACTTGCATACAGCGGTAATTTCAAGGTGATTTGTACTCGTGACCTTTTCTATACAACACGAGTAAGCCTTGGTCTTAATGACCACGATTTCAAGCACATATTAAAAGCAAATGAAACATTCGTAACTCCTGTGGTTTACTGTGGTTATTCACAGAATGGTTTTGGTGAAATGAGCCGACAGATGAACAGATTTGCTATTAATCACGTTCTTCCAAAGCAGTTTAATGACAAAATTCTTCCTGTGCTTTATAACTCTTGGGAAGCAACTGAATTTGATGTAAATTGTAAGCACCAGACAGCCCTTGCAAAGTTGGCTTCTAAAATGGGTGTTGAGCTTTTTGTTATGGATGATGGCTGGTTTGGACAGAGAAATCACGACAGAGCAGGTCTTGGTGACTGGTTTGTAAACAAAAAGAAATTCCCAAAGGGTATTGATGAGCTTATTAAGAATGTTAATAAGTTGGGAATGGACTTCGGTCTTTGGTTTGAGCCTGAAATGGTAAATCCTGATTCTGACCTTTTCCGTGCGCATCCTGAATGGGCTTATCACTATGATACAAGAACTGCACATACTCTTCGTCATCAGTTGGTGCTTAATATGACTCGTAAGGATGTTCAGGATTACATTTTCAACTGTATGGACGAAATGCTTACAAATCACAATATCAAGTATATCAAATGGGATATGAACAGACCATTATCCGAAACAGGTGCCCAAAATCTCGATTGTCCACAGGAATTGTGGTACAGACATACACAAGCCGTTTATGACATAGTTGATAAACTTAAAGAAAAACACCCTGATGTTGCAATTGAAAGCTGTTCATCAGGTGGTGGTCGAAGTGATTACGGTGCGTTGTTACATTATGACCAGGTATGGACAAGTGACAATACTGATTCTATTGACCGTATGACAATGCAGAAATGGTTTACATATCTTAAACCTACAAAAGCTATGCGTGCTTGGGTGACTGATATCAACTGGTACAACTCACCTATGAGCCTTGATTTCCGTTTTAATATTGCTATGCAGGGCTCACTTGGCGTTGGCGGTAATCTTACAAAATACAGTAAAGAAGACCTTGAAATCGGCAAAAAGAATGTTACTCTTTACAAGGAAATTCGTCATCTTGTGCAGTTTGGTGACCTTTACAGAATTCTTGATGCAAAGAAAGACGAAATTCTATTTAACCTTTATGTAAGTGAAGATAAAAATGAAGCTGTTGCCTTCCTTGCTTCTGCACACACAAGCTTTATGAAAAAGGAAATTCCACTTCTTTTCGAAGGTCTTGACGATAATAAAATTTACACATTTAATCTTAATGGTCGTGATTATGAAAAGAGTGGCGCATACCTTAAAAATGTAGGTATTCCGACTTGTATCCGTGGAATGGGATATAACAAGATAATTAAGATTAAAGCGAAATAACACAACAAAAAAAGCACCCTGATGGGTGCTTTTCTTACTTTGTTTTGACTGATGCGATGTAGTTTGCCATTTCACCAACAGTTTTGTAATCGATAAAATCAGTTGCTTTAAGGCTTACACCAAAAACAGATTTAACATCAGTTACAAGACACATTGTATCAAATGAACTCATTTCCAAATCAGCTCTAAAATTGCTTTCGGGAGAGATGTCTTCAACTTCCACGTAGTTTTCAAGGATTTCAACAAGTTTTTCGAACTCTTGCATTCCGGTTTACCGTTCCTTTCTGCATCTGTAAGTGCGATTTTATCAAGTATTTCACCGACTGTAATGTCAGGATTATCTGCACCCATAATAAGTGCTTTTTCGATTTTAGTATAAAGAAGACGAAGGTCATATTCAGCAGGTGGTTCTTTTCTGTATTCAAAACAGAAGTCAAGACCGCCATCCTGTTTTCTGTGTCTTATTGTAACATAAAGCGGAATCATTGTCGAGCCGTTATTGTACCAAATACTCTTTGCACTCTTTTCCATTTCTTCGTCAATATATATACTCTTCATAAGTGGCTGATATGAAAGGCCAAAGCTGTCATATGTTGAGTCGGATTTTGATTCCTTAGGCATAGACTTGTGTCTTTCCTTAAGAGTATCCATAAAGCTTAAGCTTGCGTGCTGATACATTTCGTTCTGAACATCAGAAATCTTCTGAACTGCTTCACAGAATGTTTCATCAGGCTTGACAATACTTCTCATAGGTAAGAAATTGATACGAAGACCGCCTGACTTCTTTTCTGCGATTGTACCACGACGGTTGATAATCATTTTAAAGGAAACATCTTCCTGATTATCATTAAAGCAAGAAAGACCTGTGCGGACACCCATTGAAAGTACAGCAAAAATTGAAAGATTTCTGTCATTACAAAGCTTCATAATCTTTTCGCTGTTTTCTGCACTCATACTAAGGTTGAAAATATCAGCGTCAGGAAGACCTGAGTGAATGTCAGCATATCTCTGACCCGGATTTGTTTCCTGCTGATGTTTAAGACGACTTTCAATCATAAAGTCAGTAAAGATTGGCTCGTCTGCCTTTGCAAGTGAATCAAACCAATATTTTTTATCAATTTCACATTGTTCTGATTCCTGATATTCAAGCTCCTTTTCAAGAACAGGAATATATGGTCGCATTGGCTTTGGATAAGCAGTACCCTGAGTCTTGCTCTTGTATATTTCAATAACATCGTTTAAGAACATCTTAACTGAATAAGCGTCCATAGCAAGGTGATGGAATCTTATGAAAAGACCTTTGTAACCATTCTTGAATTTAACAACTGCAATCTTGTGAACTTCACATTCATACATAGGAATGTTCTGTCTTGAAATTTTTGTAAGCTCTTCTTCAGCTTCTTCAACTGTCATATGACTGTAATCCCAGTCCTCAATAACAAGCTCACTTTTTTCAGTAACATACTGATGAAGATTAAGGCTTACCTTTTTATCCTTTGTAAAACGAAGTCGCATTGTATCACAACGGTCGATTGCTTCATAAACGGATTCCTTTAAAAGACCGATGTGCAAGTCACCCTGCCAGTAATATCCACAACCAATGTTGTTTACAGGATATCCTGAACCATATTTAAGTGACATCAAGAACATCATTTTCTGTGAGTTAGAGATTGGGTACGCCTTTACGACCTGACCGTTTTTTAATTTCTTTTCAATCATTTTGCCTCATCCTCCGCAAAATTGAATTGTGCACGCTTGATTTTTCCTGTTGAAGTTCTTGGGAACGGAGTTTCTCTTATAACAAATGAATGAATATGTCTGTCTGTGTTAAGACCTGAATTTACTCTGTCCACAATTTTGCTTAATTCAGCAGGAATATCTGTAATTCCCATTGTAGCAGCAAGTGCTTCGTCAGGGAATATTTCAGCGATAATTGTATCCTTTTCACCACGGACAACGATTTCCTTAACAATTCCGTCGTCACAGAACTTGTTTTCAAGCTCTTCAGGAGAAATATTTTCACCGTTTGAAAGGATAATAAGGTTTTTCTTTCTGCCTACAAGATAGATATGGTTGTTTTCAATGTAACCTAAGTCACCTGTATGTAAATATCCGTCTTCTGTGAATGCTTCAGCAGTTCTTTCTGGTTTCTTGTAGTAACCCTTCATAACTGAAGGACCTTTTACCTGAATTTCACCATCAACAACTCTTACTTCATCAACACCTGTGAGAACACCGTTTGAATATTTGTTATCTTCTGAGAAGTCAGATGTTGTAATACGAGGACTGCATTCACTCATACCATAACCCTGACGAGCAGTAATACCGTACTTTGCAAATTCGTCAATCAAAGCACCACTCAAGAATGCACTACCTGCAATAAATCTTGTAAGACGCTTACCGACAACAAGTTCAGCAGCCTCACGAGGAGTAAGCTCAGGATGTTTTCTTTCCTGAATTTTTATTTTTGTAAGAATTGCCTTACAGAGAAGGGGAACAATTCTTGTGTTTGTAGGCTCGAATATAAGGAAGTTTCTGTAAATATTAGGAAGCGCACCGTTAAGACAGATTGCCGCACCGTCATAAAGAACTTTAAGCACATCACAAGCATAACAGAAAACATGGTGCATTGGTAAAACTGAAAGACAGATTTCACCATCAGCCGCCTTGTATGTATCGTAACAAGAGTTAGATGTTAAGTTGCTGTTTGTAAGCATAACACCTTTTCTTTCACCTGTTGTACCTGATGTATAGATAATGAGAGCTGTTTCATAAGGGTCGATTTCTATATCAGAAAGAGAAGCATATTCACTCTCGGCAGAATATGTCTTGAAAATATTATCAAACCAATGCCAGTCACCTAATGATACAATCTGACGAATGCCCTTGTACTTATCCTTGATAACTTCCGCTTTGCTTAAAAATTCTTCTTCACAGAAAAGCATCTGGATATCTGCGTCCTCGAAAAGCATACAAGCTTCTTCAACTGAAATATTAGGGTCAAACGGCACAACAACATTACCGCTACAAATCATACCTGTAAGACAAGCAATATATTCATAGCTTGTTTTACCGATAAATGCAATATGCATCTTTTCTTTTTCAATAGTTTTGATGTATCTGCTTACTGCGAAACAATCTTCACGGAATTCGGCAAAATTCTTAATTTCGATTTCGCTGTCACGGAAAAACTTACAAAAATCTTTTTCACCGTAATTTTCAGCGGCAAAATTAACAAGGTCTTTTACTGTTGTAATGTTTTTGTTACTCATATTCTCAATTAAGCCCCTTCATTTTTTTGGCAGAAAATAAAAAAATACATTCTAAATGTACATTATTATCCATTCTTTGTATTTTAACAGTCAAATTTTACTATACACTTTGACAGTTGTCAAGGAAATGAAACCAAGTTTTACATATTAAACCAAGTGTAAAAGTTTTACATTTTCTCACATTTGTCATTTTTATTATTGAAGAATGTAATAAATAGTTGTATAATATATGCCATAAAATTAAAGGGGAAATTTTTATGACTAAAAAGCTTCTTGCAATTGTAATTTCATTGGTTATGGTGTTTTCTGTTCTTGCGGTACCTGCTTCTGCTTGTATCAAGATAGAAACTGCTAATATTGAGAACACATTTAACCTTTGTCTTGATGTGCTTATTCACAGAATTCTTACTGTGCTTAATGTTTTCTGGCCCGGATATGACGGCGACTGGGAAAAATTAAAGGATTACGAAGCAAGTAATTTTTATGAGGGTGAAAAGGAATTCGATAAGAATACAAAGGAAAATTCAGCGTGGTATATGGGCTATGCAGGTGCTTCACTTTTAGAAGGCCTTGACATTATGAACGGTGAATATTTCCTTGCAGGTTCACTTGAAGTTTTTGAAGGCAGAGTTCCTACAAAAATCAATGACGACCAACGAGTAAGAGTATATGCATTAAGTGACGGTACAAGCGGTATTGTTGTTCACGCTGTTATTGACGGATTTGGTCTTTCACGCGGTGATGTACAGACAATCCGTAATATGGTTGAACAGGCAGTCAGCGGTTACAACATAATCAGTATGAATGTTTCTGTATTACATCAGCATTCTTGCATTGATACTCTCGGTATGAATATTCCACTTTTAAAGGGTCTTATCATCAACACAACAAATGCTGCGTTGGGCGGTGTTTTTGATAAATTCAAGGTATTGAAAAATCAGCAGTTTATGGATAACCTTTTTGAGAAAACTGTTGACTGTGTTGAAAGTGCAATTAAAAATATGAAAAAAGGTAACCTTTATTACGGTTATACAGATATAAGTGAATATATGCGTGATGCTCGTGACCCTTGGTCATTTGACAGTAATATTCACAGACTTCGTTTTGTTCCTAATGACGGCTCAAAGGAAACTTGGATTTTACAGGGCTCAATGCATTGTACAGGTATGGGTGCAGGTCCTGATGAGCTTACTGCCGATTATCCATATTACATTGAAAAAGCTATCAATGAAAAAGTGGGTGCAAATGTTGTTTATGTAATCGGTGCTGAACTTGCAATAAGACAGGAAAGAGAACTTACAGACACCGACGATGCAACTGATATTGAAAGAATTTCAGCTTACGGTTATGCACTTGCAGACAAGGTAATAAAAATCAATAATGATATAAAGCTTGAGCCTGTTCTTAATGTGGCACACAAGGAAGTCAATTTAAAGGTTGATAACGGAATTTTAACACTTGCTGCTCGTCAGGATATTCTTAACGCTGTGATTGTAAAAGACGGCTTAAAGTATGTAATGATTACTGAAATCGGATATATGGAACTTGGTAATAAAGTCAGTATCTTTATGTGTCCTGGTGAATTTGACCCAATGCTTATTTTCGGTGGACCTGAATCAGGTGATGCTTCATGGACAGGAGATACATGGGATTATGACGCTTTAACAGATGTGTCAGGTGTACCATATACAATGGTTTACGGTCTTTGTAATGACCAGGCGGGATATGTGCTTCGTGATAATGAGTATCACTCACTTATCGGTGAAAATGAAGAAGTAAATATTATCAGCAGAACTGCAGGCTCAGAGTTCGTAAAATCCTTTGCAGAGCTTATTGAAGCAGTAAAATAAAATTTATTGACAATCAATATGAATTAATATACTATGATTGTGTAAAATATTTGGGGAGGTTGATTTTTCTATGAAAAAAATAATCGCGATTCTTTTGGTGTTATCAATGATGTTTGCATTTGTTGCTTGCGGTGGTAATAATGACGACACACCAACAACTGATAATAATGTTGAAAGTACAACTGATGACCAGGCTGTAAATTCAGGCGATGTTGATGTTGAGCCATCAACTGATGAAAATGGTGAAGAACCTTCAACTGATGAAGAACCAGCAACAGACGAAAATGGTGAAGAATCTTCAACTGATAAGGTTGACGATGAAAACGCTCAGGAAGACGAATCAACAACAGTTAAAGAAGAAATTCCTGCTGACCCTGCAAAATGGTCAAAGGAACAGATTGTTGAATACTACAAGCAGTCAGCAATCAAATCTCACCCAACTGCAACATCATCACAGACAATGGAGCTTTTAAAGCTTGTTGTTAATGATGGTGACGGAGCGCTTAACTTCTTCCTTAATATGATTAAGCCTGCAATTAAAACAGTTATTAAAAACAACGCTATAAGCTATAATGGTATCACAGGTGGCTTTAAAAATCTTAAGGCATCTGATGTGAAATCTGCAAAGGCTTACAAGCAGGGTAAATATACAGTTGTTGAACTTTATATGGTTGAACAGGTTGACGGTATATACGGTGATTCACAGTCAGGCACAGTAGGTCACGCAATCAGTGTTCTTGGAAATATTGCAACTGCAGTTGACCAGTTCCCACAGTTTGAGGTTAATTATAAGGATGCTGACATTAAGGTTCGTTATGCTAACCCAACAGTTAAGGTAAAAATTAACGACAAGGGTATCATTGAAAAGGGTACTTGGAGTTATGTTGCTGATTGTTCATTCAAGCATCTCGAAATTAGCGGTGTTATGATTGATAAAGCAGAAGCAGAAATTAAATATGTAATCGTCGTAGGTGGCGGATTCTAAGAAAAAAACTCCCGAAAGGGAGTTTTTTTAATTCGTAATTCATAATTCGTAATGCGGAATTATTTTATCAACAAATTATAATTTGTCGGGGTGATTGGTTACTAAATATGTACCACAAATGTAGGGGACGATGAGTCTCACCTGCCGGTTCGGTCGGTGCTTCTGCTTCGCAGAGGTGTCCACCGGACACCCGCACCCTTCATCGTCCCGTTCCAAAGTATGCAATTAACTAAATGCGGGCGGATGTGGGCATCCGCCCCTACAAGGTTTTTGTTTCTATTTTAATTTCATATTATCCCGACAACCTCCAATTTGTTTAACCAAATCATACGCTCAATGTTTTATTGACAAATAAACAAAAATGGAATAAAATGTACGATATAAAATAATATAAAAAAGGGGTAAAATATGATGGCAAAATCAAAAGCACCTTTAACACCTGAACAGGCTGAAATCAAAAAGATGAAGAAAGAAAAAGCATCTTCAGGTTTTACAAGCTTTATTGCAGTTGCTCTTGCAATTGTTCTTGCAGTTGGGGTTGTATCTGTCGGAAAAACAACTGCTCAGAAAAATATGGAAAATGCGGGTTCGGATGTAATCGTAAATAATAACGGTTCAGTTAATACTGATGACTATGTTTCAAATGATGACGGTAGTAATGTGGATACAGACTATGCAACAGACGAAAATCAGGATGCTGATACAGAAAATGGTGATGTGTCAGAAGATAATGATAATCAGGAAGAAACAAAAGAACCTGAACGTGAACTGCCAAAGAATCCTGCTGAATGGACAAAAGCTGAAATTGTAAATTATTATAAAATGGCAGCTAACAAGTCAACAGGTGTTAAATCAGTTCAGAAAATGACAATGGATAACGGAATGAATGTTAAACTCAATAATGGTGCATTGGAATTCCTTATCGGTCTTGCTGAACCTATTATTAAGGCGGCACTTAAAGCAAATTCAACTGAATTTGACGGTATTACAGGTGGTTACAATGACCTTGTTCCGTCAGATATCAAGAGTGCAAAGGCATACAAAGAAGGTAACTATACAATTATTGAAATGACACCTGTTGAACAGACAGATGATGCTTACGGTGATACATTCAAGGGTACAACAGGACATGCAATTTCCGTTGTTGGTAATATTGCAGTGGTTGCTGACAATTTCCCTGATTGGACAATCAATTTCAAGGACGCTTTCGTTCAGCTTAAATACATAAATCCACAACTTAAAGTAAAAATCAATGACAAAGGCGTCATTGAAAAGGGTACATGGAGTTATGTTGTGGGTGTAACTGTAAAAGGACTCCAGATTGAAAAGGTAATTATTGAAAACGCAACAACAGAAATTAACTATGTAATCACCACAGGTGGTGGATTCTAAAAAAACTCCCGAAAGGGAGTTTTTTTAATTCGTAATTCATAATTCGTAATGCGGAATTATTTTATCAACAAATTATAATTTGTCGGGGAGTTTTTCGTAGGGGCTGGCGTCCCCGACAGCCCGAAACAAGCGCACCTGTAAACCAAAAAACGGGTCGTCGAGGACGCCGACCCCTACAACATACATCCCGACAAACTACAATTTATCTATATCTCTTATATGATAATGCAACCTTGTAGGGGTCATTCATGAATGACCCGTCCCAAAGTGTATTGGCAACCTTATTCGGGCGATTCGTGAATCGCCCCTACATTACAATCAAATTAATAATATTGTAGGGGACGATGAGTCTCACCTGCCGGTTCGGTCGGTGCTTCTGCTTCGCAGAGGTGTCCACCGGACACCCGCACCCCTCATCCGCCCGCAGTAAGTGAACGGTACACTTTGGAGCGGGACGATGTGGGCATCGTCCCCTACAGGGTTACATTACCAAATTAATGTCACCGATAAACTCCAATTTACAAAATTATGCAAAGTAATCCGTTGCAGCCCTCGTTGATTACTCGTTCCAATGTTTCCTGGAATTTCATTCGGGCGTCTGTCGGCATATGGTAAAGCTTGTTGCGAAGACCTTCGTTGACAAGCTCGTTAAGTGATTTGCCGAAAATATTTGATTCCCATATTTTGCTTGGGTCATCTTCAAAGCCGTCAAGAAGATATTTCACAAGTTCTTCCGACTGACTTTCACTACCTACAATCGGTGCGACTTCTGTTTTAATATCTGCTCTCATCATATGGATTGACGGAGCGGATGCACAAAGTCGAACGCCGTATCTTCCGCCTTGCTTCACAATTTCAGGCTCTTCAAGAGTAAGCTCGTTGATGGTAGGCATAACGATTCCGTAGCCTGTGGTCTGTACTTCGTCAAGTGCAGATTTTATTCGTGTGTATTCGTCTTTTATTTCGGAAAGCTCTTTCATACAGGAAAGAAGTCCTTGCTCGTTTTCAACGGAAATTCCTGTGGATTCTTCAATGATTTTGTAGAACAGATTGTTGTTCATATTAACTGAAATCCACGCACTGCCAACACTTAAATCCATTGATGAAATTCTTGCGTCAGTAATATGCTCACATTCGCACAAAGTGTCTGTCATAGTGCTTATATCACGGACAAAGTTGATATCCTGAATTGACTTCATAACACTCTTGTATGTGGTTGTTTTAAGCCAATGGTCTTCGGGAAGATTTACTAACCAAAGTGGTAAATCAACGCCGATTTCCTTGACAGGGAATTCAAAAAGAATCTGTGTGATGATTTCTTTTATTTCAGTTTCCGAAAGGTCAAGACAGCTGACCGCCATAACGGGAACCTTGTATTTTGCAGAAAGCTGTGCTGAAAGATTTTGTGCAGATTCACCGTCAGGATTAAGACAGTTAAGGAGTACCACAAAAGGCTTGTTGAGTTCTCTTAATTCTTCAATGACTCTTTCTTCAGCTTCTTCGTATTCTGTTCTCGGAATATCACTTATACTGCCGTCAGTTGTGATTACAAGACCGATTGTGGAATGCTCTGTAATAACCTTTTTTGTGCCGATTTCAGCCGCCATATTAAAGGGGATTTCACTTTCATACCAGGGAGTTCGTACCATTCTCGGCTGGTCACCCTCAATATATCCTAAAGAAGAAGGTACAATGTATCCGACACAGTCAATCATTCTTACATTGAAATTTGCGTTGTCGGGCAAAGTGATTTTAACAGCATTTTCGGGTATAAATTTAGGCTCGGTTGTCATAATTGTCTTGCCTGCAGATGACTGTGGCATTTCGTCATTTGCCCTTTCACGGACAGCATTATCGTCAATATTCGGCAGAACAACCGTATCCATAAATCGTTTGATAAAGGTTGATTTTCCCGTTCTTACAGGGCCTACAACACCGATATATATGTCACCGCCTGTTCGTGTGGCAATATCCTTATAAATACTTGAATTACTCATTTTGTCACCTCTCTATATTTTCGGAATAAGAAGTCTGCATTTTTCCTTGATGTGCGTTTCTGTAATATGATTTTCTCTCATAACGGCATCAACGGTAGTATTGTATTTTTCTGCAATATCCCATACAGCTTCGCCTGATTCTGCAAAATATACGGTAAGTGATGCAGTTTTTACTGTCTTGACTCTCTCTTTGTTGATAGCCAATTCAGTCGTGATGAGCTTTTCTTTTTCACAGAAAATAAATCCGTTTATGTTGATTTCAATACGGACATCAAGCTTGTTGTCACTGTTTAAAACGTAACTGAATGCAGAAACAACACAGTTTGGTGAACATGTAAGAATTGACCCGTCAGCAGTCAGATTTCTTGCGTATTCAAAAGGAATTTCCCTTTGTGTGTAACAGATTTCACCCTTTGAGTCCTCGTAAATAATGTCTGTTGTCACTTGACCGTTAACTGCACATGCTGATTCAGTAACAGAAAAGCCTGATGTAACATCAGTACACATAAATGAAAGGATTTTTCGTACTCCCGTTGAGTTAAGGTCGGCAACACCGCGACAAAGATGTGTATCATCAATTTTGTCCTGAAGTGACGATATGTAAATGATGGATTTGTTTATATCAGTTTCGTATTTTGTGGAATAAGCATCCTTGATACAGTTAATTTTTCGCGTTTCGTATCCCTTTACGGAAATGTTAAGACAGGCAGAAATATCAATAAGATTTTTGTTTCCTGAAAGGTCAAAACGAGGCTTGATTTCAAGGTCGCAAACGGAAATAGTGGCATCAATCTGACAGTTTTCTGTAATATCGGGTGCTTCGATAATCTGATTTATGTTTATGGCGTTTTCAAGAGTATGCACCTGATTACTTTCTGCGCCAACAAAAGCAGTGTGGATAAGCAACTGACCCTTTAAAAACAGTTTATCCGACACGATTTTTAATTCGTCAACGGTTGCCCATCCGCAGGAAGAAACCGTTGCACCAACAGGCTCAGGAAGATTACCTGCGTCACAGGTTTCACTCACATTGAACATTTTTTCAACCACAGAAACAAGGTCGCATACATCAAATTCGTCATTTTTGAGTACGATTCCGTCACCTTGGGCGTTTGTCACAGGCTCAATAGATTTTCTGCCACTTGATTTTGCAAAAACGGTTATTGCACCGTGTACCTCAATTTTTCGTTGACCCGATGCGTGGTAATTTACATAATCAGTCTTTGCACCAACGAAAATTTCATTGTGGTTTTGTGTTGACTTCACTTCAATCTGCTTTGCAAATGGAATATTCTGTTCAAAACAATGAAGCGTACCTTGCTCACTTGTGTAAACAATTCGCACAAGGCATACGCAGTCGGCAGTAATTCTGTCACCGTTAAGCTGATGAGCTCTTACCCCGGGAATACAACTGCAACGCAGAATTTTCATAATATCCGGTAAATACTCGGGTAAAGTAATATTGCAGTCAACGGTATGCTCGCTGTTCCCTTGAAATCCCGTTTCACAAAGGGATATTTTTTCTTTTGAAATATTGAAATCCATTATTCTCGCTCCTTTTTCGCCTGTTGTTTCAATTGAGGTTCAATTAATTTTATGCAGAAAGAAATGGGAATATTATTATAAATGATAAGTCGTTACAAATTGGAGTTTGTTGGGGGAATGCAAAATGCATAATTCAGAATGCAGAATTAAGGGTTTGCGACGCAATTATATAACAAAACCAATATGGTTATGTATGTAGGGGACGATGCCCACATCGTCCCGTTCCAAAGTATACCGTATATTTGTTGCGGGCGGATGAAGGGTGCGGGTGTCCGGTGGACACCTCTGCGAAGCAGAAGCACCGACCGAACCGGCAGGTGAGACTCATCCGCCCCTACTGTAATAGCCGATTTCAATGACAAATAAACCAACAACGGGTCGTCAGGGACGCCGACCCCTACGAATTGTTTCCCCAATAAATTATAATTTGAATGATTATACACAATCATTACAACAACACAAAAACACCGCGAATCAAAAGACACGCGGTGTTGCAAAATTATTTGAAAATTACATTGATTCTGGTGTTGAAATGCTGAATGTTGTGAGAATGTTTGTAATAACATTCATAACACAAGTGCAGAGATACAAACGAGCCTGCATAAGTGCTTCATCTTCCACAGCAACACGACAAGCGTTGTAGAACTTGTGGAAAAGTGTTGCCAGGTCGATACAATAACGAGTAATCTTTGCAGGGTCATAGTTCTTTGCAGAGTTTACGATTTCGTCTGTAAGAGATGCAAGGTGACGGATAAGCTCGATTTCTTCAGGAGCAGTAAGAAGCTTAAGTTCATCCTTTGTGCAATCACGAAGTGTTACACCATCTGCTTCAACTTTACGAAGAATACTGTGAATACGAGCATTTGCGTACTGACAGTAATAAACAGGGTTCTGGCTTGACTGTTCAACAGCCAAATCAAGGTCAAAGTCCATCTGTGAACCAGGTTCACGCATATTGAATAAGAAACGAACTGCGTCAACAGGAATATCTTCAAGCAAGTCAACAAGTGTAATTGCCTTACCTGTTCTCTTACTCATTCTTACAACTTCACCGTCACGAGTAAGACGAACTAACTGCATAAGAATAACATCAAGTCTGTCACTATCAAGGTCAAGTGCTTCAAGAACGCCCTTCATACGAGCAACGTGACCGTGGTGGTCAGCACCCCAGATGTTAATAGCCTTGTCAAATCCACGAGTAACGAGCTTGTTCTTGTGATAAGCAATATCAGCAGCAAAATATGTTGGATTACCATTCTGACGGATAAGAACATCATCTTTAAGTTCAAGCTTGTCGATTTCTTCCTGTGTTTTACCCTGACGAGTAAGCATATCTGTCTGCAC
>JAZQUC010000202.1:0-5365 GCA_045631075.1 Candidatus Fimenecus sp. | reverse complement strand
GATTTTCTCA
This sequence comes from Candidatus Fimenecus sp., assembly GCA_045631075.1. Lineage (GTDB taxonomy): Bacteria > Bacillota > Clostridia > Oscillospirales > Acutalibacteraceae > Fimenecus. Next base: position 5,355 of record JAZQUC010000202.1, on the reverse strand, counting down.
TTTCCTTGTTAATCTCAACATTTATAATATTCTGTTCTTCAAGTGGAACATATCCACCAAGATTAGGATTGTTAGCTTTACTCATTTTATTACCTCTATTTTTCTAACTCTATAACTTAAATGTCAAGATTTTGTACATACTTTGCATTTTTCTCAATAAATTCTCTTCTTGGCTCAACCTTGTCACCCATAAGAATTGAGAATGTTTCGTCTGCTTCCATAGCATCTTCAAGTGTTACTCGAAGCATTGTACGAGTTGCAGGGTCCATTGTTGTTTCCCACAACTGTTCAGGGTCCATTTCACCAAGACCCTTATATCTCTGGATGTCACAATTTTGACCCATTTCTTCGATGAGTGCATCTCTTTGTTCATCAGAAAATGCATATTCGTGACGCTTACCTTTACTTACTTTGAAAAGTGGTGGTTGAGCAATATAAATATAACCACCGTCAATCAATTCTCTCATATATCTGAAGAAGAATGTGAGAAGAAGTGTTCTGATATGCTGACCGTCAACGTCGGCATCGGCCATAATAACAATTTTATGATAACGAAGCTTTTCAACATTGAATTCTTCACCAATACCTGTACCGAGTGCTGTTACAACAGGTGTTAACTTATCATTACCGATAACCTTATCAATTCTTGCCTTTTCAACATTGAGCATTTTACCCCAAAGTGGAAGAATTGCCTGAATTCTGTTATCTCTGCCTTCTTTAGCTGAACCACCCGCAGAGTCACCTTCGACGATAAAAATTTCAGTATTTTCAGGGTTTTTGTCGATACAGTCAGCAAGTTTACCAGGAAGTGAGTTTCCTTCAAGTGCTGATTTTCTTCTTGCACTATCTCTTGCTTTTCTTGCAGCTTCACGAGCACGGGACGCATCAAGTGCCTTGTTAAAAATTGCCTTTGCAACAGAAGGATTTTCTTCAAAATATGTCATAAGCTTTTCATACATCATCTTTGACACAATTGTCTGCATTTCTGTATTACCAAGCTTACCTTTTGTCTGTCCTTCAAATTCTGCTTCTGTAAGTTTTACGCTGATAACTGCTGTAAGACCTTCACGGACATCATCACCTGAAAGATTCTTATCATTATCTTTAAGTAACTTGAATTTTCTTCCGTATTCATTAAATACTCTTGTAAGTGCAGTTTTGAAACCATTTTCGTGAGTACCACCATCAATTGTACGCACACCGTTAGCAAAACTCAAAATAATTTCATTGTAACCATCGTTATATGAAATTGAAACTTCTGCACTTCTGTCACCACTTACTGTTGTAAAGTGCATAATGTCATCTGTTACAGGTGTAAGACCACGGCTTGTATTGATATAATCAACGAAAGACTTGATACCACCTTCGTAACAGAAGTTTTCTTCAATTATATTTTCTGGGTCACGCTTATCTGTAAGAGTAATTGAAAGACCAGCATTCAAAAATGCCTGTTCACGAAGTCTTCTTTGTAAAACTTCATATTCATAAACAGTAGTTTCTGTAAAAATTTCAGAGTCAGCTTTAAATTTAATAAATGTACCTGTTTCTTCTGTATCACCGATAACTTTAAGGTCAGTAACAATGTTACCTCTTTCAAATCTCTGGTGATGAACATGTCCATTCTGACTAACTTCAACCTCAAACCATTCAGAAAGGGCATTAACTACTGATGAACCAACACCGTGAAGACCACCTGATACCTTATAACCACTACCACCGAATTTACCACCTGCATGAAGAACAGTAAGAACAACTGTTACAGCAGGAAGTCCCTGTTGTTCATTAATACCAACAGGAATACCACGACCATTATCACGAACTGTGATAATATCTCCTGGTAAAATTTCTACTTCAATATGTGAACAATAACCTGCAAGAGCTTCGTCAATTGAGTTATCTACAATTTCATAAACCAAGTGATGAAGTCCCTTTGGTCCTGTTGAACCGATATACATACCAGGACGCTTTCTAACTGCTTCAAGTCCTTCCAAAACCTGAATAGCAGAAGCGTCATATGTTTCAGTTACAACCGTATCCATAACCTCTTCTTCAATTGCATTTTTAATCTGGTCGCTCATTTTTTTCCTCCGTCAAAATTTGACTTTTATTTTATTCTTTTAAATATTGTTGATGTGTTAAGTGGTGAAATATAAATTTTCTTCTTATCATTTTCTGTGGTTACAATAAATGATTTTGGCAATTCTTCAATTGAAACATAAATACATTCACCATTTTTTTCTGCTGTATTTATATATTCTGTTGTTGCTTTTTTAACAGTTGTATTATCAAGGTCAAATATACCTAAAATATTATTGTCTTTTATCAATACTTCTGTTCCAATATTTAAATACATCAGTCAATCGCTTTTCCCTTTTCTACCTTTATTACTTTTCCTGTACAAAGCTTTGAAATAGTTTCTTTTTCACAGCAAGTAATAAAAACTTGTTTTCCTGTCATTTTATTCAATATGTAATTTTGTCTTGTGCTATCAAGCTCACTCATTACATCATCAAGTAAAATTATAGAATGTTCACCCTTTAATTCTTTAATTATTTCTGCTTCACCAAGTTTTAATGCAAGGGAAGCACTTCTTTGTTGTCCTTGTGAACCATATTTTCTTGCAGAAATACCATTTATGAGAATCTCTATATCATCACGATGCGGACCACTTGTTGTATTTTTTAAATACAAGTCATTTGGTCTGTTTTTCTTCATTTTTTCAAAGTATATTTCTGCTATATTTTCTTTCTCTTCACTTTCATAATGAACATTACTTAAATATTTTATTGAAAGCTCTTCTCTTTCACCTGAAATACCGCTATAAATTTCAGTTGCTTTTATTTGAAGCATCTTAATATAATCAATTCTGTCTTTTATTACATCTGCACCTGCAAATGCAATTTTTTCATCCCATATATCAAGAGTATCTAATAAAGATGGATTTTCAGATGCATTTTTAAGTAATGCATTTTTTTGTTGTATCAAGTGATTAAAATACATAAGCTTTTTTGCATATGTATTATCTATCTGACTTATTGCTGTATCAATAAATTTTCTTCTGTTTAGTGGTCCATCTTTTATAAGAGATAAATGAACAGGTGAAAATACAACACTGTAATATTTTCCTATAAGTTCTCTTGGTGAAGATAAATTAATACCATTAAGACTTGCTGTTCTCTTTTTTTCTATACAAATTGATGCTTTATTTTCTCTTAATTCAGTTTCATATTCTATTGAAATTTTTGAATTATCAGCATTAAACTGTACAAGTTCACTATCTTTTGAGTTTCTGAAACTTTTGCATCCTGTAAAAAGCCATATTGACTCTAAAAGATTTGTTTTTCCCTGCCCATTCTGGCCATATATTACATTTATCTCTTTATCAGGAAAAATTTCCATTAAATCAATATTACGGAAATTTTCTATTTTTATAGATTTTATGTACATCAGATTACCTCATAGATAACATTATCAAATTCAACATTATCTCCGACTTTGATTTTCTTACCTCTTGATGTACAAATTTCTCCGTTAACTTTTACTTCACCTTCTTGTATAACAATCTTTGCATGACCACCTGTCATAACAGCGTTACACATTTTTAAAAGTGAATCAAGTTTTATAAATTCACCATTGATATTAATCTTCTGGTGTTCTTTTTGCTTTATTTTTGCTACTATTTTTTTCATTATTTTAGTTCATCCTTACAGGTAATACCATAAATAAGAAGTTTCTTTCATAAATAAGTGAACCATCATCTTCAGGTACAATAATGATTGGTGAAACAGCACCGTTAAGACGAAGAGTAATTTCATCTGTATCACAAACCTTAAGAGCATCAAGAAGATATTTATTATTAAAACCGATTTCTACTCTTTCACCCTGAATATCAGCAAGAATTCTGTCATTTGCAGTACCCAATGCTGTTGTACTTGAAATTCTTATTGACTCTGAATCAAAAATGCATCTGATATAACTTTTGATTCTTTCAGTAATAATAAGTGATGTTCTTTCAATACTACTGATAATCTTTCTTGTATTTACTTTTACTTCTGTTTTTGCAGTTGTTGGAATAGCACTCTTATAACTTAAGAATTCACCTTCAAGAAGACGAGAAACTATTACATAATTACCACATTCAAACATAATATGACGAGAAGCAACTACCATTGAAACAGTTTCATCACCATCACCTGCAAGCTTCATAATTTCATTAAGTGTCTTTTTAGGAATAATGAAATTCTTTTCGTCGCCTTCATAGTCTATTTTTTCATTTCTTATAGCAAGCTTATAACCATCAACAGCTACAAGTCTTATGCTACCAGGATAAATTTCAAATCTTACACCTGTATGTACAATCTTTGCACCATTATCAGCTGTTGCAAAAATTGTCTTTTTAATCATATCCTTTAAAACTTCACCTTTAACAACGATTGGAAAACCGCCATATACTGTTGGAAGTTCAGGATAATCATCTTCTGGAAAACCTGTAATTGAAAATTCAGAGTCACCACTCTTGATTTTACAGATAAGTCTTTCGTCACATTCAATTGTAACTAGTTCATCAGGAACATTTCTTAAAATATCACAAAGAATTTTTGCATTGATTATAATGCTACCTGTTTGTTCAACTCGTCCTGCTACTGAAGTAATAATTCCCATTTCAAGGTCATAACCTGTAAGCATAATTCTGTCGTTTTCTGCTTTTATCATAATTCCTTCAATTGTAGGAAGATTTGTTGACTTTGATGATGTTGCTCTTTGAACATTCATACAAGCTTCGCTTAAAATTTGTGAAGAACATGTAAATTTCATTTTCATTCTCCTTTTATTAAAATAAATTATTTAAAGTTTAATATTAGTAATAGAGTGTGTTTAAATTGTCGAAAAGTATTAAGAATATAGGAAAATCAAGGAAAATAATCAAATTAAAACTATTTGAAAACTTTTTAAAGAATTGTCAATTAAAAAGATAAAATTTAACTTGTTCAAATCCTGATTGTTGAAAACTTAAAAACTGTCGAAAGTTTAGTCATTTATATTCTTAATAATATCATTTATAAGATTCTTGTATTTTGAATCAGATGCCATTTTTTGCTGAACATTTTTAAGAGAGCTGTTAACGGTAGAATGATTTCTTCCAAAAACTTTACCAACCTCTTCCTGAGAAAGATTTGTAATTTCTCTTATTATGTACATAGCAGCTTGTCTTGCACTGTTAATATTAGAATCACGTTTTTCACTTTTTACCTGTTCAGCAGTAACACCGAAGGTAAATGAAACCTTTTCAATAATATTGTCAACAACAACACCAATCGGTTGGGTTGTTATAAGAATATCCTTAAGTATATCTTT
>JAZQUC010000201.1:0-48658 GCA_045631075.1 Candidatus Fimenecus sp. | reverse complement strand
CTCACCTATCTGCTTATCTCTGAAATTTCCCGTGCTTAAATTCAAAAATTCTTCAGGTGAAACAAGCATATCCTTTGCTTTACTTATTTCAGCCAAGATAGACTTGTGCGGTAAAAGCTTATCAACGATATTAAGAAGACGCTGACAATCCTTTATAATACGTTTGCTATCATCAGTATCATATATGGTGAAATGCTTAGAAAAGCCTAAAATTTCGGCATTTCTGCGTAAAATACGAACACATATAGAATGAAATGTACCTGCCCAGATATCATTTGCCTCTTCACCAATTCTCAAAGCTAATCTATCCTTAAGCTCATTAGCAGCTTTGTTAGTAAATGTAAAAGCAAGAATCTCCCACGGTTTTGGTGCATTAAGAGCTAATACATTTCTTATATACGGATAAACAGACTCATTACCATTATTATAAGCTCTCATTAAATCATATGTGTCATCTTCAATTCTTCCTGAAATTTCGGACGAACCAAAGGCAGAACCGTATTTGATCAAATTTGCAATTCTATTAACAAGAACAGTAGTTTTGCCACTGCCTGCACCCGCAAGAATTAAAAGCGGTCCATTCACCGACAAGACCGCTTTCATCTGCATAGGATTCATTTTATTAAATTCATTTTTTATAATTTCATTTCTTAACTCACAAATTTGTGAATGCATCTAAATTCTCCTATTATTTATTATATTATTCATCATAAGAAACAGAAACATAATTTTCATCACGAACAGTATATGTTACTTCGTCATTATTTGAATTATCATAATCAAAATTATGTGATTCGATTTCAGAAATATCAGTATGTAAATTCAATAAGTTTGAAGCCGATGAATTAAGTTTTGAGCTAAGTGCATAAACATCCTTATGAAGCTGTTCAATTGATGAATTAAACTTTCTGGAAATAACATCTACATCTTTTAATAATGATTCAATTTCAGCTGCTTCTCGCTTAATATCCTGTGATGCAAAAGCACCAATATCCTTAGCTTTGCTCTTAGCATTTTCAACTAAATCATCTGAATAACGACGAGCGTCAATATATGCAGCACCAATCTGTTTTTCAGCACGACGAAGTTTTTCAGATTTTTCATCATACTCGACAGATTTTTCGCGTAATTGCTTATTTTCGAGAAGTGCAGCCTCAAGTTGTTCATTAAGTGCTTCAACTTCCTTTTCCTTTTCAGCAAGTTTGTTACCAAGACCTGAAAGTTCTTCTAATTTATCCTGAAGTTCATTGATCTTGTTTTTTAATTCAAGAACTTCTTCTCTTTTTATGTCAAGACTTTCTTTAACATCAGCAGTTTCTGTCTGCAACTGCTCAATAAGATTAAGAACATCAGATTTTTTAAACCCACCAAAAAGTGATGTTTTCATAACAGTAAATTCGTTAGCCATATAAATTTTCCTTTATATTTCAAAATTCATCTTATTTTAACAGATTATTATCAATAATACAACACTTAATAAAAAAATTATCAATATATAATAAAAAACAATAGACAATGTTAATAAATGGATGTAAAATAAAAATAAGGGAGGATTTTTTATGAAAAATAACACTAAAAAAGTATTAAAGGCAGTTGGAATCATCGGTTCTTCAGCACTTGCGACTTATTATATGATAGGTAATTGTTTTTACTATGTAACTCTTACCAAGAGTGGAATTAAAAATCCTATTGTGGCTAAAATAGCAAGTGGGTCAAAAAAAGATGATGAAGAAAAAATTAGACTTAATCAAATGATGGAAGTTGGTAAAGAATGGTTTAATGCTGCAAATAAAGAAAAACTTGCTATTAAATCAACAAACTTTAATAAAAATCTTCATGCAGATTATATTTTCGCAGAAAAAGAAACAGATATTTGTGTAATTGTAATTCACGGATACACATCAAATCCATGTTCAATGGGTGTATATGCTCAAAAATATCATGAATTAGGATATAATGTTCTTATGCCAAGTCTTAACGGACATGCTGATAGCGAATCAGATGTTGTAACAATGGGCTGGTATGACAGACTTGATGTTATTGATTGGATAAACTATCTTGTAGAAAGTAATCCAAATATCAAAATAATTCTTCACGGTGTTTCTATGGGTGCAGCAACAACTATGATGACAACAGGTGAAGAAATTCCAAGTAATGTAGTAGCTGCTGTTGCAGATTGTGGCTACACATCAGTATGGGATATTTTTGACAATAAAATAAGAAACAATTTTAAAATGCATACATTCCCTACTCTTTACAGTGCAAATCTTGTAAATAAAATTTATTCCGGATTTGATTTCAAAAAAGCATCCTCAGTTGAACAATTAAAAAAATCAAAAACGCCAACTATCTTTCTGCATGGTGATAAAGATACGTTTGTTCCATATGAAATGCTTGATAAAGTATATGATGCCTGCGCAAGTGATAAGGAAAAGGTTACAATTCCGAATTCACCTCACGCAAGAAATTCATGTGCAAATCCTGAACTTTATTGGAATTCCGTATGTAACTTCATCAATAAATATTTATAATCAAACATAATTTAAGCCGACCAATTTGGTCGGCTTTTTATATTATAAAGATTCTATTTCGCCACTCTTATACTTAAAAATTCTTAATGCATCAGCTAACTCAACATTACCATTTTTATCAGTATCTGCCGCCTTCAATGCAGTTTGTGAAAGTGTAATCTCATTTGTTTTATACTTAAAAATCATAAGTGCATCAGAAATAGTAACTTGACCATCGGCATCAATATCACCAACAATTATTTTATTTGAAACAATTACCTTGCAAGTTGCAGTATATGTTCCAACCTTTGCTGTAATAGTTGCTTCGCCTTTTCCAATCGCAATAACCTTACCGTCTTTTACTGTTGCAACAGAAGTGTCAGAAGATGTCCATACAACAGACTTATTATCTGTTGTATTTGACGGATTGTAATTAACAGTTAGTGTTTTAGTTTCGCCATTAAACATTGATAACTCATCTTTGTCAAAAGAAATACCTTTCAACGGAATAGCATTTTCAGTACTACGAATAATATCAATGTAATATGTTCTTGTATTACCATTTTCTGCTTTTACAACGACTTTGTGAGAATTAGTTCCATTTGCCAATTCTATTTTACCAACACCAGTGATTGTTGCCTTAGAATTAACAGCTTTTGCTGTTATATTAACAAAAGAAACTGATTCATCCACCGTAACAGAGTAACCAGAAGTCTTACCACCGTCAAATTCAAAAGTACATCCTTCGACAGTCAAAGAAGTTAACCAGTTATTAGGACTAGCATCACTTTTCTTTGGAAGTTGACATGCTTTTGAGGGCATATTTTTATAATAAGGGATAACAAAAACATATGATAAATCAAGAATATTCAAACTTTTGTATGATTTATAAATATCTTCAGATTCTTGATACGGAGCCATAATATTGGTCATATACTGATGAGTCCAGACTTTTTTTACCACATTAAATTTTTGATAATATAATGTATCTTGACCTTTATCGATATAACCCGTACCTATCCATTTTGCACCACCAACAATAGCCTTGTATGGTGTATTCCAAGGAAGATTATATTTTTCATCTGTAGTTGCTGCATATTTTAAACCATTTGCAACAGGGTCAGAACCACTACTTGCACCGATATTATAATAATTATAATATCCCGAAGAACCATTTACAGAACCACTAGTACCCGTTGTACCAATTTCTTGAATAGCTCTTGATGCTAAATGATACGGACTCACGCCTGACGCTTTTGCAGCATCCATAAATGCTTGTGCATATGAAACATCATTACCTTCAAAATCAAGAATTGTTTTAGTTTCCATAAATGAACCATTTAAAATAGCGTTAACACCCTCTATAGTATGTGACTTTTCATCAAACTTCAATGATTCAAACATAAAGATACTTTCATCATTCATAAAGTTTCTTGGGTCCATATAGTATGCTATTGTTTGTTCATTTGCCTGATACCAACGGCCTGCGTCCTGAGCAATAAACTTGTCAGTACGCCAATTATAAGCACCAGATTCAGTAGAACGGTATGAAATAGGAAATACATTTTCAATAAGACTTCTTCCTATATAACCCTGTGCATCTTTTGTAAAAAGATTTGACCATTCAATACCTGTATCGTAAAATACAAAATCCCAATCAGGATGTTCTGCCTTTAATTGTTTTACATATTCCTTATACAATTCAGGAACACCATCTAATACCACACCTGATGTATCTGTAACTTTTTCTTTAACATAATTTGTAGGAACATATCCCTCGTATAATTTTCCACTATAAGTAAATTCAATATTATACCAAGTTGGAAAATTATCATCACCAATACTATCAACTTTTTTTATAATTGTTACCTTATCATCTGTATGTAAATTAATTATAGTTCCATTATGTTTTAAAATATTATCATTTGAAACAGTCGTTGGAGTACTTCTTACTCTCAAACTGTCATGTGTTATGTATCCTGTTTTCGTTGCAGCATAAGCAGAAAAAACAAAGGAGAATGAAAATAAAATTGAAAAAACCAAAATAACAGAAATAATACTTTTGAATTTATTTTGCATTCTTCTCACATCCTTATGTATATTTGACAATATTTTACCAAAAATCTTGATAATCGTCAAGTTGGATAATAATTCCAATAATAAAAGAATAATTAAAAAAATTTTTTAAAAAACTATTGACAATATAAATTTTAATGTTATAATAATGATAATCATTACTGATAGCGAGGTGAATGAAATGGCAATAGAAAGAAAAAGTAAACAGCGTGATGCTATAATAAATGAACTTTGTTCACGATATGACCATCCGACTGCTATGGATTTATATCTTTCTGTTCGAGAGATTATACCAAATATAAGTTTGGGTACGTTATACAGAAATCTAACTCAACTTGAAGAAAATGGTATGGTTTTAAGAATTCCAGACGGCTCGACGGACCGTTTTGACGGAAATGTCAATCCTCATGCCCATTTCAAATGCTCAACCTGTGGTAATGTGTATGATTTAATGAATTTTAATATTGACTCACTCACCTTTTCAGATGAGATAATAAACAAAGTTACTAATTACAGTTTAATGGCCTTTGGCTTATGTAAAAATTGTAATACAATAAATTAAAATTATATTTTTGGAGGAAAAAAGAAATGAAAAAATTTGTATGTTCAGTTTGCGGTTATGTTCACGAAGGAGATTCAGCACCAGAAAGATGCCCACAGTGTAAAGTTCCTGCTGATAAGTTCAACGAAGTTAAAGAAGACGAAAGAACATGGGCTGCAGAGCACGTTGTAGGTGTTGCAAAGGGTGTTTCAGAAGATATTATTATGGACCTTCGAGCAAACTTTGAAGGTGAATGTTCAGAAGTTGGTATGTACCTTGCAATGGCAAGAGTAGCACATCGTGAAGGATATCCTGAAAGTGGTCTTTATTGGGAAAAAGCTGCATGGGAAGAAGCAGAACACGCAGCAAAATTTGCAGAACTTCTCGGTGAAGTTGTAACAGACAGTACAAAGAAGAATCTTGAAATGGGAGTTGATGCTGAAAACGGTGCAACAATGGGCAAATTTGACCTTGCAAAACGTGCAAAAGAACAGGGTCTTGATGCTATCCACGATACAGTTCACGAAATGGCTCGTGACGAGGCAAGACACGGTAAGGCATTCGAAGGTCTTCTTAAGAGATATTTTAACTAATCTCCCCTATTCAAATATAAAACAAAAATAAAAACCATAAGCGTTGCATTTGGGATTTTGTTGTTCCTTGTGCAACGCTTTTTTCTTCAGTATTTTATTTGTTATAAATTAAGATTATTATCGAGAATATTCATTTTTGCCGCCTGCAAAATCCTATCGACATCTGCACCGTAGATATCAAGTCCTTCTGCAGAGAAAAATTTTATATTGCTAATACCGAAAAATTCTGTGGCCAAAGCCTTAATATAGTCAAATCCAAAGTTGTTTTTGCCAATATATCCACCTGCAGTGGTAACATAATAAAGATTTTTTGCTTTACAAAGAGACTGAGGAATACCTTTTTCGGAATAGCGAAATGTGATTCCACATACGGTTATATTTTCAAGATAAACCTTGAGTATGGATGGAAACATAAGGTCCCAATAGGGCGCAGCAATCACAATTGTATTTGCCTCGGCAAATTGATTTGCCAAAGCAAACAATTCATTATCAGTCATGTCATTTTTCAGAAGATTGTCTCTTTTTGAAAGCAATGCAATATCAATTGGTTTTATATTTTCATCATACAGATTTACTGTTTTAATCTGACCATTCAGATTGTCAAGCAAACACTGTGCCAATTCATTTGTACGTGAATTATCTCGGCAACAAGCATTTATAAAAAGAATATTATTCATATCAGAATACCAATGTTTCTACTTTTTCGAGAATTTCAATCAGCTTTGTCTTGTAATGGTTTACAGTTGTTTCGTCTGCATTTCTGCGTAAGCAACGACGAAGAAGTCGCATATAACCGATAACCTTTGCTTTATCTTCAACATCATTGATAATGTTTTCATCGTTTATACCAAGATAACGAGCAAGAGAAAGGCGCCAGAAACGTTTTCCCATATCTACACTAATTCCAAAGAAGGATTCGATTGCATCTTTATCAATTTCACCGAAGCCTACATATGCATTAAATGTAGAGCCGAGTTCCATTATAGGATGACCTACTGCAAGAGTATCCATATCAATAAGAAGTGGCTCACCATTCTGCACCATAACATTATTAGAATGATAGTCACCGTGAATCATATAGTTGCTGTCAGGGATACTTTCAACGAGAGCACGCATTTTCTGTGCATGTGCATCGTCAAGATAGCCTGCAAGGAAATCCGCCCACTCGAGAATCCATTTTTTAAAATCAGGAAGTGCACCTTTCTCAACCTCTATTGCATGCACCTCTTTTATTGTATCAACAAAGTACGCAACGCTCTGTGTTAAGTCCTCCGGATTTGCTCTGATAAGCTTTGTTATAGATGTTGCATTGAGGAGTTCAGTAAGACTACCATATCCGTCACCTATACGAACGATACCATAAGGAATTGCTGTATTAACACCAAGGACAAAAGCTCGTCTTGAATTTTCACGTTCCTGCATAATTTCAGGAAGTGCATCACGATTAAAATATTGCTTTACGATTGTTTCGTCATCATAACGATAAACAGCACCGTTAGCACCTTTTGCAATAAATTCACAACCTTCGATACTGATTCGTGGATATGTTTTTTCAATTTTTATCATTTCTGTAAAGCCGGTCATTTCAAAAACGCTGTAAACTTCAGGAGATACATTGATTATTGCAAGTTTAGGTTCTTCCTTACGAAGACGAAGCATCACACGAAGTCCTGCACTTGAGATATATTCAAGATTGTCAGCATCAAGAACAGTATGTATGCCCTGATTTGCATTTCTTATTTCAGCTATACCATTTTCAAACTCAGTTGCATTTGATGCATCTATTCTTCCTTCAAGATTTATGTATAAAATATCTTTATCTACTCTGCATTCAATATTTTTCATATTAAAAAATCCTTCCAAATACAATTTTTACAAGTTCGTTATATTCCTGCCATGCAGAGAAATTTTTAAGAGATGCAGTATGTTCTGCAATTGAGCGGTAATACCAGTGCTGCTGTTCAGGGTCTTTTTGATTAAAAGACTGCCACATATTGTCGCCTTCATTTTTCCATATTCTGTAAAAAGACCTCATATTAGACAGTTTATCACCAAGCCAGAGCATAAGTACGGAAATATCTTCAGTATTTTTTAACAACTCAAGAGATTCTTCCTTACGGATTTTCCATGTAGCCTCGGGTGGTAAATCCGTACGCTTGTTCTCTGTTTCTGATTCAACAAGTTCCCTTACTCGTCTACCGAATTTTTCTTCAACTTCTTTAATGGTAATTTTTGTATCTTCAACAACATCATGAAGCACAGCAGCAGAAATAACATCTTGGTCGGTCGTCATTGTCCCCACAATAACCGCAGCTTCAAGGGGATGTAGAATATATGGCGTTTTATCTTTTTTTCTACACATTCCATCATGTGCCTTTGCAGCAAATTCGATTGCCATAGTCACTTTATCCATTACTTAATCTCCAAAACATCTGCGAAACCAGTCATCTCAAATATATCCATAACCTCTTCGCACACATTAATAAGTTCCATGTTGCCCTGAATGTTCATCTTTTTTTGAGCAGTTAAAAGAACTCTTAACCCTGCACTTGAAATATAATTGACTCCTTCAAAATCAAGCACAAGATTTTTCAATGTCTCGCCTTCATCATTTATGGCTTTTTCAAGTTCTGGAGCAGTTGTTGTGTCAAGTCTGCCTGAAATTTTCATAATAGTTGAACCATTATCTTTTTCAATACTGATATTCATAAACAAATCTCCTTTATATTTTTTTAGTCATAGTAAGAATGTTTTCACCGTTTTCATATTTATAAGAAACTGTATCCATAGTTTTCTTTGTTATAAAGATACCAAGTCCTCCAATTTCTCTTTCTGCTGCCGAAAGTGAAATATCAGGTTCATCTTTTTCAAGTGGATTAAACGGAACACCCTCATCCTTTATCACAAGAGTCATAAGTCTTTCATTTTCATCAAATCCGAAGGATAGAGAAGCGTTACCTGTTTTTTCACCGTAAGCATAGCTTGCGATATTGACAAAAATTTCTTCTACTGCAACGCAAATTGCCATGGAGCTTTTCATCGGACAGTCAAAGCTATCGAGACATTCTTCCGTAAATGCCACGACATCAGTCAAAGCATCCTTTTCAGCCGGAAAGATTTTTTCTTTCATAGCAGCACCCTCTTTGTTTTTATAATCAAAAAGAAGCATTGTAATATCATCAAACTGAGGAGCATCACCTACAAATCGGTCGATATCCTCTTTAAGTCCTGAAAGCAACGCTTCGGCCTTCAGGTTTCTATTATTCTCCATATAAGACTGCAATCTTTCTTCACCATAAAGATTTTCGTTTTTATCCGTGGCTTCTGTTACACCGTCGGTATAAAGGAAGATTCTATCACCATAATTTAAAGTTATTTCATTTGCTCTGTATTTAATACCATCCATACCTGCAAGAACAAAACCTGCACGACTTTTAAGTAATTCACATCCACCATCAGCGTGAGCAATAACAGGTGGATTATGTCCTGCATTTGCAAAACTGAGTTTTCCTGTTATAAGGTCAACCTTTCCTATCCATGCTGTAACGAACATACCTGATTCGTTGTTTTCGCAAAGCTTTTCGTTTGCAAGAGTGAAAATTTCATCAACCGGAAGTCCTCTTTCTGCAAGGTCTTTGATAATAGTTTTTGCAGTCATCATAAACATAGCTGCAGGTATTCCTTTTCCAGATACATCAGCAGCAAGGAACAGAATAGTATTGTCGTCAAGAGTGTAGAAATCGTAGAAATCTCCACCAACCTCTTTTGCCGCTATCATCTGTGCAAAAATCTCATACTTCTCTGTGTCAGGAAAACTTGACGGAAGGGCTGAAAGTTGAATCTGCTTTGCATATTCAAGCTCCTTGTCTATTCTTGCAGCTGCTTCACCGATATATCTTTTCAAGGTAGCAACAGTTGAGTTGATGTCATCAGAAAGTGATGAAAACTCAGCATTTGAACGAACATCAACCTCTACATTAAGATTACCACCGGTAATTTCAGAAAGTGCACCATTGATTTTCTGTAAATTGTTAATAATAACTTTCTTTATCAGGAAATAGATAAAGACAAACAAAGCCGCGAAAATCAGTATTAGCATAAAGATGCTTGTATAAAGTGACGCATCTCTCATAAGCATTGCCTCAGCAAAAGGCATTGCAGCAATTATGCAATAACCTTCAACAAATGTAAAAACATAAATATATTCTTCACTAAAGTCTGTTTCTTCATTAATAACGTTTGTTTTATAAAGCTGAGATGCTGTTTTGCCCTGAAGCATTACCTCATCAGGAGTTATTCCTATAGTTGAAATATGCTTTCCGTTTCTTTCAGTATGAGTCACAAGATTTAATTTCTCGTCACACACAGCAACAAAGCCTGTGCTTCCTACATGTCGGTTTTTAGTTACATCAATAACGAAATCATCAAGAGTATCGTGGAAATGGTCTGCATCATATCCAACTTGTACAAAGCCACCGTTTGAAAGGCTGACACCGGCATATTTTCTCATTGTAACACCGTCAAAACCCTGAGGACTGTACATCTGTACAAATTCACTCATTTCACCAGTAAGCACCATAAATTCCTTTGATTGCTCGGTACTGTTCATATTGAAAGTATTGATAAGAGTTTCATCCGTTGAATCGGCAATTAAGCCATCAGAATTAACAATATTGATTTCGGTAACATTATATTTTTCCGCAAGGTCATCAAGGGATACAGAATTATCGTTTTCATACTCCGAACGAATATTTTCTGTTATTGTTAAAAGTTTTTCGTCGGATTTTCCCCTTACATCAGTAATCACATCGGTCATAGCAGATGTAAAGACTTCCTTTGTTTCAATTTCAGCCATTCCACTTTGAAGAAAATATGTAAATGTACTGGTTATCACACATGCAACAACTATAAGCACCAGAAGTCTTCGTTGAAATGTCTGAGAAATCCTTTCTTGGTTTTTACTACGGTTTCTCTTACTGTAATTGACAAAAGAAACAACCAAAAGAGAAATTCCCACAGCCACCGAATTTCCAATTATCAGAGGAAGAGATGCAGCTTTTACAAACTCAAATGCGTATGACGAATCGTTCATATTTGTGAAAAAAATCATAAGCATATGAAGAACTTCGCAAACAACTGTTATGAAAACACCATAACTCCATGTGGGTCTTTTGTTATCAAACATAAATCGTCTGAGTGTTGCGGCAATAAAGCCTGCCAGAATCGTTGAAATTGTACAAGCTATTCTTGTATATTCTCCAGCACCCCAATAAACTGAAAAGAAGCGATATAATCCACCAATAATGCCCGAAACAATACCAGCAGGACCACCAAAAATGAGACCTGCACAAAGAGGTGCTGCATCACGGACATTGGCAACTGTACCGAGAATTTCAACACCGTAACCCGATGCAAAAGCAGATAAACCACCAAAAACAACACCGATTAAAATTTGTTTTGAACTGAATTTAAGTTTTTTGAATCCTGTTTTTTTGTCAAGCAAATAAAAAGCTGTTACAAAAGCACAGTTAAGCAAAATCGGAACTAAAAGTTTCATTTTGCTCCTCCTTTAGTGAGTTATTAACGCATAAATTGTTTTAATCAAATCCCAAACGGAACTGCCGACTGCATTGAGAAGAATAATGATAAGAATATATATAAGAATGCTTCCGGAACTGATTGAATTTCGTGAAATATTGAAATAAAAATTAAAATGACCTTTCAAATCAATTTCACGACTTTGTCGCCATTGATAGGTAACCACATTTTCACCATTGAATGATGAAGGAAGAAAGTTTTTATAAAGTTCTTCTTCGAGCCTTCTGATTCTGTAGCAAGTAACATCGTTGATTTCGTAATCATCGGCAATTGAAATTGTAACCACCGCTTTTTTGAGCTTTTGTCTGTGAAAAGCACCAACGCTGTTAATTTCTTTTGGGAGTAATCTTGCTTCATTGATTCTAACAGAATATCCATAGCTTTCCGATACAATGGGTGACATAATCATATCTCTGATTCGAGTTAAAAAATTACCGACTTTTGTATGTTGCTTGAATACCTCTGTGATTGATTTATGTGGTATACGGAACATAAAATAAACTTCATCATTATCAAGATATTCAAACAACTCGTCAAAATCGATACGCATCAAAGTTCCTTTTGATACTGATTCCATCGAATATTTGACAGCAGAAACATGAACTATATCAACAGTTTTGCCGTTATATGCAATTTCGGATGTGAAGTCATTTTTCTTGTAATCAACAACACACATACTGCTAAAAATCGCTCTTGAAAGATTTTCATCCTTAAAATTAAGAGAAATATCTTCAAGTTCGTTTTTATCAACAGTAAACGGAAAATACATATTAAGTGATTTGGTTTCATTTATACCTCTAATATGAATTGCCACATCAATATAGCTTTTTCCTTTTGGATTAAACCAATTGTTAAGATATATTGTGCTGGTATCATCACCGTCTACCCAAAATGCCCAACCGTCGTCAGCAAAAAATTTGTTTCTTTTACCCAATTCAATACCCCTTGCTATTAATATAATAATTTTATATAAAAATCATTTTAATATAATATTTTATCATACTTCTTCATACATTTCAATAATCTTTGAAGATTGCACAGATAAATAATGTAGGATTACAATAGATGTGTACAATAATCAAAGAAAAAAGTGATAAAGATGTTACCAAAAAAATTATTTTAAAAAATAGCGGTAATAAAAATTACAGATTGTTTCAATAAAATTGAAGGTGTTCCTGTATCTAAATTTGCCCGTGAATTAGCTGATAATTTGGCTAAGGGTGAACTACCCTATTCAAATATAAAACAAAAAAACAATTAAGAGTGGCTGAAAAGCCACTCTTTTTATCTGCAACAAATCAGAAAATATGTTTTTGTTTAATCATCATTATTTTTTCTGTCTTCCCATTCAAGATAACCTTCAAAGCAATCATAACAAAGATCATACTCAGCAACAAGCTTTTTTTCACGTCCGCAATTTATGCACTCATCATCAGAACTACCGAAACCAGTGCTAAAACCACCTATTACAAACACCGCAACAAACGACACGATAACAGCCACAAGTGCTATCAATCCAATGATTGAATATTTTTTGGTTTCAGCAAGTTTTTGTTTTGCAGCTTCCTGGGTTTTCTTATCAATTTCACGCAAATCCAATGTTTTCTTAACATTGTCCAATCTTTTCGGTAAAATAAAAGCTACAAAAGCGCTCGGAACACCTAAAGCAACACACAGTAAAGTCCATAATGCACCTTCAAATTCACCATCTGCAACCAGCACACCTGCTATAACAGCTCCGAAACCAATGATTACTACAGCACAAACAATTGCAATGATAAATAAAATCGGAATTAGCTTTACCTGTCTGAGCAATTCAAATGTTGAAAGTTTATCAATATCAACACCGTTGCTTCGTTCAAACATTGATTTTTTTTAATAGTTTTTGATTTTCTCCATTTGTTTTCGCCTCCAGAAAAGATTAAGCTCATTATATCAACATCAATCAATTTAATCGAGTGTAACCAAAAAATATTTGGAGATTGTATACAAAATCGAAGCAAGACATGGTAAGGCATTCGAAGGTCTTCTTAAGAGATATTTTAACTAATAATCCTATAAAAAGCCTGAGTGGGAATAACAAATGTTATTCCCACCTTTTTTATTGTATTTCTGTTTTTGGGATACCGAATATTTTTCGCAATATACTGCCTAGAAATTTTGGACTTTTCATTACAACAACTTTCAAAAAATAGGCCTCCTCTAACCCCTGCAAAGAGATATTCCACACAGAACAATTGTTATAGCAAGAATTACAATTACTGCTTTTGCGGGAAGAATCAAAGAAATTAATAATCCTAATCCTAACGCAATAAAAACAATTCCTTTTGAGCCTTTTCTTCTTCCCATAAAATACCTCCCTGCTTATGTATTTAATACATTATACGCAAGGAGGTTTTTGTTGTTACAATTGAGTTTCAACAATAATTATTGTTCCGTTTTTTACTGAAATTTCACCATAATCATCTATTATATCGTTACTTGTACCTAATGCACCATTAAATGGGTCAAGTGAATAATCATCAAGCAAATAATGAAATCCCTTCAATGAAACGCCCGATGCACTCCCACCATAAGCAAAAACTGAAATCTGTTGATTGTCTTTTCGTATGATTTGTATTGAAGAATCAGTAATACTTCTAAAAATATGCTTATTATCAATAATTTCAAGTGACATACCTGACCTGGAAGCATTTGCCATTAATGAAATATTAGCAAAAGTATGTTCAAATCGCCCACCTGTGCCACCAAAAAGAACAAATGAGTTGAAGCCAAGCTTAATCCCCTCATTATAGGCTGCTAAACAGTCTGTAACATCTTTTTCAACAGGAAGAACAATTGTATTCACATTTGAAGGAATGCGTTTAATCGAGTCAAAATCGCCGATTAAAAGGTCGACAGAAATTTCAGATTCATAAGCTATATCAAAACCACTATCAGCACAAATAACAAAATCATCAGGTGAAATATTAGATTTTAAAATATCAGTAGTACAATCTCCACCACCAATAATGACACATCTTTTATTTATATTTCCCATTCTTTAATTTCCTTTGCCTGATTATACATCTGTATATAATTATTATGTCTCAATTCGCTTATTTCACCGTTTTTAACAGCTTCACAAATAGTACATCCTTTATCATTGACATGAGCACAAGATGTAAACTTACAGGTGCCAAGATATTCCCTGAATTCTCTGAAGCAAAATGGTAAATCGTCTTTTTTGATAATTTCTGTCTTTTCGAATTCAAATGAAGAAAAACCAGGAGTATCAATAACATATCCACCACACACATTAAAAAGCTGTGCCTGTCGAGTAGTATGACGACCACGACCAAGCTTATCACTTATTGCACCTGTTGATAAATTAAGAGTATGGTCAAGTTTATTCAACAAAGTTGTTTTTCCTACACCTGAATTTCCTGTAAAAGCACTTATCTTGTTAATCATAATTGACTTTATTTTTTCAAGTGAATCAGAACTATTAAGAGCGATAACATTAATTCCTGAATTTTTATACACATTAAATATTTTCTCATAAGATGACAAATCTGTTTTTGAAATAACAATATAAGGTTCAATATTTTTGTATTCAGCAGTTGCAATCAGTTTGTCAATAACAAAAAAGTTCGGCTTTGGCTCGACCGTTGAAACAACTATTATTAAATTGTCAATATTTGATACAGGCGGTCTGTTAAGTGAATTTTTTCTTTCACAAATTAAATCAATAGTGTTTTCTGCATTATCATTAACAGTTATTTCTACTGTATCACCAACAAGTGGAACAATTTTATTTTTTCTGAAAATTCCTCTTGCTTTACATTCATATGTCGCATTGGCGACTTCAACATAATAGAAGCCGCCAATACCTTTTGTTATTATACCTTTTAACTTTTCCATAAATCAATTAATATGTTGCAGGAGCGCCCGAACTAACATTCAATGTAATAGATTCATTAGTTGAATACTTGGTAACACCATCTGCACTTGGAATCTGTGAAATGACAACACCATATGGAACTGTTACACTTGGCTGTTTCACAGTTTCTACATTTTTAAAACCAGCATTTTTTAATTTATCAATTGCCTCTTGTTCATTCATACCTACAACATTTATCAATACAACTTTATTATTAAAAGTTATTTCTTCAACTTCAGTAATTACTGCAGGTTCCTGAGTAAAGTCAACTTTACCCTTTTGAACAGGAGAATCATCAATTGTTATAGTATAATTATTTTCAGAACCTGAGCCTGATAAAGTAAACTGTTTTGTAGCACCATCAAGGTAAAGTTCCTCAGATGTATAGAAAAGAACACTATTAAGATAAATTTTCAAAACACCTGTTTTATTAACAGAAGGCAAAGTAACATAAACATCAACGGAAGATGCAGGTGGAATTCCGTTACTTACAGAAAAGTCAATTTTTGAACCAATAGGAACTTCGGTATCCTTTTCAACGCTTTGTTGAACAACAACACCCGCTTCAAGTTCACTGTTCACTTCTGTAATTGTTCCAACTTCAAGGTCAACAGCTTTAAGCGCCTGTTCTGCCATTTCTTTTGTTGTACCTTGAATATCAGGCATTTTAACAGTCTCCTGAGTATCAGTTGCAATATATAAAACAACCTCTGAACCAATTCTTACAGTCGAACCAATTTCTGGTGAAGTTCTTATAACACAACCTGGAGTAACTGTGTCAGAATATTCTGTAATAACAGTTGAAATAATACTTCTTGAATTAAGATAACTTTTTGCTTTTTCCTCTGTCATTCCAATTATTGAAGCATCAAGTAAAATACTGTTTTTCTGTGCAATTGTCAATGTAATTGTTGAACCTTTTTTTACTTTTGTACTTGCATCAGGGTTCTGTGTAATAACTGTTCCATCTTCTAAGGTAGAATTTTCTTCAATTTTAATTTCAAAATTAAAAACATCAGTATATGTCTTAACATTTTCAATCTGAGTATAATAATTAAATCCCATAAAATTAGGAACTTCTACCTTTTGATTGCTTGTACCCATCAAAATAGCACCAATAATAAGTGCTAAAACAATAACACCTGCAACAGCACCCATCATGACAGCAGTTGTTTTATTCATTGCACTTTTTTCTGCTGTATTTGCGTCATTAAGGACACGCTGTTCTCTATTAGATACATTATTAGTTCTTATATACTTTGTTGGTTCACTGTCAACAAAGTAGTTATAATCAAATTTAATAGACGGATTTCTTTTGAAATCATTTATATCCATAAGCATTTCTGCAGCAGAACCATATCGACTGCTTGGACTCTTCTGCATTGCTCTCATAGTAATTTGTTCAAGACCCAACGGAATTGTCGATACAATTTCTCGAGGTAATTTAGGATCTTGCTGAAGTTGCATTATAGCAACAGAAACGGCGCTATCAGACTGAAATGGTAACTGTCCTGTAAGCATTTCATACATAACAACACCAACAGAATAAATATCTGCTTTATCATCAGTTACCTCACCTCTCGCCTGTTCAGGGCTGATATAGTGAACTGAACCAATTGCTTTATCAGATGTAGTATTTGAATCTGTACGACTAAATCTTGCAATACCAAAGTCAGTAACCTTGATTGTTCCATCCTGAAGAAGTAATATATTTTGTGGCTTAATATCCTGATGAACAATCCCTTTATCATGAGCGTGTTGAAGGGCAGCAAGAATCTGTCCCATAAAATGAACAGCTTCTTTCCAATTTATAGCCCCCTGCTGTTCAATATATTCTTTTAATGTAATTCCGTTAACATATTCCATTACAATGTACTGAATTCGGTCTCCGAAACTAACATTGAAAACTCGAACAATATTAGGATGTGAAAGGACAGCGATAGCCTTTGATTCATTTTTAAATCTGCGTTTAAATTCTTCATTAGAAAGATATTCATCTTTAAGAATTTTAATAGCTACAATTCTGTCATCAATGTTATCGTACGCTTTATAAACAACAGCCATACCACCAACACCGATTATTTCTTGGATTTCATATCTTCCGTCAATTCTCTTACCACAAAAATTATCCATAAATTATTCTCCTTTCACACGAATTAATATGATATTGTGACAACGGTAACATTGTCACCTCCGCCATTTTCATTTGCTCTGTTTACTAATCTTTCAGCAAATTCATAAAACTTATTATCTTCTGTCAATTCGTATATTTCCTGTGGTTCAACATAATTTGTAAGTCCATCTGTACACAGAATTAAAACTTCATTTTCTGAAATAAATTCCTGACAAAAGTCCACACGAATATCATCGTTAACGCCCAAAGCTCTTGTTATCAAATTCTTTCTTGGGTCATCTTTTGCTTCATCAGCAGTTAATTTTCCACTGTCAACCATTTCCTGAACAAAAGAATGGTCCTTAGTCAACTGTGTCAGTTTCCCGTTAGATAAAACATATGCGCGTGAGTCACCAACATGAGCTATATAAACAGATTCATCAGCAATAATAGCGACAACAACAGTTGTACCCATACCTGTTAAATCTGAATCTGCCTGTCCCATATCATAAACACTGATATTCGCTGCAACAATTGCAGATGTGAGCATATTTTTAATAGATGTACCACTCATCCCAGGTCGATATGAAGATGAAATTCTTTTTGATATAAGATTAACTGCAGTAGAACTTGCATAATTTCCACCAGCAACACCACCCATACCATCACAAACAACCGCCCATGCTACTGAACCAGGTAATTCACCTGCAGCATATGAGTCCTGATTAGATGAACGAACAAGACCAATATCAGTTTTTGCTACAATTTTCAATATACTCACCCACCTTTCTTTTTAGAAGCCCTTAACTGGCCACAAGAAGCATTTATATCACTACCAAGCGTTCTACGAACTGTTGCAGTAATACCTTTTGAGGATAGAATTTCTATAAATCTTTTCTGTCTTTCAACAGAACTTTTTATATAATTAGTTTCACGAACATTATTGACCGGAATAAGATTGACATGACACAAAATATTTTTTAATCTTTCAGCCAATTCATAAGCACACTCATCACTATCATTAACACCCTTAATCATAGCATATTCAAATGATATTCTACGACTTGTTTTGTCAGCATAATGTTTACATGCTTTAAGCAATTCGTCAGTTTTATATATCTTATTTACCGGCATTGACTGATTACGAATATTATCATTAGGTGCATGTAATGAAACAGATAATGTAAGACCTAATTTTTCATCGGCTAATTCATAGATTTTAGGAACAATTCCACAAGTCGATAGTGAAATATGTCTCATACTCATATTTTGACCTTTTTCATTTGTAATGAGTTTAAGCATATTGATTACGTTATCGTAATTATCAAGTGGCTCACCAGTACCCATAAGAACAAGATGATTTATCTTGATATTTAAATCTTTCTGAGCAGTATAAATTTCAGAAAGCATTTCACCTGTTGAAAGTTGTCTCACAAATCCACCAATTGCAGAAGCACAAAATGTACAGCCCATTTTACAACCAACTTGTGTTGAAATACAAATAGAATATCCGTACTTATATTTCATAACAACGCTTTCAACATACTCACCGTCTGAAAGTGTAAAAAGATATTTGACCGTATCATCAATTTTAGAAACAAGTTTTGTATTGATTGTACAGTTATCAAAATAAAAATGTTCAGTTAATTTTGCTCGCATATCTTTTGAAATATTTGTCATTTCATCAAATGATGAAACACATTTCTCATGAATCCATGAGAAAATCTGATTAACCCTGAATTTTGGAAAACCAAGTTCTGTAATTTCAGTTGCAAGCTCGTTAAAACTTAATGAACGAATATCTTTGAGCATCAGTATTATTCCTTAATTAATTTAGCATAGAAAAATCCATCAGAATTGTGACAAGGCTCAACAGTGACCATACCACCATTTTTAAATTCCTTATGTTCTTTTAAAAATCGTTCACAAACATTCTGATTTTCTTTTTTACTTAAAGAACAAGTTGAATACATCAATATCCCTTTATCCTTCAAGTATAATGAAGCATTATTTAAAATATTATATTGCAATTCACATAATTTGTCAATAAAACCAAAATCCTTATACTTTATCTCTGGCTTTCGTCTTATGACACCAAGACCGGCACAAGGCACATCACAAAGTATTTTATCAGCCTTTGGTAAATCAGAATTAAATATTGATGCATCACCTATCTGAGTATGTATTATATTTATGCCTAATCGCCTTGCACCATTATCTATAAGTTTAATTTTATGCTCATATAAATCAAAAGAATAAATTTCACCACAATTTTCCATTAATTCTGCCATAGTAAATGATTTGCCACCAGGTGCAGCACACATATCAAAAACAACATCACCTTTTTGAGGTGCGAGATTTCTAATACATATTTGTGAAGCCATATCCTGAGCGTGAAAATACCCTTTATCATAACAAGAAGATTTAAAAACAGATTTGCCATCCGTAACTTCTAATGCAAAATCATCATTATCACTTATTTTTGCACAAATATCTTCTTTTTGTAATTCACAAACAAGTTTTTCCGGCGTAATTTTCAAAGTGTTTACTCTAATAAACAACGGAACAGCACCGACAGATTCTTTTAATATTTTTTCAGTGTATGTATATCCATAATCATCAATAAATTGAGAAACAAGAGATTCAGGACATGAATAAGCAACACTTAAATTATATACTTTATTATCTGTTACAGGTAATTTAATTTCTGTTGAAGAAACCTTTCTTAAAACAGAATTAATAAGACCAGATGCAAAACCACACTTTGATTTTTTTGAAAGCTTAACACTTTCATTAACAGCAGCTGAAACAGGAATTTTATCCATATATTTAAGCTGATAAACACCCATTCTCAAAATAGTAAGAACATGAGGGTTTAACTTTTTAATAGGTTGAGTTAAAAATTGTGAAAGAATATAATCAAGTGTTATTTTGCGTTCAAGGACACCATAAACCAATGCACAAACAAAAGCCGATGAATTTACTTCATACTTTGTAAGAAGTGAGTCAAGCGTAATATTAGAATATGCTTTATCATGTTCAATTTTACTCAAAATTTTAAAAGCTAATAATCTGTCATCCATTTTTAATCTCTTCTTCTGTTAATAGTTAAAATAAGTCGCAACAAACTTGCTACACTTACTGCAAGAGATGCAACATAGGTCATAGCAGCTGCTGCAAGAACACTTTTTGCACCTCTCTTTTCCTCTTCACTTAAAATATCTACATCACTAATTACAGCCAACGCCCTTTTACTTGCATTAAATTCTACAGGTAATGTGATAAGTTGAAAAATAACGGCAAATGAGAAAAATATTACACCTGCCATTGCTAAAGCACCAAAGTCAAGAAAATATCCAATTATAGCAAGAGGAACACCTAATTTTGAACCTAAATTTGCTAATGGCAGAACTTTGTTCCTTATATTTATCGGAACATAGCTTTGCGCATATTGTGCTGCATGTCCTGCCTCATGACAAGCAACTCCGATTGCAGCAACGGATGTTGAATTATATACATTATCAGATAATCTGATAACATTTGTTCTTGGGTCAAAATGGTCAGTAAGATTACCTGATGCTCGTTCAATCTGTATATTAGTAATTCCATAATGACGAAGAACCTCAAAAGCAGCTTGAGCGCCTGTAATTTTTCGAGCTGACAATACTTTTGAATATCGTTTAAACGATGAATTAACCTTTGCCGATGCAAGCATTGAAAAAATTATCATCGGTAAAACTAAAATTATATAATAATAATTAGACATATAATAATATGAAAAATATCCGTTCATTTTTATTCTCCTAAGATTGTTCCAACCTCAATTTTATGCCCTCTTAAGAAACTTGCTGTATCATTTTTTCTTTTTCCTTCTGCCTGAATCTCAAGAATTTCAATACAGTTTCCGTCACCACACATTACAACAAGTCTGTTATTATTATCAACAACTTCTCCACAATTTCCATTAAATTTATCAAAAACTTTTTGGGATTTATGGATTTTATATGTTTTACCGTTAATTTTTGTTGTTGAAATAGGCCAAGGATAAAGTCCGCGAATATGATTATGAACATCTTTAGCCGATTTTGTAAAATCAATAGGACAAAGTTCTTTTGAAAGCATTGAGGCATATGTGGACTTTGACTCATCCTGCTTAACAGGATTCAATGAACCATTCTTAACACCTTCAATTGTTTTTATCAATACATTGGCACCCATTTCAGAAAGAACATCAAAAAGTTCACCTGCATTCATATCATCAGGAATAGTCATTGTTTCTGTCATGAGAATGTCGCCAGTATCAATTCCAATATCCATTTGCTGTGCTGTAACTCCAGTAATTTCATCACCATTGATAATACTCCATTGAATTGGTGCAGCACCGCGAAGATGTGGCAACAAAGATGCATGAATATTAATGCAACCATATTTTACGCTTTCAAGTATTTCTTTAGGGAGAATTTTCCCAAAAGCAACAACAACAATCAAATCAGCATTTAGAGAATTAATTATTTCAAGTGCTGTACCATCCCTCATTGTTGTGGGTTGAAATACCTGTAAGTTATTTTCAACAGCACACACTTTTATAAGAGGAGGTGTTAATTCATAACCTCTTCCTTTAGGTTTATCAGGTTGAGTAAAAACACCAACAACCTCGTTATCACTATCCACCAAAGCTTTTAAACACGGAACAGCAAAATCTGGTGTTCCCATAAAAATGATACGCATTATTAAAATCAGTCCTTACAATATTTTTCAATTTCATCGTTTGATGCAAGTTTATCAATATATAAAACGCCATCAAGATGGTCAATTTCATGACAAAATGCTTTTGCTTTTAGTTCAGTGCCCTTGTAAACGAACCAATTACCGTTTCTATTCTGTGCTTTTACTTTAACTGTCATAGGTCTAATAGTTGTACCTTGTTTACCTGGCAATGATAAACAACCTTCAGCACCACATTGAATACCATCTTTCTCAATAATTTCAGGGTTAACGAGTTCCATTAATCCATCACCAACATCAATTACAACAACTCTTTTAAGAATTCCAACCTGAACAGCTGCAAGTCCGACTCCTTCAGCCTTTTCCATTGTTTCTTTCATGTCGTCAAGTAATTGCCATAATTTTTCATCAAAATTATCTACTATACGGCTTTTCTTTCTTAAAATAGGGTCATTTTCTGTTCTTATATTTCTGATAGCCATTTTGTTCTCCTTAAAAAATACTTTCAGGGTTAATGTCTGCATACACCGTTACATTATTATGCTTTTTATCTTTTTCAAAGGTAATAATAATTTCACGAATCATTTCCCTGAATTGTTTATTATTTTTACATTTTATAATAATTCTATTTCTGTATTTTCCACCGATTTTAAGAATTCTCGGCGCTACTGGACCTAATACAATTATTTTATTATCTTTATATTTTTCTGAATGAATAGTCTTTAATAAAAGTAAAAAGTCGTTTGCTGATTTATTAACTAAATATTCATTTTCAGAAGTAAATCCAATAACACATAAATCACAGTATGGTGGATAAATCATACTGTTTCTTATCATTATTTCACTGTCATAAAAAGACTCATAATCCTGGTCTTTTGCCATGCAAATAATTTCACTATCAGGAAAAGCGGTCTGTATAAACGCTTTACCAGGATACTGTCCTCTTCCGCTTCTTCCGACAACCTGAGTTATTAAGTCAAAGGTTCTTTCGCCACTCTTATAATCATCATTATAGAGCATTTGGTCAACATTTAAAACGCCAACAAGAGTTACATTCGGGAAATTAAGTCCTTTTGCAACCATCTGTGTACCGATTAAAATGTCATATTCTCCATTTTCAAAGCTTTTAAAGTATTTTTCATAAGAATATCTTGAAGATGTTGTGTCAGCATCCATACGCAAAACACGAGCACTGGGAACAATTAAATTAAGTTCTTCTTCAAGCTTTTGTGTTCCCATTCCTTTAAATTTAACAGTATCATTACTACAATTACTGCATTTAGCGGAAAAAGGAACTGAATATCCACAATAGTGACACATTAATCTATTATTTTTAATATGATATGTTAATGAAATACTACAATTAGGACATGATTTAACTGTACCACATTCACTGCACGAGGCGTATGTGTTATAACCTCTTCTGTTAAGCAAAAGAATTGTTTGCTTATTATTTTTATAATTTTCACATATCTCATCAGCAAGATGTTTGCTGACATTTTCAAGAACCATATCACTTTGATATGTTGTATCAATAAGCTTTACATCAGGTAAAACAGCATTACCAAATCTTTCTGATAATTTAAATAAGGAGTACACACCTGATTTCGCCTTGGTATATGTATCGATAGAAGGTGTTGCAGAAGAAAGCAATAATAAGCCATTATGGCAGCCAATACGATATTGTGCAACTTCTTTTGCATGATATCGTGGAGTCATTTCTGATTTGTATGTATGCTCCTGCTCTTCATCAATAATAACAAGCCCGAGTTTTTCAAATGGAGCAAAAACAGCAGAACGAGTTCCGACTGCAATCTGTGCTTCCCCTCTTTTAATTCTTTTCCATTCATCAAGGCGTTGTCCCATAGAAAGAGAACTATGGAATACAGCTACTTTATCACCATATCTTTTATAAAATAAAGAAAGAATTTGAGGTGTCAAAGAAATCTCTGGAATCATTACAATAATTCCTTTATCAGACTTAATCACTTCATCAATAAGTTTCAGATATACTTGTGTTTTACCACTACCTGTTACACCATATAATAATGTACCATTTGGTTTTGACTCCTTATATAGTGATAAAAGACCATCAAACGCATTATTCTGTTCATCTGATAAAATTATCTCACTTGCATCACATTCAAGCGTATCGTCATATGGTGTTCGTAAAACTTCATCATCATATAATTCAATAACACCTTTTTGTTCAAGAGCCGTTATAACTGCAACTGAAAAACCTGTAAAATAACAAAGTTCTTTAACGGATGCAGTACCAACATCATTAAGTATATCAACAACTTCTTTTTGTTTTTTAGTTAATGAATTAATAATATCATCATTATCATCAGGATGTATTTTAAGATTAACCATCTTGATAGTAGAATCATTTATTCTTCGTTGTGTATCAATATTACGAAGAAGCATCCCTTCATCAACCATTTTGTCAAGAATTGATGATTTTTTTAATTGACATTGAGAAATAACTCTTTCTGACTTTATAAAGACTTTTTTATCTTTTAAAAAATTGTATATTTCTGTTTCTTTCTCACCTGAAACAACACCTGAAAAGTCAGGATTAACAGCATAAAAATTGTTAACTGACAAAGAAAGTCCCAACGGTAAAAAAAGTTTACAAGCTTCAAAATAAGTACAAAAGTATCTCTCATGAATAAAATGAGCAGATTTAAGCATTTCTCTTGATAATAATGGTTCATCATCAACAACAGAAGAAATATTTTTAAGCTTTTTGGTTGAAAGAACACCTGATTCTACAGAAAAAACAATTCCGACACGTTTTTTTGAAGAATTACCAAACTGTACTAAAACTCTTTTTCCAGGTAATACTTCAGTACATAAAAAATCAGGGACAGAATAATCAAATAACATATCAAAAGAATATGCTGTGTTTTCAACAGCAACTTTTGCAACAGTTAAAAGTCCCATATATCTGCCCCTCCTTATTATGATTTATTAAATTGTAATTAAATATTACGAATTTCTTCAGGTTCAACAACCTGGAATTTACCATTGATGATTTCATCCAAAGCGATGCTTACAGGCTTATCATTAAGAATTTCTTCATTTTCCTGTGCTTCACTTGAAATCTCTCTTGCTCTTTTTGCTACTGCAGAAACAAGAGAATAACGGCTTGTACGATTTTTAAGTACATTTCTTAAATCAGGATTAAACATTATCTATTACCTCGCTTATAAAATTATTCATTCTTTTATGTGAAAAATCGAGAGCCTTGACGATAGTTAAAACATCATCAGATGCAGTATCGATATCTTCATTTATTACAAAATAATCGTAATCAACACTCTTATGTATTTCATCACGAGCAATTTCAAGACGTCTTTGAATATCTTCTTCGCTTTCAGTTCCCCTTGAACGAAGTCTTCTCTCAAGTTCCTCCATTGATGGTGGCAACAAGAATATTCCAACTGAATCAGGATACATTTCTTTAATACTTTTTGCACCTTGAACTTCGATTTTTAAAATAACTGTTTTTCCTTCACTAAGCCATTTATCAACGGGTGCTTTTGGCGTTCCATACATATTAACACCATATTGTGCATACTCAAGAACTTCACCATTTGAAATCATATCCTCAAAATTTGAAAAACTGATGAAATAATAATCTTTACCATCAATTTCATTATCTCTTATATCCCTAGTTGTTAATGAGATTGACTTTTGTAAACTCTTGTCCTTATTCAGTACAACATCAAGAACAGTATCTTTACCAACTCCCGACGGACCTGAAAAAAGAATAAGCATACCCTCTTTATTCGCCATATCCAGACTCCTCTAACTCACTACGATTCAAAATTGTTTCTGCTTTTAAGTATGTTGAAACAACATGGTCACTATCCATAATAAGAATTGCTTGTGTTTTTCTACCCTGTGTAGCATCAATAAGCATATTTTTTTCTTTTGCCTGTGAAATAATACGCTTTGCAGGTGCAGAATCTGTAGAAATAACAGCAACAACTCTGTCAGCATTAACAGCATTACCAAAACCGATATTTATCAATTTCATAATAATACCTCATTCAATATTTTGAATCTGCTCTCTGATTTTTTCAATTTCTGCTTTTATATCAATAACACAGCGAGCAATAGTTACATCCTGTGCCTTTGAACCAATTGTATTTGCTTCGCGATTCATTTCTTGTACAAGGAAGTCTGTTTTTCTTCCGACCGCTTCGTCACTATCAAGAAACTGTCTTAATTGGTCAATATGGCTTCTAAGTCTTACTGTTTCTTCAGCAACAGCTACCTTATCAGCAAAAATAGCACATTCTGTAAGAAGTCTTTGTTCATCAACCTGAACATCCGATAAAAACTCATTAATTCGAGTTAATAATTTATCATTATATTCTTTAACAGTCTGTGGTGAACGTTCTTCAATTACAGAAACCTTCTGAAGAATCAAGTCTGCTCTTGAAAGAACATCATTCTTAAGTTTGTTACCTTCAGTTTCTCGCATTTCGATAAATTTATCTACCGCTTTTTCAGCTACAGTCTGTACAGCATTCCAGATTTTTTCTTCATCTGCTTCTTGCTTATGTACTGTAAAAATATCGTTATAACGAGCAAGAGAAGACATTGCTAAATCATCTCTTAAGTTAAGTTCGTTTCTTTCAGCAAGTTCTCTTAATGCACCAAGATATGACTGAGCAAGAGAATGATTAACAAGAATCTGAATTTCATCATCCTCCAAATTCTCAACTGAAACATAACATTCAACCTTGCCTCTTGCAACACGAGAACCAATATAACTTTTAAGTTTCTCATCAAGAAAACCATAATTTCTAGGTACTCTTGAATTAAATTCAAAATATCTGTGATTAACACTTTTTAATTCAACAGTAATATTCATTGTATCAACTACTGCTTGTGAACGACCATATCCGGTCATACTTCTAATCATAAATTCAACTCCGTGAAACTATTTACAGCAACTTCCTTTCAAAAGTGTGGGAATATCGCCACTGTAAACACCATTTATATTTTCAAATCCTAAATAAATAAGAACATCGCTAATTTCATTAATTTCACAATAACACATATACGCATTTCTGTTTGCACAATAATTTAATCCTGAACGCAAAAATCCTTCTACAAGAAGTTTATCAGAAAAATCACATTCAATTTCAAGGAAATAGCAATTGTAACCATCAATTTTTACAAGGCACTTACCTACTTCATTTGATTCTTCATCAAGGCCAACATATGAACCATATAAGATATTTTTATCAAATGAATAATCAGAAAAAATTTCCTTAATTTTTTTTATATCACTAATAGGTTTATAAAAAATCATTATTTCATATTCTTTCTATCGAGAGATGACGCAACAACAAGCTTATGCACTTCATCTTCGGTAAGATTTCTCCAGTCACCTTGCTTGAGCATTCCTAATTTAACAGAACCAATTTGTGTACGCTTAAGTCTTGCAACTTCAAGTCCTAAGGAATCGCACATTTTTCTGATTTGTCGGTTTCGTCCCTCATAAATTATAATTTCAAGAACAACTCTGCCTTCTTTTTTCTCAAGCACACGAACTTCAGATGGCATTGTCATTCTACCATCGATTTCAATTCCTGTTGTAAGTGCGGTAATCTGCTCTTCAGTAATAGTTGGTCTAACTGTTACACGATATGTCTTTGGAACATGACGAGTTGGATGAGTAAGAGCATTAGCAAATTCACCATCATCAGTCAAGAGCAAAAGACCTTCTGAATCACGGTCAAGTCTACCAACAGGATAAACACGTGTTCCAACATCTTCAACAAGCTGAGCAACGCATTTTCTGCCCATTTCATCACTGAGAGTTGTAATAAATCCACGTGGTTTATGAAGCATAATATATGTGTTCTTTTTTGTTTTCTTAATTTTTTTACCGGCAACAACAACTGTATCACACTTAGGGTCAATCTTATCACCGATAGAAGCAGGCTTACCGTTCACCTTAACCTTACCTGCCATAATCAAGTCTTCAGCCTTACGTCTTGATGCAACACCACATTCTGACAAGTATTTCTGAAGTCTGACTTTATTATCTGCCATATTTACACCTAAAACCTTTAAAAATAATATTCTAAACAACATAGAATCACCGTTGAGAGAAAAAATCCCTCAACGTTGATTAGCTATAAATTATTCAACTGTCTCGTCTGCTGAAACACTTTCCATTGCTGTGTTGATAGACTTGTCCATCTTTGCCTTATTTACAGCATTAGAAACCTTATCAAACATTTCAGGAACCAAACCTACAATACGCTCTGCAGCGTTATCAAATGCTGTGATGTGCTTGATATCAACATTACCATAAGCATCAATTACCAAAAACGCAACTGGAAGAATTGTAACGCCGGCACCACCGCCACCGCCAAAAATATCCTTATTAGATTTTGATGGAAAATCTGAACCACCTGATGCAAAACCATATGTAACCTTTGATACAGGAATAATTGTAACTCCACCGTCAACCTTCATTGGTTCACCAATAATTGTGCTGACATTAACAAGGTCCTTAACCTTTTCAATTGTTGATTCGAGAATACCTGCTGCTGATGATTTATCTTTCATCATAAAGCACCACCTTCATTTATATTTTGATTTTTTGATTTATTTTTTATCCCTTTAAGGAATTTTAATACAACCTTAAATAAAAGCCTGAATACAAGAACGAAAACTGCATTAATAAAGAAAATCGGTCTTATATGTATTGAAACAGCAAATTGTGCTGAATTTTTTAGTCCAAGAAAGTCAGGCTCAATCTCGACATCATATTTTTTTACAGGAAGATTAGAACAAATAAATGCCATTGCAGGAAAAACCTTCTGACATATTTGTCCATATTGCATAGCCGTTTCTGCTGCATCACAGTTACCTGTTACAGTCATAAATAAATATAACTCACGAATAACAATATGCTTTTTAAATGAAGCAAACATTTTACCAAGTGAAGAAACGGTATTATTTATTAACTGAATAACACCATCAAATCCTTGATTATTATAGAATGTAACGAATATGTTATCTTTCTTATCTTTTTGTGTTTCATCCGGGTCAGGTTGAGGTTCTGGAGCAGAGTCTTCTTTTGGCTTTTCTTTTTTTGCTTTCTTTTCCTTTTTAGGCTTATTCTTATTTTTTGATGGTAAAATCTGAACTTTTATAAACAGCCAAGATAAACTCAACTTAAACTCATCAAAATATTCTGCATTGATTGTAATTCGAATACTCAAAATCAAAACAAAAAACAATATAATACCTAAAAGCACATATAAAAAAGTCAAAATAACACCTTCTCGTATAATTTAGTAATCATATTATTCTGAAACCTGAATATTTTCTTCTTCGTCTTGTATGTCAACCAATTCTGTGTTTTTCTGTGGTAAATCTGGCAATTCATCAAGTGATGAAATTGAAAAACATCTTAAAAAATCAGGGGTTGTACCATAAATAAGCGGTCTGCCAGGCAAATCAAGTCTTCCCTTTTCTTCTATAAGCTTTTTCTGACACAATGTTGAAATAACACCACTACAGTCAACACCACGAACCTGTTCAATAAATGATTTAGTAACAGGCTGATTATAAGCTATAACAGCAAGAACTTCAAACGCTGCAGGAGATAACGGAGTGTTTTTTCTTAACTCAAGTACATCTCGAATAACTTCTGCATACTCAGTTCTTGAAGAAAGTTGATACATATTATCAAGTTTCAACACACATATTCCGCTATTTATTTCATCAAGTTTTGCCGACAAATTAAGGACAACCTGTTCACAAACATCAGGCTCAATTTCTAAAACCTGTGCAATTTTTTCAAGTTCAACCGGCTCACCGGAAGCAAAAAGTATTGCTTCAACAGCAGCTTGTAATTTACTTGCTTTCATATTAATTCCATTCCTCACTAACATCTGTAAAGTCCGAATCAATCAATTCAACTTCTGCTTCTTCTCCATCACCATTAACTTTA
This sequence comes from Candidatus Fimenecus sp., assembly GCA_045631075.1. Taxonomy (GTDB): domain Bacteria; phylum Bacillota; class Clostridia; order Oscillospirales; family Acutalibacteraceae; genus Fimenecus. The sequence goes on along the minus strand of JAZQUC010000201.1, from coordinate 18,587 downwards.
ATTTTCTTCGATTTTGTCAATTCAAGAAGTGCTAAAAATGTAGCAACCATATCGGAACGGGATTCAGCATCAGAAAACATAGATTTCCAATTAGATTTTTTACTCTTTAAGGATAGTTTTTTAAATATATTAGAAATTTTTGAACTTACAGATACAACTTTTTTAACAACAATTTCACGAAAAGCCTCAATTGGTGGTGGTAATTGCTTCAACTTTCTGCCAGCAGCAGAAATATATGCTTCAAAAAGCTCACCTACTTCGTGAAATCTTTTATAAGACTGGTCAACTTCTATCTTTTCTTGTTTTCTTATAAATGTTGAAAAACCATCAGTATTTTCTGATAATTTTTCTGCCATCGCCTTCATATCACGATATTCAATCAATTCACCCTGAAGTTCTGTTTTTAATTCTTCAGCTTCAGTATGAACCGGTAATAATGAAACGGATTTAAGATATACAAGACGTGCTGCCATCTCAAGAAATTCAGATGCAACATACATATCTTCCTCCTGCATCTGACGAACATAATCAATATATTGCTCGACAAGAGTAGCAATTGGAATATCATATATATTCAATTTGTGTTTTGAAATAAGATGTAAAAGTAAATCCATCGGACCTTCAAAAACATCTATTTTATATGATATTTTGTCCATAAATCGTTCCTTAATAGCTAAAAAATAAGACCTGAAATTGATGTAAATAGATTAATAATAAGACCTGAAATAAATGAAAGTGGTCCTGAAAGAACTCCAGTTAAAATCAATATAAAAACTACAATAACAACATATCTTTCATACTGTAAAAACTTATAATAATATTTAGCAGGAATTAAAAGCTGTAATATACGCGAACCATCCAAAGGTGGGATTGGTAAAAGATTAAAGACAGCGAGATTAACATTAACTACACCCGCAAAATAAAGGAAATAATAAATAGCATATGGTAAAACATTGGCATTACTACTAAAAATATTTCCAAACATATTTGCTAAAAAAATGCAAACAAATCCCATTATAAGGTTTGACGCAGGTCCTGCAATTGCAGTTAAAGCCATACCCTTTTTAGGGTCTTTAAAATTTCTTGGATTAACATTTACCGGTCTTGCATAACCAAATCCGCAAAGGAAAATCATAATAGCACCAAGTGGTGAAATATGAGCCATAGGATTTAATGTTAACCTGCCTGATAAACGAGGTGTCTGGTCACCAAGTTTTGTTGCTATAAGTGCGTGAGCGTATTCATGAATGGGCATAGTACAAAAAATTACAAATAATCTTGAAAAAAATGTAACAATGAGACTCAGTCCATCTGAATTACCTCTGAAAATATCTAAAAGCATTTTATATTCCTTTCAATTTTCTAAAATAATATTATATTCTAAAAGTAACAACTCTGTCAATATTATTAAAATCAAAAATAATATCACTTTCATTATATTTGCCATCAAACAGCTCGATAATATGTTTACTTTGCTCTTCACCGCACTCCATAGCAATGTAACCGCCAGTTTTTACTTTATTGTACCATCTTTCAGAAAGACATCTGTAAAAATCATATCCATCACATCCACCATCAAGTGCTGTTATGGGTTCAAATAAAACTTCTTTTTGCAAGTTATCAATTTCATCCGTCATAATATACGGTGGATTGGAAAGAATCATATCACAATCAGGAAAAAGTGACAAATCTACAGTAAACAAATCATCATTTATAACCGTAACATTTTGAAGTTTTAAATCTTCCTTATTTTTTAATAAATATTTTAATGCTTTCTCTTCTTTTTCAAGAAGATATACTTTTGCATCTTTAAAATGCTTTGCAATCGTTAAACCGATACATCCTGACCCTGAGCAAAGGTCATATACAACAGGATTTTTAACTTCTTTTAATTTCTCAAAAGCAAAATCAACAAGAATTTCTGTTTCGGGTCTTGGAATGAGAACACCTTCACCTACCGAAAAACTTAAATCATAGAAATCCCATTTACCTAAAATATACTGTAATGGCTCGCCTTTTTTTCTTCTGTTAATTATATCATTAATTTTTTCTTGATGATATAATGTAACAGTTTGATTATTTAACAAAATCTGACTTTTGGTGAATCCAAGAATATCGTTAAAGATACACATTGCTTCAAAATCGCCACATTCAGTGAATGATAGTTCATCTGAACAGTATGTATATAATTCTTTTATGGTCATTTTATCATATCGTCCTCTGGATTATCAGTAATAACTGCTTTAATTGATTCAATAGCAACTTCAATAATATCATCAGTTGGTTCAACTGTTGTAATTCTTTGCATTAAAAGTCCTGGATAAGACAAAATCTTAACAACAATATTTTCATGTTTACCTGCATATTTAATAAATTCATATCCAATTCCCATTACAACAGGAAGAATAGCAAGTTTAATTGCCATCCAAAGAATCTTATTTATATTCACAAGTTCAGGAAAAATAAGAACTAATGAAAATGATGCAGTCATACTTAAAATAATCATTACAAACATAAACGCTGTTCCACATCTTGGATGGAAACGAGACATTTTACGAATGTTATCAACTGTTAAATCAAGGCCATTTTCATAACAGAAAATTGCTTTGTGTTCAGCACCGTGATACATAAACACTCTTTTAATCATTGACATTTTAGAAACAAGATACATATAAAGTATAAAAATAATAATTCTCATAATGCCTTCAATCAAAGGATGATATTTTGAAATATCAATAGTAGTTAAAATATATGTATCGAATAAATCAACTATTTCAATAGGTAAATACAGGAAAACAAGCATTGCAAGAACAACACCTAAAACAGATGAAACACCAGTAACAATATTCATCATATTTTCGCTCAGATGCTCATTTAACCACTTGTCAAGTTTTGACATATCCTCCTCTTTTTCTTCCTCAGTCAATGCTTTATCAGCAGATTTCATAAGATATTTATAACCTGAAATCATAGAATCAGCAAATGCATATACACCTCTTACAATCGGAATTTTCATTACTGGATTCCTTTTGCCAGTATTTGCTTCCAATTCAGTATCAATAGTACCATCAGGTAATCTGACAGACATTGCCGTACCTTTTGGACCTTTCATCATTATACCTTCAATAAGAGCTTGTCCACCAATTGAAGTTTTGTGTTGCTTTTTATTACTCAATTTATTTGCTCCTTATTTATTATTTCTTGGTAAAACAATTGATACAGTTGTACCAATGCCAATTTCACTTTCAATTATAATTTCACCATTGTGAAGTTTAATAATTTCATCAGTAACTGCTAATCCAATGCCGCTTCCGCGTGCACTGTTATTAGCTTTATAAAATTTTTGTGTTATTTTTGGTAAATCATGCTTTGAAATACCACAACCATTATCTTTTATTGAAATAAACACACTTGAATTATTTACTCTTAATTGAACATTAACGTATCCGCCCTTAGAAGTGTATTTAAAACTATTATCAATGATATTAACAAAAGATTGCTTTAAACGGTTTTTATCTCCATTTATCATAATACTCTTAAAGGGAATATCAACATTCAAATCAATACCCTCTCGTGATGAACGACTCTCAAAAACCTCAAGAATCTCTGTAAGCTCTTTTACAATATCAATTTGTGATTTTTTTAAGGATAGCTTTCCACTTTCCATTCTTGAGAAATCAAGCAACTCTTCAACAAGGTCGGATAATCGTTCCGTCTCATTAACAATAACATCGAGACCCTTATTGAGAAGTTCCTCATCATTCTGAGCAAGTTTAATCGTTTCTCCCCAGCCTTTAATCGCAGTCAATGGAGTTCTTAATTCATGTGAAACAGTAGAAATGAAATCATTTTTCATTCGTTCTGTTTCACCAATTTCGTGTGCCATATTATTTATCGTGTCGCAAAGCTGACCAATTTCATCATCATATTTATGTTTCTCAATAGAAACATTAAAGTCACCTGTTGCAATTTTCGACGCTGTTTCATTTATTTTACGAACCGGATTAATAATAGAATTAATAAAAAATCCACCAGATGTTATAACAAAACAAATTACAAGAATCAATAGAAATCCAATAAGCATCCATATTGTATAAATTTGTCTGTCAATATCCTGTAGTGAAATAATATAACGGATTGCTCCGTTCACACCCTGTGAATTTTCAGGAAGAATGTATGTCAAAGCCATAACTTTTTCACCATTTTTCATTTTTCCTATCCATTCACCTATGCCATTTTCATCAGCTTTTGCATAGTTATAATCAGGATACGATTCACCCTTAACTGAAAAGCCTGTAGAAGATACAACTACATGACCATTTTTGTCAATAACCCAAACTTCCATTACATTTTTATCAGAAAAATTATCGACAAAATTCTTTGACATCTTATTAAACAATTCATCTGAAACCGTTGATTGTGAATTAAAATATGACATAACCAAAGATGTTGCACGAGAATTTAAAGTCATTCTTACAGCATCATAATATTGATTTTTAATGAACAATCCCATTAAAACACCAATAACAACGATAACAAAAACTGTGCTTGCAAGAACAGTATAAGCCCATCGCTTAACTATACTTTTCTTCACTTTTGTCACCGCCAATCACAATATAATATATTTTCTTACACAATCCATTTATATCCCATACCCCAAACAGTAGTCAAATGTTTAGGTTGAGATGGTTCATCTTCAATTTTATTTCTCAATCTATGAATATTAACATCAACAACTTTTTCATCACCAAAATATGAGTCACCCCATACAAACTTTAAAATCTTATTTCTTTCTAAAGCAACATTTGGATTTGAAAAAAAGTATTCAATAATTTGAAACTCGACCTGAGTCAACTCTACAGGAACTCCGTTCTTAGTTAATGTATGGCTACGCAAATCAAGTAAAAATTCATTTAATGAAATTGAATTTTGATGCGCATTAACTGATTCAGGCTCACTTGTTAAAGAAACTCTTCTATAAATAGCATCTATACGAGCCATTAACTCAGATGGTGAAAACGGCTTTGTAACATAATCATCAGCACCTACCATAAGTCCGGTAACCTTATCCATTTCCTGCGTTCTTGCTGTAAGCATTACAATACCAATTCGACTGCTTTTTGTTCTTATATATTTGCACACTTCAAGACCATCAATTATCGGCATAGTAATATCAAGAATTACAACATCTATTTCATTAATATATTCATCAAATTTTTTTATTGCATCTTCACCATTAACAGCTTCAATAACTTCGTACCCACTACGACGAAGATTAATAACAACAAAATCTCTGATTGATGATTCATCTTCTGCGATTAAAACATATTTCATATAATTACTCCTGATTCAGAATTTTAAAATTCTCAAGAATGAATTCTTCATAATTTTCATCGTTCTCTTCATTTAATACAAGATATCCATATACATAAGTACTATTTTCTGCAAATCTTACATATCTGTTATGATTATCTTCCCAATCCGGTTCATAGAAAGCTTTAATTGAAAACAATTCATTTTCAAACTGACCATTACTATCTACAGAATAAAAAGTTAATGTACAATTATTGTCATTATACACAGCTGACATATGCGATAAAATATCATCAGAAAATTCAAACATATAATTGAATGAATTATTCATAAGACATTTAAAATCAACTGATAATGAAGAATCAGTAAACTCTGACCAAACAGTCATATATAATTCATTTTGTTGATTAGAATTTTTGCTAATTCGATAACCATATGGTAAAACTTCATCAGTAGGAATTTCAATAATACCATCATTATCAATATCGTTGCAATATGTTCTTGATGCTCTTAAAGTTAACGGCTTGTGAGACTGATTTGTTTCATACAAAGGTAAAGAAACATCAAACAATTCATTTTCAATATCAATAATTTCTGTTATTACTCCATTTTCACTGATAGAGCCATCTACGAATATTCTTGTATGCTTTTTATCATTGATTTCAATATTATCTGTTGTAATATTTTTTATCTCTAACATACCAGTCAATGATAACTTTTCATCTAATTTTATTGTAAAATCATCATTAAATGCAATAATTCTTGAAGTAGTCTGCTTTTCATTATCAGCAAGAACAATTTTAAAAATAACAATTTCATCACTGTTATCATTATTCAAATCCTCAAGAAAAATGTTTGAATATGTCTCCGTTTTAAGAAGAGTGGTTGTAATACCGTCACATGAATATACGGAAAGAAGTCTTTCATTGCCTGTGCCAAAATCTGATGAATTAACTTTATCAGAAACAACTGCACCAGTCCAACTGATAAGTATTTCTGAAATATTATCACCATTTATGTCAGCAAAATTAACTTCATAAACTTCTTCATTTTTTCCTTTAATCTTCGAAATATTTTTCCATTCACCATTAACATGCTTAAAAACATTAGCATATGCCATTGAATCGACCATTGGATTAGAATAAAAAACAATAGCCTCCTGCTCACCGTCATTTTCTAAATCAAAAAATAAATATGAAGAACGATACTGACCACTAATCGGTGTCTTCATAATAACGCCATTAATATCGGCAACTGATTCCTCAAATGCTTTTTGAAGAAGACTACTTTCACCGCTAAGTTTAGGTGGTCGCATTAAACTTTCGATAGAAGTAATATTATAATCACAACTTGTAAATGACAAACATACGATGATAATTATTAAAAATATAGTAATTAATTTTTTCATTGTTTGTCACCTCACTTTTTTAATTTAATGATGTTGCCTTAACCTTAACATCATATCTTCCAACGCTCCAACATGGAAAATCACCTGAAACAACAACATATCCCTGTAATACATTTGTATTATTATTAATTTCTTGTTCGTTTGTATCAACAACAATCGAAAGATTATCAGCAGTTATATTATCAATATAACCTTCTTTACCAACAACCTTTACTGCGATATCTTTGTTATTTGTAACAGAAACTGAAAAATCATCTCTGTTATTTAATACTGAAATATTTTTTGATGGTACAATAATTGTTTTTGACACCATCTCTGAAGCATCAATTTTAACAGTGAATTTTGAAATGTTACTTAAAATCTTAAAAGAATTAGCAACCGTATTAACATCAATGTTAAATGTATTAATGCTACCTGAAATATCAGCAAAATCTATTGTATCAACAACATAGTACTCTGTTGAATCTATCATATCAACAGGAACTGCAACCTTTACTGTTGACGGATAAACTGTATATGATAATGGATTATTAATAAAATAAGAAGGTGCATTTCTGAATTCAATTGTTGTAGGTAAAACAACTTCTTTCAATACAGGAACAGTAACCGTAATATTAGTTTCATCAGTAACAAGTTTTACATATTCAAGAGATGAACCATCATTAGTTATAATTTTAAAAACAGGGTCAAATACTGTTGTTTTGTCCAACACCTTGTCAATAGTAATATTTGCTGTAACGCTTGAAACCTTATTAACTTCTGCTGTAGGTCCTGAAACAAGCACCGTATTTTTTGAAAGAACAGTATCACCGGCAACGCAACCTTCAGGAACAACTGATGATAAATCAGTTTCTATAACTCCTTGTAACGGCAATTCAATTTCTTTGTATGTATCAAAATAAACTTCAACATAATTTGATGAATATGATGAAATAACATAATCCGCATTATTCTCTTTCGGAGTAACTTTTAACTGAAGTGTTTTGACACCAGAGCCATCAACATAATTTGTATTTGCAATAACATCAATGTCATCAGCACTTAATGATGAAGTGATATATTTCTTTCCTTTTACTGTAACATCAATTGTAAATTCTGAATTTCCGAAAACATTGAGTCCTAATTGTTCAGGAACACTGTTTTCAAGATTTATCTGAACAGGAACACCTGTAATAGTTCGCTGTGTTTCAGGGCTTTTCTCTATTGCAACCCACATCCATAAAACAAATGCAAGTAAACATGAAAAAAACAACATAAATCTTTTATCTTTTAATAAATCAGAAAATGAAAGTCTGTTATTTTTTTCTGTCTGATTATTCTTCTGATTCATTTTTATTACCTCTTAAAATTTTCTTAATCTTGTTGCCATCTTTATCATTTACTTTAATAAATGAACGAGATAAAATTTCACGCAAATCACCGTCAGAAATATTTCGATTAAGCTGACCTCTTTCAGCAATTGAAATATGGCCAGTTTCTTCTGACACAACTACAACAAGAGCATCGCTGGATTCAGTCATACCAACAGCAGCTCTGTGTCTTGTACCAAGCTCACTACTAAGGTCGTTTTTACTTGTCAATGGAAGAATACATCCAGCAGAAACAACACGACCATCTTTTATAATAACAGCGCCATCATGCATGGGAGCCTTTGGAAAAAAGATATTACAAATCAATTCAGTTGTAACGGTAGCGTCGAGCATTGTACCTGTTTTAGCAATTTCACCAAGCATAGTATCTTTTTCAAATACAATCAGCGCACCAATCTGTTTATCACTTAAATCACCACATGCTTTACAAACAGAATTGATTGAAGACTTAATGGATTCCTGAATTGCTGATTCATCACGATTTTTAAGATTAAACAAATTAATATTTGAAACCGAACTTCTTCCAACACTTTCAAGTGCGTGACGAATTTCAGGTGAGAAAATAATTACGAGAATAATAAGCAAATTCCCGAACAATAGACTCAAAAGATACTTACTTGCTTCCATATTAAAAATCGAAACCATAAAATACACTGCCGCAAGTAAAATAACACCTTTAACAAGCTGAAAAGCCCTTGTGTCCCTTATAAGTTTAATTGCACTATAAATAACAAATGCAACAAGTAAAACATCGAGAATATCACTAATTGAGTTAAAAGAAACTATAGCTCTTTTAACCTGGTCGAAATATACACCGAAACTTTCAAACATAATTATCTCACTCTTTTCATAAAAAAATACAATATATTGTAAAAAAATCGTTAATAAACAGTAAAATTCAAACGAATATACATATTCACAATATATTGTATCACAACTTATTTTATTTTGCAATTTTTCTTAGACAATTTATTAATAAATCTATATCACTTTTTTTAGTAAATATTGACGGAGAAATACGAACTGTTCCTATTTTATCTGTTTTATAAGTTCTGTGAGCTAATGGAGCACAGTGAAGACCTGCTCTTACTGCAATATTATATTCAGAAAGTTTATGAGCAACTTCCTCACTATGCATATTTTCTACATTAAACGAGATAATCGGAGCATACAGTTTATTGTCATTCATAAAATCCGTATAAAAAATAATATTTCTACAATATTTCATATTAGAATAAAAATATTTCATCAATTTAATTTCATGATTATATATACTATAATCCGAATATTTTTTTAAATATTCAACTGCTCTTGATAATCCTATTATACCCACTATATTTTGTGTTCCACTTTCAAATTTGTCAGGGTAATAATCTGGTTGTGACAAATCCAAAGAATTGCTTCCTGTCCCACCCTCTAAAACAGTATTGAAAACAACATCATTGTTTATAAGAAGTAATCCTGTACCAGTAGGTCCTAAAAGACCTTTATGACCTGAACAACACATAATATCGATATTTGTCTTCTTGATATCTAACGGTATTATACCTGCAATCTGTGAATAGTCCAATATAAATAATTTATTATATTTATGTGCCAATGATGCAAGTAATTTATACGGTGGGATTACACCAAAAACATTAGATGCACCTGTGCAAATTATAGCAATAGTATTGTCTTTTATTTCTCTTTCAAAATTTTTAAGAGTATAAAAATTATCTTTATTAATTTCTGCAATGCTATACTCAGAAATTCCTGATTTTTTCAAACTCTCTAATGGTCTTACAACTGCATTGTGTTCAAGATTTGAAATTATAAAATGACTTCCTTTATTTGCTAACCCTTTAATTGCAAAATTCAATGCAGTCGTACAATTATGCGTAAAAATTACGTTTTCAGCATATGGCAGATGAAAATATTCAGAAATAGTCTTTCGGCAATTATATATCTGTTCACTTGTATCGATAGCCATTTTATATGAACCACGCCCAGAATTAGCACCATATAAATTAAATGATTCATTTATTCCGTCAATTACACATTGTGGTTTAGGATATGATGTTGCACTGTTATCCAAATATATCATAAAGACACATATCCAATATATTTTACTTTGTTAACATTCAAAAGATTTATCATCTTTTCTGTATTCCCGGTTGCAATGATAACATAACCACATCCTTCATTCCTTAATGGATTTGGATTTTTTCTTATTACTGCTTTACCTCCGTTTTGTTCAATAATTTCCTTTGCTCTCAAGGCATATGTGACGGAGGAAAACTTTATATTTGCTCTGTTCACTTTAATCACCCATTATATTTTATGATGAAAAAAGGATTTTGATAAAAACACCCGTCGAAACTTAATGTCCGACGGGCATAAATCATATAAATTTTATTTTTTCTTTTTGTTCAACAAGGCATATACAATGTGCAGAAATACCTTCCTTGGCACCTGTAAAACCAAGTTTTTCTTCTGTGGTTGCTTTAACACTAACACAATCAACATTAACACCCAATGCAAAAGCAATATTATTTCGCATATGGTCAATATATGGAGCAAGTTTTGGTGCTTGCGCAATTACTGTAGCATCAATGTTGTTAACTTTATATCCTTTAAATTTAATCAACTCAACAACTTTTTTCAAAAGAATAAGGCTGTCAGCATCCTTAAATTCAGCATCTGTATCAGGAAAATGCTTTCCTATATCACCTAATGCACATGCGCCAAGAAGAGAATCAGAAATCGCATGTAAAAGGACATCAGCATCAGAATGACCTAAAAGCCCAATGCCATTATTTTCGATTTCAACACCACCCAGAATAAGTTTTCTACCTTCAACTAATTTATGAACATCATATCCGTGACCAATTCTAAGCAAGTTTATCTCCCCTTTCGTTTAAGATAATTTTCAGCTAATTCAATATCTTCAGGAGTAGTTATTTTAATATTTTCATATTCGCCATCCACAAATTTAACTGTTTTACCATACGCTTCAATAAGCATACAATCATCTGTAAAATCTTTACTGTTTTTAACAGTTTTTACTGCATCTAAATAAAGTGATTTATTAAAAATCTGTGGAGTCTGAATAAATCTCAAATATGCTCTGTCAGGTGTTGCGACAATGGTGTTGTTATCGTCAACTTGTTTAACAGTATCTTTTACCTTTACGCCTGTTGCGGCAGCACCATAAACACTTGCCACTTTTATTGTTTCTGTTATAACACTATCTGAAACTAACGGTCTAGCACCATCATGAATAGCAATTAAATCTGCATCATCAGAAACAAAATTCAAACCATTTAAGACGCTTTCCTGACGGGTATCTCCACCACACACAATTGTGTTAACTTTAAAAAAACTATACTTTTTTACAAGTTCACGCACACTTTCAACATCTTGAAAACGTGTTACAATTACAATTTCATCAATTAAAGAATTATCCTGAAACGCCTTAATTGAACGAGCAATTACAGGCATACCATCAATTTCAAGAAACTGTTTATTAATTCCACCCATACGAGTAGAATTCCCTGCCGAAACAATTACGGCAGAAACAAAAATATTATCTTTTACCGTAATACTCGACATATTATACACCCTTATATCAATGCTTCAACAGCAGCAAGTTTTGCACAAAGACAGAAAACATCCATAGCCTTTTCCAAATCTGCAACTGGTGGGAAAGAAGGTGCAATTCTGATGTTCTTGTCTTCTGGGTCAATACCATATGGGTATGTTGCACCAACAGTTGTAAGAACAAGACCTGCTTCTTTACAAAGCTCACCAATTCTCTTTGCACTTGAACCTACTGTATCATAACTGATGAAATAACCGCCCTTTACATTCACCCATTCACCAATGCCTAAAGGAGCAATTTCACTTTCAAGCTTTTGGAGAACAAGATTAAATTTAGGTGCCATAATTTCAGCGTGCTTTGCCATCTGAGCCTTAACACCATCAGCATTCTTAAAGTACTTAACATGACGAAGCTGATTAAGCTTATCATAACTGATTGTCTGGAAATTAAGTCTCTTCTTAATTTCAGCAACATTGTTATCTGATGCAGCAATTGCAGAAACACCTGCACCTGGGAATGTAATCTTTGATGTTGATGTAAATTCAACAAAGTAGTCTTCTGTGCCAAATTCTTTACATGCATCAAAGATATTCATAAGTACATCAGGTGTATCAGTTAATTCGTGAATAATATAAGCATTATCCCAGATAACTCTGAAATCCTTTGCTGCAGGCTGAATAGAAGCAAGTTCCTTTACAACTTTATCACTGTATGTTACACCATTAGGATTTGAGTATTTAGGAACACAGAACATACCCTTCACCATTGGGTCTTTAACAAGTTCCTTAATTTTTGCAACATCAGGACCTTCATTTGTCATTTCAACAGATATCATTTCAATACCAAAAAATTCTGTGATAGAGAAATGTCTGTCATATCCTGGTACATTACAAATAAACTTAACTTTACCCTGCTTGCTCCATGGTTCGCATCCTGCAACACCAAGGAACATACACTGATTAAGGTAGTCATACATAAGATTAAGGCTTGAAGTACCACCGATAACAATATTTTTTGTGTCAACTTCAAGAATATCTGCAAAAAGCTTCTTGCATTCAGGCATACCATCAAGAACACCATAGTTACGACAGTCAAAGCCATTTTCAGCTTTGCAGTCTTCTACTGTGCTCATAATGTTGAGCATTCCCATTGATAAGTCAAGTTGGTCAGCACTTGGCTTACCACGAGACATATCAAGTGCAAGACCCTGGCTCTTTACTTCTTCATATTTTGCTGTGAATTCTTTTTTAAGAGCAACAAGCTCTTCTTTGTTCATTTCATTCAATAACATGGATTTACCTCCAAATATAATTTCGGTTAAATATTTTATACCATTATGAATCATTTTGCAAGTATTTATTACAAAAATTGCATTTTTTTCAAATATTTTATTAAAAATGGTTGATTTTTGAATAATTTAGTAATATTTTCTTCAATTATTTCCTTTTAGCAAAAAGGCATGGAAAGATTTTAGGAGTTTTCCCTTCGTTTTTCTTTATTTCATTCAATAAAAGTGTTTTTAATGAATCTCTTATCTCTTTATACTCTTTTGATTTGATTAAATTATTCATCTGTGATTTATCGACACGATTATCATACAAATAATCTTCAAAATATACAAACGAGCATGACGATAAAGGTAGTGGAGATGAAACAGAATAAGTAAAATCCTTCGTCCTTATTGCCCTGCCACACTGACTTTCACTAATTTGTACAAATGCACATTCACAATTATCTTTATTTGAAATTGTAACACCTTGATATTGTTTCGGTATTTCAATTCCTGCAATTGATAACAATGTCGGTGGTAAATCTACAAGACTTACAATTTTATCATCTTTTACACCTTTGGGATAGTCCTTCGATTTAATTACAAGTGGAATATGAATAGACGAATCATGACAACTGCGTTTATACTCTGCGTTTCTTGTTTTAAAATGACAACCATGGTCTGATGTATAAACAATAGTTGTGTTATCATAGATTCCTTTTTCCTTTAATTTTTCAATGAGATTTCCAAGATTATCATCAAGACTTTCTATAGCAGCAAGATAATCAGGATATTGGTCTTTATAGTTACCTTTTAAATGTGTTAAATCTTCGGGTAATGGATAATTTTTATAATTTACAACCTTTTCTTTAGGCCCTTCAAATCTGTTATGGTCATTCTGATGATGTGGCTCAAGTTGAGATATAAACATAAAAAACGGTTTTTCGTCATTATGATTTTCAATATATTCTATTGCAAAATCATTTATTCTGTCTGCTCGATAACCTTCAAACTCTATTTTTTTACCATTTTCATCAAATACAAATCCATCATATCCGTGTGAAGTGAATTCAAGCACATCTGCACCACGAAAATATTTGTATCCACATAATCTTTCGTTAGGAATTGGTGACTTTTCGCACTTTATATTTTCACCACCATTTTGTCCTGATGCCAAATGCAACTTGCCAATATATGCCGTATCATATCCGTTTTCATTAAAACAATCAGCAAGTGTCTTTTCATTATCCTTTAAAGGAATTCCATTTATATGACAACCACATTCAGTCGGATAAACACCTGTCTGTAAACAAGCTCTTGCAGGTCCACATACAGGCTGACTTGTATAACAATTTTCAAAAAAGGTGCCTTCTTCTGCAAGTTTCATGAGATTAGGCATTATGTCATAATTAACAGTATCAAATCTTTGTTGGTCCGAAAAATAAAAAATAATATTTTCTTTCATAATAAATCCTTTAACATTTCTTTTAAAAAAATTGTATCACAAACCATATTTTTTGACAATCAAATTATTGAAAACAAAATAGTAATATGATAAAATATTTTGAAATGATTTAAGGAGTGGTTTTATGTATATTTTAAAATTAAAACCTGTATTTAAAGATTACATATGGGGTGGAACAAAGCTTCGTGACGAGTATGGCTTTGAATCCAACCTTGAAAAACTTGCAGAGGGATGGATGCTTTCTTGTCATAAAGATGGTGAAAACACAATTGAAAATGGTGATTTTAAAGGAAAAACACTTACAGAAGTTGTTAATACTCACCCTGAATTTTTAGGTGAAAACGGAAACAAATTTGAATATTTTCCTATTCTCATTAAGCTTATTGACGCTAAAAATGATCTTTCTGTTCAGGTTCATCCTGATAATGAATATGCAATGCGTGTTGAAAAGGAATACGGCAAAACAGAATGTTGGTATATTCTTGATTGTGATGACGATGCAGAATTAATATATGGCTTCAACAAATCAATTACAAGTGAGGAATTTAAAGAAAGAATTTCTGATAATACTTTCCTTGAAACTGTTAATAAAGTTAAGGTTAAAAAGGGTGACCTATTTTTTATTGAAGCAGGTACACTTCACGCAATCGGTAAAGGTATTCTTCTTGCAGAAATTCAGCAGAATTCAAATACAACATACCGAGTTTATGACTATGGACGACTTGGTGCTGACGGTAAACCAAGAGAGCTTCACGTTGAAAAAGCAATTGATGTTACAAACTGTACTCCACCTACACGTTCAACTAATCCTGAAGGTGAACTTATAGTTGAAAACGGATATTCAACACAATTGCTTACAAAATGTGATTTGTTCAATGTTGAAAAAGTAACAGTTACTACAAAATACACATCAATTGCCGACGATAAATCATTTGTTTCTATATTAGTTACAGACGGCAATGCAAATGTTGATAACATTGATATAAAAAAAGGAGACAGTCTGTTTATTCCTGCAAATTATGGCGAATTTAATGTAACAGGAAATGCAGAACTTATAATTACAAAAGTATAATGAAAACAAGAACATTCACAGGTACAAAAACAGCTTGTTATATAGGCTATGTAGTACAAGGTATAATCAATAATATTGCTCCACTTCTGTTTGTAATTTTCAGTGACAAATTCAATATAACACTTGAAAAACTATCACTTTTAATCACAATAAATTTTGCTACGCAACTTATAGTTGATACATTATCTATAAAATTCGTCGATTTAATTGGTTATAAACCACTTGCAATCGTTTCACAGGGAATTGCTTTTTTAGGACTCACCTGTCTTGGCATTCTTCCAAATATTATGACAAACTCATATATCGGAATTGTAATTTCGATTGTTTTGTCTGCAATTGGTAGCGGAATCACGGAAGTAATAATAAGTCCGATAATTGAATCAATCCCTGGTGAAAAGAAAACAGCAGAAATGAGTTTGTTGCACTCATTCTATTGTTGGGGACAAGTAATTGTGGTTTTTTTAACGACAATAATGATAAAACTTTTAGGCAATGATTTGTGGTTTGTTGCGCCTGTTTTATGGTCAATAATTCCACTTATAAATACCATAAATTTCATTTCAGTACCTATTCAACCAAATCTTACGAAAGAAGAAAAAATACCATTTTTCAAACTGCTGTTTAACAAACAATTCTTGCTTTGTATTATCATTATGATTTGTTCAGGTGCATCAGAAATAGGGATGTCACAATGGTCATCATATTTTGCTGAAGCAGGTCTTAAAGTTACGAAAATGACCGGTGATTTATTAGGCCCTTGTCTTTTTGCAATTCTTATGGGCACAGGAAGAATGATTTTTGGCTTTATTGGTGAAAAAGTAAATCTTAAAATTGCTCTTTATTGCTCTGCAGGTTTATGTGCTTTTTGTTATCTTGGTACTTGCTTTATAAATAATTCTGTTATTTCGCTTTTAACCTGTGCGTTAACAGGAATTACAGTAAGTATTATGTGGCCTGCAACATTAAGTCTTGCAGCAAGACTTTTTCCTAATGGTGGCGGTTCAATGTACAGTGTACTTGCATTGTCAGGTGATACAGGGTGCACATTAGGTCCTTGGTTTATAAGTTATATGACAATACAAATATCACAAGGCATTACATCAGGTGAATCCCTTAAAATAGGACTTGGATTTGGTGCTCTGTTTCCTCTTTTAATGATAATTGCAATATCACTGTTAAACATTAAGAAAAGAAGTATTGACAATAATCGTCACAATGATATAATTAAATCATAAAATACAATATATTAGTTGTCTTCAGGGCGGAGTGAAATTCTCCACCGGTGGTTAAAGTCCACGAGCCAAATGGCTGAATGGGTGTAATTCCCATACCGACGGTATAGTCCGGATGAAAGAAGATGCAACATTTTTGTTACATTAAGGCCCTGCTATTATTAGCAGGGTTTTCTGTTTGACAACTAAAATTGAAAGGAATGTCTTTTATGTCAAACAATCGAAACAAAAAAATATTTAATTTAACACTTGTTGGATTAATGACTGCAATTGCAACAGTAATTTATATGGTATTTCCTGAAATAAATATTGTTCCTGCTGTAGGTCATCTTAAGGTCGATTTTTCAGACTTTCCTGCAATTCTTACAGGTGTAATAATTGGTCCTGTTCAAGGAATATTGGTAGAAGTCTTTAAAAATATCATTCATCTGACAAGAACAACAACAGTCGGTATTGGTGAAATAATGAATATAATTCTTGGTAGCAGTATGATTTTATCAATGTCAGGCTTTGTAAAAATATTTAAAAAAGTATTTAAAGAAAATAAAATTTCAATTAAAACATATCTTTTGTCTTCCGCAATAACAATAGTTATAGCTATAATTGTTGGATGGATTGCAAATATGATTTTCACACCAATTTTTTATAAAATTATGGGATTCCCACTCGTAAGTGAAACATATTGGGCTGGTGTATGGGGTTCAACAACACTCAACTCAATAAAAGCACTTTTCAATATTGTTCCATTTTTCCCAATATATTCTGTACTTGAAAAAGCTATAAAAAAATATACAATATAGTTGACAATATTAAATATTGTGATAAAATATATTGAAACTAAATATATCCCTTATGCAGAGTGGTGGAGGGTCTGGCCCTGTGAAACCCAGCAACCTGCTTTTTGCAAGGTGCTAATTCCTGCGGATTATCCGAGATATAAGGTTGTAATTAAAGCACCCTTATTATGGGTGCTTATCTAATTTTTGGAGGAGAAAAAATATGGCTAAATTTTTATTTACATCTGAATCAGTTACAGAAGGTCATCCAGACAAAATCTGTGATAAAATTTCTGATTCAATTCTTGATGCAATGCTTGCACAAGACCCAATGTCACGTGTTGCTTGTGAAACAACAGTAACAACAGGACAAGTTCTTGTTATGGGTGAAATCACATCAAAGGCACAGGTTAATATCCCTGAAATCGTTAGAAATACAGTTCTTGAAATCGGTTATGACGATAGTGCAAAAGGCTTTGATGGCAATACTTGTGCGGTGCTTGTAGCGCTCGATAAACAGTCTGCTGACATTGCCCTTGGTGTTGATAACTCAATGGAAATCAAAGATGGTAATGATGATTTTTATAACCTTAATGGTGCTGGCGACCAAGGTATGATGTTCGGTTTTGCTTGTGACGAAACACCTGAACTTATGCCAATGCCAATTTCACTTGCAAACAAGCTTGCAGTTCAGCTCACAAAAGTTAGAAAAGATGGTACACTAGCTTATCTTCGTGCTGATGGTAAAACACAAGTAACTGTTGAATATGATGATGACAGAAATCCTGTTAGAATTTATGCAATTGTTGTATCTTCACAGCATAGTGCTGATGTTGAGCTTGCACAAATCCGTGAGGATGTTAAGAAATATGTTATTGACCCAATTATTCCTGCTAATCTTATTGATGATAACACAAAGATTTTTGTTAACCCAACAGGCAGATTTGTAATTGGTGGTCCTATGGGCGACTCAGGTCTCACAGGTCGTAAAATTATTGTTGATACATACGGCGGATATTCTCGTCATGGTGGCGGTGCTTTCTCAGGAAAAGACCCAACAAAAGTTGACCGTTCTGAAGTCGGAGGCCAAGCGGTCTT
>JAZQUC010000200.1:0-3075 GCA_045631075.1 Candidatus Fimenecus sp. | reverse complement strand
CCACTACAATTCCCCGCTAAACTCCAATTCATTTATATTTCTTATATGATAATGCAACCTTGTAGGGGTCATTCACGAATGACCCGTTCCAAAGAGTTCGATAAAATCAATTCGGGCGATTCGTGAATCGCCCCTACATTCCAACCAAATTAATAATATTGTAGGGGCTGACGACCACGGCAGCCCGAAATAAGTGTGCAGAAAAACCAACAACGGGACGCCGAGGTGCGGGTGTCCGGTGGACACCTCTGCGAAGCAGAAGCACCGACCGAGCTGGCAGGCGAGACCCGTCGTCCCCTACATACATAACCATATTGGTTTTATTTTACAATCGCGTCGCAGTTCCGACATTCTGCATTCTGAATTCTGCATTCTGCATTATTCCAATAAACTCCAATTTGCAAATTATAAATAAATTGTAAACATTTTATTTTTGACCTTTTTTGACCTTGACAACGCAAAAACATCTGCTATAATAGAAAATGTAAAAGGTCAAAGAAAGTCAAAGTCAAAAAGTTGGTGAAAATGTGAACATAAGCAATATTATCGCATCTATGATTCAGGATATGCTTGAAAATGACGGCTACACGGAAATTCAGCGTAATGAACTGGCGCAAAAAATCGGCTGTGTGCCAAGTCAGATAAACTATGTTATTTCATCCCGATTCACACCTGAACACGGTTACATTGTGGAAAGTCGTCGTGGTGGTGGGGGATACATCAAGATTACAAGGGCAAGCTATGACAGAAATTCACTTAAAATGCATTTAATTAACTCAATCGGTCAATCATTAAATGAAAACACCTGCCGTGCGCATCTTAAAAATCTTTATGACAGAGATATTATAGATGAAAAAACAGTGAAAATATTCTTGTCATCACTTACAGGAAACGCCTATCGTGATATTCCAAGGGAATATGGTGACATTATCCGCGCGTCGATATTTAAACAGATGATTTTAAATGTAATGTAAATAATGAATTCGCAAGAATTCAAATCATGGAATGAAACGAGAAATCATGGCGTAAGCCAAATCATGCGAAGCAACTCATAAAAATGATTTGCAATAAATTGCATGAATTGATTTCATCATGAATTGTACTTCGTACATGAATTGCACCTATGGTGCATTGAAAATAAGGAGTGAAAACTATGTTATGTCAGAATTGTGGAAAATATGAGGCAACAACTCATGTTAAGAAAATTATAAACGGTGAAAGTGCAGAGGCACATCTTTGCTCGGATTGTGCAAAGGCTCTCGGTTATAACGATGTTTTTGGTGGTTTTGGTAATTCATTTACAGATTTGCTTGGTTCATTTTTCGGTGAACCACAAACAGCGTCTTTAAGCTCACGCACTATAAGATGCGAAAAGTGTGGTAACACATTCCAGGATATCGTGAATAACGGCAAAATCGGTTGTGCCGATTGCTACACTACATTCTACGACAAGCTTTTACCGTCATTACAACGAATTCACGGAAAAACCCGTCACGAAGGTAAAAATCCGACAGTTATAAAAACTGAAGTGAATTCAACTGAAAACGAAATTGAAAAGCTTGAAAATGAGCTTAAAACTGCAATAAATGAGCAGAATTTTGAAAAGGCTGCAGAATTGCGTGACAGAATTAACAGCATAAAGGAGGGGAAATAATATGGGTAACAGATGGTATTTAGGTACAGGCGAGCAAAGTGATATTGTTGTAAGCACTCGTATCCGTCTTGCGAGAAATATAAATGAATATCCTTTCCCAAACAAGTTGAATACTAAAAGCAGAATCGAGCTTAATAATATAATAAAAGATGCATTGGATAGGGATAATAAATATGACCTTCGATATGTGGAAATGAAAACTCTTGCACGATTTGAAGCTGCATCTATGGCAGAAAGACATATTATAAGCCCTGAATTTGCATCTGACGACAACGGTCGAGCATTTCTTATCTCAAAAGACGAAGATATCTGTGTAATGCTCAACGAAGAAGACCATATCAGATTACAGGTAATGAAATCAGGATTTGCCCTTGACGAGGCATACCAGATTGCTGACGAAATTGACGACATAATCGGCAGTAAACTCAATTACGCCTTTGACGAGCGAATAGGTTATCTTACACAATGTCCTACAAATTTGGGTACAGGTATGAGAGCATCAGTAATGCTTCACCTTCCTGCACTTACAATGAACGGACAAATCCATAAGCTGATTAACACTATCTCTAAATTAGGACTTACATTCCGTGGTGCTTTTGGCGAAGGCACAAAGGCAGTAGGGGATATGTATCAGCTTTCTAACCAGATTACCCTTGGTATTTCTGAAGAATTCGCAATTAAAAATTTAAAAGCTATCACTTTACAGCTCTGTGCCAACGAACGCGCAGCAAGGGAAGAGTTACTCAAGTCCATTAACACCGACGATGCAATTTTCCGTGCATACGGTACACTTAAATGGGCAAGACTTCTTTCAACAAAAGAGCTTATGGAAAACCTTTCTCTTGTACGACTTGGCTCTGTTACAGGCAAAATCAATGTGCCTGTTGAAACGGTCAATGAATTGATGATTTCAATGCAACCTGCAAGCATCAACTCCCGTGCAGGACAAAAGCTCCCAACACAGGAAAGAGATATGGTACGCGCAACAGAGGTACGAAATAAATTGAATTCGTAATTCTTAATGCGTAATTCGGAATTAAAGTGGTGGCTTGAAAAAGTCATCACTTTTTTTATTCAAATTATAATTTATCGGTGAGTTTAAATTCTTGTCTCCCCTGGAAGGGGAGATGTCACCGCAAGGTGACAGAGGGGTTTGTAAAGTGTGTCAGTTAGTTTGTTTATCAAGGAACAGACCCCTCAGTCTCACTTCGTTCGCCAGCTCCGCTTTCAGGGGAGCCAAGGAGTATCATAACCACTACAATTCCCCGACAACTCCAATTTATCTATATCTCTTATATGATAATGTAACCTTATTCGGGCGATTCGTGAATCGCCCCTACATTCCAACCAAATTAATAATATTGTAGGGGCTGACGACCACGGCAGCCCGAAATAAGTGTGCAGAAAAACCAACAACGGGA
>JAZQUC010000199.1:0-36744 GCA_045631075.1 Candidatus Fimenecus sp. | reverse complement strand
AACAACCATCAACATCTTTAATGGAGTTTTATATACTGCGTGAGTCATTCTGCCTGTTTCCTTATCAATTGTTGCTGTAATTTCACAATTATAGTATTCTGTTGTGAACTCCTTAAGAAGTGAGCCTGCTTTATCTGCAATTTCGTGAGTTTCAATAACGTCGCATACTGAACCTACGCCTGCACCAGCTCTTGGATTTTTCTCATCCTTGATTTTAAAATAAATCACATACTCTTTACCGTTATCTTTATAATCTGCTTTTACAACATCACTTGCTTTAAGACAGCTTACATAATCCTGGTCAGGAACGATAAATTTATCTCTGATTTCTTCCTTTGTTGCATAAACAATAGGCTCTGTATCGTCTGCCATATATTTATTCATCATAGTTTCTGCAGTTGATTGAAGTGCTCCCGGAACAACAATATCACCGACACTTCTCTTTTCGAAATTCTTAACTACCTTTGTTGCATCTGTCTTTACCTTGTTTGCACAAGTATTGAAATAAGCAACAAGCTCTTCAGTCGATGCAAATGCACCTGCAGTTTCTTTTTCATCATCTGTGTTTTCTTCATTTTCTGATGGTGTTTCAGTAACCTCAACATCCGTTGGCTCATCAAAACCACCAACATCTGAATCTGTGAAGTCTTCACTAACTGTTGAATCGTTGTTTTCATTCTGCTGAACATCAGAATTTACAACCACATTGTTATTCTGTACTGCATTTTTAGCAAAAGTCTGTGCTGTAATTACAACCGAAAACGCAATTGCAGCTGCAAGTAAAAAAGCAACAACTGAAAGGAATACGTTTGAAGATTTCCCTGTTTTCTTTGACATATCCATACCTCTTCCCAATGTTATTTAGATATTTAATTATATCACAGCCGATACCATAATACAATTATTCAAAATAGACAACAAAAAACAGGGAAGATTGTTTATTTCTTCCCTGTTTTGCTTTTACCATTTGTTTTCTACGTATTCACAGAAAGCATACATATCCTTAATTTCAAGCTTTGTTCCATCATCAAGGGTAACATCACCATTCCACATACCATGGACCTGATGTGCATGCATTCTGCCGATTTTAAGGTCAAGGTCTGTATGATAATCAAATGTTGGAGTCATTGTAAGATTGAATCTTCCATCTTCTGAAATAAACTTCCATGGCTCCATATATTTGTCATCCTTAGGGAATGTCTCAACGTCAACAGCACCGAATTTATGAGCTTTTCCGTCATAGAAAATTGCAGTTTCTGTTGCATTGCTTTCGTTACCGATAGCCCATGTAATTTCGAAACCGAAAAGATGCTTTTCACCCTTTTCGTCCACGAGATATGTAGAACCATTACCCCAGTACCATACCATTTCGTGAATTGTATTTACACGACCCCAGTCAAGGAATCCGAACGAATCATCCTTTGTGAATGTGTATGTTTCGTTACCGATTCTCATGGTTCCTTCGCAAGGCATACAATTCTGTTTTGTTGTCATGAAATATCTTGTTGGGTCTTCATCAAAAGGAAGAACTGTTGTGATATTTTCAAGTCCAGGCATAATATCCATCTGGAATTTACACTCAACAACGCCTCTGTCCTTTGTAGGGCATCTGAACCAAAGTGTTCTTTCTGTTTCCTTTGTATCAAAGTCAAAATCAGCCTTACCAATCTTATCTCTGTATCGATTAGGTGCATCGCCCTTTGCAGGTGGAACATGCTTGTTTCCACCAAAGAAAAACTGTGAACAATCAATAATCTGTTTTCCATTTACAAGGTCAACAAGTTTTGCTGAAACATAGCCGCCAATACTGATATTTGCAAAACTCAACTGTACCATATATTTGCCGTCAGATATCTGATAAAAATCCCATTCCTTACGGCTCATACCTTTTCTTTTTACAAGGTTTCTGTCATACTCGAAAACATTGTGTCTTGCCCAACCCTTGGCATTAAGAGTACCGTCAGCATTGAGAAGCGGTGTGCTTTCAGTATATTCAGTCTGTTTTGATTTTTCCTTCCAATCCCAGAAAGGAACATAGGTTCTTTCCATTTTCATCTCTCCTATAAAAATTTCCCTTATGGAATAATTATACTAACTTGTTTTTCCATTTGCAATAACTTGTTAAAACTTTTTTATTTTTTTGCATAAAAATACATATCATATCCACCAACAGTTATTGGCAGAGTAGGCTCTTTTGTTCCGTCGGCATAAGTTGTGTATGCAACCGTAGCATAACCGTCCTTACCCTTTATTATGATTTTATAATCTTCAGAACTTTCTGTGATAAACATCTCTTCATATGCGCCAACATAGATTTCGTCATTTGTTGCGTCTGTTATTACCAGTTCACCATCTTTTGCAGTAAGTACAACATCAACAACCTTTGCATCAGGATATGCTTTATCCTTTTCACCAACAGCTACAACAAGGCCCTCTGCATTTATGTTCGCTGCAGTGCGAAGCTGCCACTCATAATCTTCAATTCTGATTTCATCTTTTCCACAAGCAGAAAAAATCATAACCAGAATAAATATGAACAACACGGGAATTATCTTTTTCATATTTTCACCTCATATCAAATACTTTCGGAAAAATGGAGCTTTCAATTTCCATTATATCATCAACTTTAATTTCTGTATTATCTGTAAAATACAGAATTCTGTTATGATAATCATATTTTTTCACACATCCTGTGAAATCCACATACATTCCACCACTTTTAAGTGAATCCGGAATAAAATATGTTACAGTTATTTCAGGATGCTCATAAATATGTTCCATAATAAAACTGAATTTTTCGTCAAGAATTGTTTTTGCTGTTTCGCTAAGTTCTGTCTTTTCATCAGTCAACCTTGCAGTTTCTTTTATTGCCTCATCATGTCCTGTCAAAGCGGCAAAAGGTGAAAACTGTGCTGCACGGTCATAAATCGATATATGCGGTCGTTTATTTGACTGATAATGTGGCAGATTTATTATATCGTTGTACTTTTCCATATATTTTCTCCTAATCAAATTGGAGTTTGTCGATGAAGTGCAGAGTGCAGAACGTCGGAACTGCGTTGCGATTGTCCCCCCTTCCGTCACTCGCATTGCTCGTGCCACCTTCCCCTCAAGGGGGAAGGCCAACATAGGCTCCCCACTTGATGGGGAGCTGTCACCGTAAGGTGACTGAGGGGCCCGACAAATTATAATTTAAAATAATTGCAGGCGTGGAAGTAGAGCCACTACGCGATCCCTACAAATTATAATTTACAAATTCAATTCAAATCGCATTTGTTACGCTTTGTGACCACCAATCTGACTATTTCTGTCCTTCGCTGTTGCACCTTCTTCAAGATTCATACCTTTAAGAATCGCATTTTTTCCGTATTTCTTTTTAATATCAAGCACGGCTTGTTGCATTCGTTTTTCTTTTTCGAGAATTTCTTCTTCCCTTTGTCGCTTTTTCTCAAGTGCTTCGTAATCTGTGAACAAGTCTAACTGTTCAGGAATTTTTTCCTGTACATCACTTTCTCTTTGCAATTTACAAACTGCGAGAGTAATTCTTCTAACCAACAGGCTTTTGTTGACAATTCGGTCAAAAAGCTCCAAAGTCGCATCCACAATTAATTTTGCTGAAGATGTCTTTTTTGTAAGATTTGTTGTTCCGTGAGCGTGTTTCGGCACTTGTCGTCCATAATGGTCGGTGACAATCTCGCCCTCATAAGTGTTTCTTATCTGTGGATTTGTAAGATTTTCAATATCATAACCGATTGTCAGCACAATCTGGTCTGTAACAAGGCCTTTTTCAACAAGGTCAAGTACCAGAAGTTCCGTCATTTCCCTTGTTACAAGTTTAGCATTTTCAAAAACATATGGTGTATGAAGCACCTGACCTGAACTTAAACTGTTTGTTGACGGTTTGTATGCTTTTACATCAGCTATTGAGCATGGTTCCCATCCCCATGCGTGGTCAATAAGCAATTCTGCATTTATTCCGAATAACTTATACAAAAAGTCTTCGTCAATCAAAGAATATCTTGCCACATCACCCATTGTGTAAATACCATATTTTGCAAGCTTATTTGCATAGCCCTTACCAACTCTCCAAAAATCCGTTATCGGCGTATGTGACCATAATTTTTCGCGATAACTCATTTCGTCAAGTTGAGCAATTCTCACTCCATCCTTGTCAGCAGGAATGTGCTTTGCCTCAATATCCATTGCGATTTTGGCAAGATACATATTTGTACCTATTCCTGCGGTTGCGGTGATTCCAGTAGTATTGAGAACATCCTTAATAAGCATTCTTGCGAAATCGTGAGCCGTCATTTTATGCGTTGGAAGATAATGTGTTATGTCAATAAAAACCTCGTCAATTGAATAAACATGAATATCTTCGGGTGCAATATATTTCAAATACACATTGTATATACGGGTACTGTATTCCATATAAAGTGCCATTTGTGGTGGTGCAACCACATAATCAAGTTCAAGACAAGGGTTGTCGTTCAATTCAATTGAATTAAAAGATTTACCTGTGAAAGTCTTTTGTGGCACTTTATTTCTTCTTTGATTATTGATTTCTGTAACCTTTTGAACAACTTCAAAAAGTCTTGCTCTGCCTGAAACACCATAAGCCTTAAGAGATGGTGTCACAGCAAGGCAAATAGTCTTTTCGGTACGACCCACATCCGCTACAACAAGATTTGTTGTAAGTGGGTTAAGCCCTCTTTCAATACATTCGACTGAGGCATAAAACGACTTTAAATCTATACAAAGATATTGTTTTTCTGTCATCTGTCCCAGTCCTTTCCTTAAATGTATGGTTATATTATACTATGTTTCGTCACAAATTCAATTATTATGTAAATATTTCAAGCATAAAGTTGATTATTTCTCTTTACAAAACGCAAAAATTGAAATATAATTGATTTAACTTATTAAAGTGAAAGGACGGGTTCATTTATGGAAAAAGGACTCAAAAAGCAATATGGCCTTTTAATGGCTATCTGCATGGTTGTAGGTACTGTTGTAGGCTCAGGTGTTTTCTTTAAAGCTCAGGCAATTCTTCAAAAAACAAACGGAGATATGCCAATGGGTATCATTGCATGGATTATCGGTGGTGCAGTAATGATTTGCTGCGTTCTCGCATTCTGTGTTATGGCTCAGCAATACGAAAAGGTTAACGGTCTCGTTGACTACGCAGAAGCAACAATTGGTAGCAAATATGCTTATTTTATGGGTTGGTTTGCTACAACAATTTACACTCCTGCTATGACATCAGTTCTTGCATGGCTTACTGCAAGATACTTCCTTACATTCTTGGTTTCAGTTAACCCTGATTTACAACTTAACGGTGACCCTGTTACAGGCTCTGAAACATTCCTTCTTGCAGGATTTATTCTTATCTGTGTTTTTGCTATCAACACACTTTCTTCAAAACTTGCAGGTAAGCTTCAGATTAGTGCTACATTCATTAAACTTGTTCCACTTCTTTTGATGGCTGTTTTTGGTACAATTTACGGTCTTTCACACAACATGGCTGGTGAACCAACAACAATTCTTGCATCAAACTTTGCAACAAGCACAGGCAACTATTCAGTTCTCTTCGGTGCTGTTGTTGCTACTGCATTCGCTTATGAAGGTTGGATTCTTGCAACTTCAATTAACTCAGAAATCAAAGATTCTAAAAAGAATCTTCCAATCGCACTTGTCCTTGGTGGTATCATCATCATCGCAATTTACCTTTTCTATTACATCGGTATTGCTGGTGGTGCTCCTGTTTCAACTCTTATGGAAAGTGGCACAACAACTGCATTCACAACTGTTTTCGGTAATGTTCTTGGTAACATCCTTAATCTCTTCGTTGCAGTTTCTTGTCTTGGTACTCTTAACGGTCTTCTTATCGGCACAATCCGTGGTATGTACTCAATTTCAGTTCGTGGCTACGGACCAAAAGTTGACCTTATGAAACAGGTTGACCCTGCATCAGGAATGCCATCAAACTCATGTATCATTGGTCTTGTAATCGTTGCAGGTTGGCTTGTTTACTTCTACGGTGCAAACCTTACAGCAACACCTTGGTTCGGCAAGTTCAGCTTTGACTCATCAGAACTTCCAATCATCACAATTTATGCTCTTTACATTCCTATGTTCATTCAGTTCATGAGAAAAGAAAAGAATCTTCCTGCAGTTAAGCGTTTCGTACTTCCTGCACTTGGTATTATCGGTTCATCATTCATGGTATTTGCTGCATTCTACTCACATGGTTATTTACCATACCTTGCAGCAAAAGAAAACGGTGAATTCTCTTGCCCAGTTCTTTTCTACCTTATCGTATTTGCAGTAATTATGACAATCGGTATGCTTGTAATGAACCCAAAGAAAAAGGAAAAATAAATCATTTAAATAACAAACACACCCTGTTAAGGAAAAACCTTACAGGGTGTTTTCTTTTGCATATTCTTGATTTGTTTTTCTTAATGTTATATAATAATATTAGTTTTTAACGGAGGTAATCAATATGAAAATTTACCGTAATGTATCAGAATTAATAGGCAAAACACCATTACTTGAATTATGTAATATTGAAAGCGAATTAAATCTTAAGGCAAAAATCTTTGCTAAGCTTGAATATTTTAATCCTGCTGGAAGCGTTAAGGATAGAGTTGCACTTAAAATGATTGAAGATGCAGAGGAAAAAGGTATTCTCAAGAAAGGTCATGCAATTATTGAGCCAACAAGTGGTAATACAGGCATCGGACTTGCATCTGTTGCTGCTTCAAAGGGTTATCGTCTAATTATCACAATGCCTGAAACAATGTCAGTTGAACGCAGAAAACTTATTTCGGCTTATGGTGCTGAATTAGTACTTACTGACGGTAGTAAGGGTATGAATGGTGCAATCCAGAAGGCTGAAGAATTGTCAAAAGAAATTCCAAATAGCATTGTTGCAGGTCAATTTGTAAACCCTGCTAATCCACAGGCTCATTTTATGACAACAGGTCCTGAAATATGGGAAGATACCGACGGTAATGTTGATATTTTTGTTGCAGGTGTTGGTACAGGTGGTACAATCACAGGCACCGGTGAATACCTTAAATCAAAAAATGAAAACATTAAGATTGTAGGCATTGAGCCTTGCGACTCCCCTGTCCTTTCAGGTGGCAAAGCAGGACCACATCCTTTACAAGGCATTGGTGCAGGATTCATTCCTGAAATTCTTAATACAGATATTATCGACGAAATCGTAACTGTTTCAGGTGATGAAGCTTATAAATCATCAAGACTCCTTGCAACAAAGGAAGGCGTGCTTGTTGGTATTTCATCAGGTGCAGCACTCCACACAGCCATTGAGCTTGCAAAAAAAGAAGAGAACAAGGATAAAAGCATCGTTGTACTTCTCCCAGATTTAGGTGACAGATATTTGTCAACAGAGTTGTTTTAATAAAAGTAAAAGGTCATTCCAAAATTGGAATGACCTTTAATTTTACATTCTTGCAGGCGTGGAAGCCTGCCACTACGCGATTATAACTTTTTATCTTTTTCAAGTGATGCTTTTACGGCATCCATAACAGCTGTGTCAAAGCCTTCACTCTGGAGCTTGGCTACACCTTCAATTGTTGTTCCACCTGGTGAGCAAACACTGTTGATAAGTGCCCAAGGGTTGTTATCCTTATCTTCTAAAATCATTTTTGCACTACCAAGCACAGCCTGAGCACAGATTTTGAGTGCTTCATCCTTTTTCATTCCGTTTTTCACGGCTTCACGAGCCATTGAATCAATGAACATAAAGGAATAAGCAGGTGAACATCCTGCAATCACACCAAAAAATGGAAACTGACTTTCAGGAAGCTCCATTACCTCACCGCAGGACTTACAAAGTCCTTTTACAAATTCGAGTGCATTGTCATCGGTGTAGTCATTTTTGCAGACTGCACTCATTGACGCACCGACTTTTGCGTTGATATTTGGCATAACACGGACAACAGGTGTTTTTTCATTAAGAAAACCACCAATAAAATCAAGTGTTTTTCCTGCACCGATTGAAACAACCGTTGTATTGTTAAGTTTATCCTTAATCTGTGGTAATACTGTCGGGAAAACCTGTGGTTTAACTGCAAGAACAACAAATTCACAGTTTTCAGAAAGTTCTTCAACAGTTGAACTTGTATTCACACCATATTCCTTGTTAAGGAACTCTGCTTTTTGTGTATCCACATCAAAAACGCAGATTTCGTCTCCTTTAAGGAACTGTGATGTTACAGCACCACCGATTATAGCAGTTGCCATATTACCACAACCGATAAAACCAAGCTTATACATAATTATTCAACGTCTGATGTACAGTGACAGCACTTTGTAGCGTCGATAGCAATTTCACTCTTACAGAATGGGCAAACCTTTGTTGTTGGTTCTTCTTCCACAACTGGTTCTTCCTTAGCTGTCTTTGCTCTGAGAGTATTGATACCCTTAACAAGGCAGAAAATAACGAATGCTACGATAATAAAATCAAGGATAACTGCAATAAAGTTACCGTATGTAAGAATTGCAGCACCTGCTTCTGTTGCTTCTTCGATAGATGCATAGTCACCACCGTCAAGAGCTACGAACTTTGTTGCAAAGTCAGCACCCTTTAATGCAAGACCGATAAGAGGCATAATAATGTCGTTTACGAGAGAGTTGATGATTTTCTGGAATGCACCACCGATAATAACGCCGACTGCAAGGTCAATTACGTTACCACGCATAGCAAATTCTTTGAATTCTTTTAAAAATCCTTTCATTTTTAAATCCTTCTTTCTTTAAAATTATGTAAATAATTATATCATTATTTTTATATATTTCAATACTATTTTACGCCTGTACCGTCAAAATCAGGTATAAATTCCGTCTTCGCAGAGGACTTTTCTTGCATAAAACCGTTTTGAAGTCCGATTTCAAGAAAAAAATCAACAACTTTGTTATATTCGGCAGTTGTAAGTCGTCTGTTAAGTTCTTTAAATTCAGAAATTTTACCATATGGTGTATACTGACTCATAAGGCTTATAAAAGTATCTTGTGGCAAATTGTTTTTTATCCACAAAAGGATGTTTTTGCTTTCTTCCACATTAGCAGGTAAAACAAGATGACGAATAATAAGTCCTTTTTGAATAATCCCATCTTTGAACTCGTTTTTCGGTTGCTGACGATACATTTCAAGAACGGCTTCACTTGCTTTTTCAAAATAATCACTACATTTTGCATATTTCTGTGATTTCTCGTTACTGAAATATTTAAGGTCAGGAAGATAAACATCAACAAGACCCTGAAGATTTTTGAGAGTTTCAACACTATCATATCCCGAACTGTTATACACAACAGGAACAGATGGTCTATACCGTGACAATGCGTCAATTAAAATATGAGAAAAATGAGTAGGATTAACAAAATCAATTGTATGAACGCCTTTTGCTTCAAGTTCTTTTATAATCTCAACAAGTCTTTCTGTTGTGATTTTTTCACCTTTATTCTCGTGACTTATAGGGTAATTCTGACAAAAACAACATTTAAGGCTACACCCTGAAAAGAAAATTGCACCCGTACCCTTTTCTCCACTTATACAAGGTTCTTCCCAGTTATGAATATCGGCACGGGCAAGTACAGGATTATGTGGCATTTTACAAAATCCATTTCCTGCATTTTCAGTTCTTTCTGCATTACAATTTCTCGGACACAAATTACATATCATATTTTCAACACCTGACATTATCTTGGCTCCCCTTGTCAGGGGAGCTGTCAACGAAGTTGACTGAGGGGTAGTCAAAAATAGTTGTATTACCTATCTCTCCCTCCGTCCGCTATCGCAGACACCTCCCTCGTCAGAGGGAGGCAAGAATATCCTTCAACCTTTTAACTCATTCTACCACATACCTACTTGATAATCAAACTATTTTGGAGTATAATCTTTTTATTGTTTTTTGCGAGGTGATACTATGCTTCTTACAATGGATATAGGAAATACCAATATCAACATTGGTCTTTTCAACGGTGATGAGCTGACAACAAGTGTACGACTTGCCACAGAAAGACAGAAAACCGACGACCAATATGCGATGGATTTCACTAATATTTTTGTAATGCATAAAGTTGATTTCAATGAAATTTCCGGTGTTGTAATTTCTTCAGTTGTGCCTGAAATTACAGAATCAGTTACAAGTGCCATTAAAAAGCTTACAGGAAAAGATGCTTTGATTTTATCCCCAGGGGTAAAAACAGGACTTAACATCTTAATTGACAACCCTGCACAGCTTGGTGCTGACTTAGCCGCTGGTGCAGTTGGTGCAGTTGCACATTATCCTTTACCTGCTTTTATTATCGACCTTGGTACAGCAACAAAAATCTGTGCTGTTGATAAAAACAAAGGGTTCCGTGGATGTATGATTGCTCCTGGTGTACAGATTTCTCTTAAGGCACTTACTGACACAAGCTCACTTCTTCCTACAATCAGCCTTGAGCCACCTAAAAAGGCTTGTGGTACAAATACTGTTGAAAGTATGCAGAGTGGTATTGTATTGGGCACTGCCGCTATGATTGACGGTATTCTTGATAAGTTTTGTGAAGAATTAGGTGAGCCCGCAACAATCGTTGCAACAGGTGGTCTTTCATATTTCATCTCCCCTGTTTGCAAACGAGAAATCGTATATGACCGTCACCTTATTTTAAAGGGACTTAAAGCAATTTACGAAAAGAACAATTAGCCCCTCCGTCATTTTCTTACGAAAATGACACCTCCCCATCAAGTGGGGAGGCTAATATTCGTTAATGTTTTGCATTGTATCCCATAAGGGAACAGTAGCAAGGAGGAATATAAATGAAAAACAAAAAAATTGACCATAACAAGACGGTCAAGCTTGCAACTGCAGGACTTCTTACCGCTGTTGTAATCGTTTTCCAGTTCATTGGCGCATCAATCAAATTCGGTACATTTTCTGTTTCACTTGTACTGATTCCTATTGTTATCGGCGCTGCTCTTAGTGGAAAATATGTCAGCACTTGGTTAGGCTTTGTTTTCAGCGCAGTTGTACTTCTTTCGGGAGATGCGGCGGCATTTCTTGCCATTGACCCGTTAGACACTGTGATAACCGTACTTTTAAAAGGAACACTTGCCGGTTTGGTTGGCGGACTTGCCTTTGAATTGTTACAAAAAACAAACACTTATTTCGCAGTTATTGTTTCAGCAATTCTTGTACCCATTACAAACACAGGAATTTTCCTTGTTGGTTGTAATCTTTTCTTCTTTGAAACAATCAAGGAATGGGCAATTGGATTGGGCTTTGAAAATGCTTACACCTATATGATTGTTGGTCTTGTGGGTATAAACTTCATATTTGAACTTGTAATAAATATTATACTTTCACCGTCAGTTGTGGGTGCAGTAAAAGTGCTCAGCAAAAAGAAACATTAAATAAAAATTTTGACCACTTGATTTTTAGTCAAGTGGTCTTTTTTGTTATATCACATTATTCTTTTTAAGGAAATCTATTGATTGTTGTACCCATTGTCCTGCTTCAAGTCCCTGGGCAAGTCCAAATCCGTGAATATGTCCACGATATATATGCATCTCGTTTGGTACGCCCTTTTCATTAAGAACTTTTTCAGCCACAAGGCAGTTTGTTTCAGGTGGTACAAGTGGGTCAAACTTCATTGAAAACAAAAACATTGGTGGATAATTTTCGTTTATAAGATTTTGAACACAGAGTTTATCCGACAATTCTTTGCTGTAACTCTTACCAAGTAAAATTTTGTCGTTGGTTATACCGAAATCTTTGCATTTAAGGTCAATCATAGGATAACCACCGATAACTGCATCGGGTTTACCGTTTATATGAGATAAATCACCTGTCATTTCTCTTAATTCGTCATACACCCCACTAACGCTTGTTACAAGATGACCACCTGCAGAAAATCCCATAGCAATAATCTGATTTTCGATTATGCCCCATTCATCTGCATTATTGCGTACCGTCTGAATTGCACGAATAAAATCAAGCTGTGGACAAGGATAACGGTTTGGTGATGTACGGTAACAAACGATAATCGCATGAAAACCAAGCTCGTTGAATCGTTGCGCCATATCAACACCCTCGTGACCCATACACACGTGAAGATATGCTCCACCAGGTGCTATCACAACAGCAGGTGCTTTTTTGTTTTCCAAAAGAAACGGAACTATGTACGGTTTTCTTTCACCGTCATAAAGTGGGATATCCTTTTCATCCCATAAAGGAATACTGCGTGGGTCATCAAATGGAATAACATCGTCTTCACCGTTAAAAAATCCAACTAAATCTTTTATTGTATTACCCGGAATTAATTTTGCAAGGGTACGAAATTTAAAAGGCTTCATAAGACGCAAAACCCTGTTAATTTCTGGTACAGATGAATAATTTTCAAGCCAGAAATTAGCCGACTTATCCCGTTTTACATCACGAAGCTTCTGTTCCATTGTAATCATACTAAAACACCTCAACACCAATTACTAATCTATCTTTTTTGGTAGTACGCAGAACACCTTTATAAACAAATCTTCCATAACCACGAACTGAAATTTTATCATTTACATTTACGGTTGCTGATGGACTTGTCTTGATTGCACCATTCACAAAAACCTTTTCCGTATGGAATATTGGCAACACCTGACTGCGTGACATTTTATAAATAGCAGAAACAATCACATCAAGTCTTTCCGATGAAACTATTATTTCACGCTTTTCGGGTTGTGGCAAGACATCTGCGGGAATTTTTTCCGTAATTTCACATTTTACTGTTGTGTGCCTTACTTGTGTAAGATTCTCAATTATATAATCAGCTATATTATCAAGACAGAAAAGATATCCACAATTCTCGTTGATAATTATATCACCAAGCACTTCACGACGGATACCAAGTCCCATAAGTGAGCCTAAAAAATCACGATGAGAAAGTGTATCAGCAAATTTTTGGTTAACAGGCTTTATAAGAATGCATTTAATAGGATAATCGGTATAATCCGTAAAATATTCCCTGTCACCGAAACAAGCAACACATCGTTCAGCATTTTCATAGCCACCCCAAAGTGTTGCAGATACAGAAAATCGCATACAAGAAAGTTCCGATATTTCGGACAAACCGAGAAAATCAGAAAAAACTGTATATCCACGCTTATTAGCTCTTTGAAACAACTCGTCAAATCGTTTTTGTTTTTCTGTCATACATTTCACCAAAAACGGCGAGGTCAAGACCTCGCCCTATCGTTTATACATTATAGAATTTTGCCATTTTCTTTTTCTTTATAATATGTGCAATTATGATTACAACCACCACTGCAATTACAGAAAAGAATCCTATATAAAGTCCTTGAGCGTCATTTTCACCCTTGACCTTCATCCACAATGAATTCATATATTGCAAAGTATCTGTTGGCAAATTGTGGAATGCTTGTGTATTTTTAAGGCTTTCAGGATATACCGCCTCACTATCAGCAAGTGAATATTCAGGATTTTCCGTAACAGCCTTATTAGGTGTTGCATAATAAATATATTCTGCATTTGCAAGTGCAATCTGAGGCTCCAACATAAAATTAATGAATGCTTCTGCACCCTTTTTATTCTGTGCCGCACTTGGAATACACATTGCATCATAGAATGTATTTACGCCCTCTTCAGGAAATACAAAGCCTAAATCAGGATTATTCTCGACCATTAATTCATAGTCACCTGCATAGTAAGTAGCGAAAGCGTATTCACCACTTTCCATTTTGATGAAAACTTCGTCCATAACATATTCAGGCTTAACCTTTTTACGCTGTTCCATCAAAAGCTCTGCAGCCGCATCCCAATCTGCCTTTTCAGTTGTATTGATGCTTTGTCCCAACACAAATTGTGAAATAGCAAAGGAATCACGAGGGTTGTTGAACATAAGGATTTTCCCCTTATACTGTTCATCCCAAAGAACTTTCCAGCTTGTTGGTTCTTCTTTTACAAGGTTTTTATTATAAATAAGAATTGTTGAACCAACATTATAAATTACTGCATAGTCACCTATACCATTCCCGATAAGGTTGCCATATTTGTCACTATCAAAATATTTACTGAAATTAGGAATATTATTATAATCCAATTTCAAAAGCATTTCTTCTGACATAAGGCGCTCAACCATATAATCAGACGGAATAATAATATCGTAACTTACACCACCACCTGAAAGCTTTGAATACATATTTTCATTAGATTCAAATGTGGTATAGTTCACATCACAGCCTGTCAGGCGTTCAAACTGAGTAATTACATCAATTTCTTCATCATCGATATATTCACCCCAGTTATATACATTAAGAACAGTTCCTTGCAAACCGAGGTTTTTATAATATTCAATGGTTTCTTTTGTAAAGATTTCATCATTTGCTGACACAGGCATCACGAACACAGATAAAACCACAAAAACAGCAATAAGCACGGAGAAAAACTTTTTCATTAAGATTCCTCCTTTTGCTTTCTTCTCTGCTTTTTATCAGAGCGTGACTGTGCCACATTCATAAGAATAAGAAGCACAAACATAGCAACAAATATAAGAGTTGAAAGCGCATACATATCAGGCTTTACTCTCTTTTTTGTCATTGAGAAGATATGAATAGGTAATGTCTGGAAATCAGGTCCGTTTGTAAAGTAACTGATTATGAAATCGTCAAGTGACAATGTAAATGCCATAATCGCACCTGAAATAATTCCCGGTAAAATTGCAGGAAAAACCACCTTAAAAAATGCCTGTAATGGTGGGCATCCCAAATCCTGTGCAGCCTCATAAATTCTGTTATCTGTCTGTTTAAGCTTTGGCAAAACAGAAAGAATAACATAAGGTAATTGGAAGGTAACGTGAGCAATTAAAATAGTCCAGAAGCCGAGAACATCACGCTTATTAAACATCACACCTGCAAAAACGAACAAAAGCATCATTGAGATACCTGTAACAATTTCAGGATTCATCATCGGAATGTTTGTAACGGTCATTACAGATGACTTTATGTGCTTGTTTCTCATTGAATTTATGCCAACAGCGGCAAGTGTACCAAGCACTGTTGCAATAACCGCTGAAACAATAGCCAATACAACTGTGTTTTTAAGCGCATCCATTGTCACCTTGTCGTGAAAAAGCTTCTCATACCATTGAAAAGAAAATCCGTCAAGGATATATGTGCTTTCTGTTCCGTTAAATGAGAACACCATCATAACAACCATTGGTGCATAAAGGAATGCGAAAACAAGCGCTAAATAGAACTTAGATAAAGGAGATGTTTTTGTCATATAAGCACACCTCCGTCGTCATCACTATCTGTGAAATAATTAACCACACCAAGACAGATTAAAATCATAACCATAAGCACAAGTGAAAGCGCTGCACCAAGGTTGTAGTTATATGCAGTCTGGAACTGGCCTTCAATAACGTCACCGATAAGTGTAATTTGTCCGCCACCCAATTTTTGTGTAATATAGAATGTACTTACACAAGGAACGAAAACCATAGTTACACCACTTGCAATACCTGGTACTGAAAGTGGAAAAATAACCTTACGAAGACAATACCACTTATTGCAACCCAAATCCTGTGCAGCCTCAACAAGTGAATTATCCATCTTTGAAAGTGCTGTGTATAACGGTAAAATCATATATGGCAAAAAGTTATAAACCATACCAAGGATAACAGCACCGCCTGTATTCAGCATTTTAATGGGTTCAATACCAAAGATACCTAAAAAGCTGTTAATTACACCTGATTCACCTAAAATTGTAATCCAAGAATATGTACGGATAAGAAAACTCATCCACATAGGAAGCATTACAAGCATTGTTGCAACACGCTGAAAAGACGCCTTAGTCTGTGCCAATGCATAGGCAAAAGGGTACGCAATAATAAGGCAAATCACAGTAGCAACAGCACCATAGCTGATTGAAAGAATAAATGTTGTTGTATAATCTCCAATCTGCATAATGTTGTTGAGTGTGAAATTACCGTCTGCATCAGTAAATGCATAATAACCAACCATTATGAGCGGTGCTACTATAAATAACACCGACCAGAGCATATAAGGTGCATTTGACACCTTTTGAAGGAATGAGGATTTTTTCATTATTCCTCACCTACCTGCAACTGAGAGAGCTCATCAAATTCGTCACTGAATGAGCTATAGTCACCGTAAAGACCTGAATACTGTGATTTCTTCATAACGTGCATTTCGTCAGGGTCAATGGAAATGCCGATAACATCTCCAACTTCACTTTTTTCTGTTGTCTGAATCATCCATTTGAAGTTATCAATATCAACGATAATTTCATAATGAACGCCTTTAAATGTAACTGATGTAACAGTACCCTGAAGCATACCGTTTTCAGGTGTAACAACATCAATATCTTCCGGACGGATAACAACGTCAACAGGCTCATTGTGTTTAAAGCCCTTGTCAACACACTGGAATTTTATTCCGTGGAATTCAACAGTAAAGTCTTCTTTCATAATACCATCAAGAATGTTACTTTCACCGATAAAGTCAGCAACAAAGGCATTTTTAGGCTCGTTATAAATATCAAGCGGTGTACCAATCTGCTGAATGACACCTTCATTCATAACTACAACTGTATCGGACATTGAAAGAGCTTCTTCCTGGTCATGAGTAACATAAATAAATGTAATACCAAGCTTTTGCTGAATGTTTTTAAGTTCAATCTGCATATCCTTACGAAGCTTAAGGTCAAGTGCGCCCAAAGGCTCATCAAGAAGCACAACTCGAGGATTCACCGCCAAAGCACGAGCAATAGCAACACGCTGTTGCTGACCACCTGAAAGTGAATCAATATTACGAGGGCCAAAGCCCTTGAGGTTTACAAGGGTAAGCATTTCACTTACCTTTTCTTTTATATCCTTTTCCTTCCACTTCTTCTGACGAAGACCGAATGCAATATTTTCATATACATTCAAATGAGGGAAAAGGGCGTAACGCTGAAAAACGGTGTTCACCTGACGCTTATACGCAGGAACACCATTAATGTTCTTTCCTTCAAAAATAACATCCCCGCTATCCTGTTGTAAAAAGCCCGCAATAATACGAAGGGTTGTAGTTTTACCACACCCTGAAGGACCTAAAAAGGTGATGAACTCACCATCACGGATATAAAGGTTAATGTTATCGAGAATTTTATGGTCGTCAAAGCTGACGCTTATGTTTTTGAGGTCGATAATAATTGGCTTGTTTTTCAATTATGCATCCCCTTTCCAACCGATAGATATAGTTGGAGCAGTCACTTAAGACTGCTCCTATTTGGTATGAGTTAAATATAATCTTAAATTAACAAAAAGTCAATAATTTTTACAAAATTCGATTAAAATTTTACTGAAAATTTTTGACAATCATACTCAATTTGTCAGGTTTTCTTGTTGTGATATTATCAGGTAAAAAAGAAAGGATTTTTTTCATTCTGAATCTGCTGTTTACGGTCCAGATTGACACCAAAAGTCCGTTTTCGTGAAAGACATTTACAAGCTCTTTTGTAGCGCCTGTATATTTAAAATTTATACCGATAGCACCTGCATTTTTCACCTTTTTCACAAGTGACATAAGATATTCCTTGTCCTTTGATTTTTTTACGGATACATTTAGAAAATACTTTACCTGTGGACTATTCTGTCTTACAGGTTCAACAAATTCATCCTTAACACCTGTATAAAATATTCTGTCTTCCACACCGTATTTTTGTGCTGTCGGAAAAACCTTTTCAAGAGCATCACAGGTCTTTACATCAACATTTATTCCTATGTTTTTGAATGCTGAAAGATATTTAAATGCCTCGTCAAGAGAAACTTCACCACCAACAGGCTCATTATGAGAAAGTACAGGCTCTCCATTTTTAGTAAAATACAAGTCAAACTCAACTATATTGGCACCATTTTCGATACCCGCTTTAAATGAGTCAAGACTGTTTTCTTCTGTTTTCATACAGCCCGTATGTGCTGTTATTGTAAAGTCATTTGGTAAAACAATATTTTTTCTCATTTTTCTCATCCCTAAATACATATAGAAGTTAGATATATTTTAATATCAAATATCATATAAATCAAGTTGCTTTTGTTCTTTTTTTGTGATAAAATTTTTGCTGTAAAGGTACGGTATGTCGAGGAATCAGGTGAAATTCCTGAACGAGTCCGTCGCCGTAAGCAGATTTGATATTTTCACTTACTGCCGCAAAGTAAGATAAGCCATTGAGTGAAAGCTCGAGAAGGCGAAAATATTGTAATTCTGCAAGTCGGAATACTCGGTATCGAAATTTTCTTTGTCACGGTAACTGATATATGGAAAGGCCTTTATAGAAAACAAAATATCTCAAAGGAGAGAAACAGTATGAAAGAAATTATCAAAAAAAATTTCCGTTCTGTTCTTTCATTGGTACTTGTTGCGGCCATGGTACTTATGTTTGCAGGATGCGGACAAAATCAAGGTGCAGAGACACCTGAACCTTCACAGAATCAACAGGAAGTGGTTGAAAAGTCATTTACTTTTGAAGTAACTGAGCTTGACGGCACAAAAAAAGAATTTGATGTCAAGTACACCACAGAAAAAAATGTAGGTGAAGCACTCACAAATCAGAAACTCATTTCTGGTGAAGTTGGTCAATATGGTCTTATGGTTGATACCGTTGATGGTCAAAAATATGACTATAACGAAGATGGTGCTTATTGGGCATTTTATGTAAACGGTGAATACGCTATGACGGGCGTTGACACAACACCAATTAAAGATGGCGAAATATACTCATTCGTAGCAACAAAAGCATAATGAAAAGAAATAAGCTTGTTGACTTGACTGTTTTTGCATTGTTGGGCGTTATAATGTTCGTGTCAAAATATATGACAGAAGCTATTCCGAATGTACATTTCATAGGAATGCTCACAATGACATATACCATTGTGTATCGCAAAAAAGCACTTGTTCCGATTTATGTTTTTGTGTTTTTAATCGGTATTTTTAATGGATTTAATATGTGGTGGATTCCATATCTTTATATATGGACAATCCTTTGGGCTATTACAATGCTTTTACCAAAAAATATGAGCAAAAAAGTTGCGATTCCCGTTTATTCTGTAGTTTGTGCATTACACGGTCTGTGTTACGGAATACTTTATGCACCTGCACAAGCTCTTATGTATGGTCTTGGATTTAAAGGAATGCTTGCGTGGATTGCATCAGGATTATATTTTGACATAATTCATTGTATCGGCAATTTTGCCTTGGGATTTTTAATTGTTCCACTTTGTGAAGCACTACGAAAAGCCCACAAAACAGCAGAAAAAGAAAATTGAATAAACAATTACGCGTAGTGGCAGGCTTCCACGCCTGCAAAACAACAAAAAAGCAGAGAAGATTTTTACATCTTCTCTGCTGATTTTTTGATATTTGACTAATTTTGTAACAACTCTTTTCCAATGTCATCCTACAAAAAGAATCATATAAATTGGAGTTTGTTTTTTATTTTTCCAAAGTAATAAGGGGTTCACCTTTAGAACAA
The DNA here is from genome assembly GCA_045631075.1 of Candidatus Fimenecus sp. Taxonomy (GTDB): domain Bacteria; phylum Bacillota; class Clostridia; order Oscillospirales; family Acutalibacteraceae; genus Fimenecus. The sequence continues at coordinate 17,191 of JAZQUC010000199.1, read as the reverse complement.
ACAAGCCAAAAATCCATATTATATTCTTTGCCATTATAGTTTAAATTAAAATTGTGAATTTCTATATTAACTCCATCTACTGTTAAATGCACATCCTCTTTATGTTGATAGCATCCGTAATAATAATCTTTCGCACTGAAATTTAATATGCTCGTTCTTAAAAAAATTGTTGGGTCTTCATTATTCACTATCATTGCTAAACTTGAAAAACTTTTACCCGCCAATTCTATCTTTTCATTATCCTGTCTAATGTATCCAAAGTGAACAGTTTCATCTGATGATGCCGTTCCAATACAAAAATAACCGTCATCAACCTCTGTTAAATAAACAATATTGTCAACATATTTAGTTCCAGATATTTCAGCATCATTCATTGTCTTTAAAACTTTTTCTTCAAAAGTTAATTCATTATCTGCTATTTTATCATAAATTGTTGAACCAACTGAAAACACCACAAGAAAAACGAAAATAATAACCAACACTTTTTTCTTCATCTTTAAGCACTCCATTCAACTGTTTGTAACAATTATACTATAAAATTATAACAAAATCAATGGTCGCTTCACGAAGTGCCGAAAAGGTATCGGTCACCCTGAACACAGTGAAGGGTCTCGTTGTTGATGATATGAGATTCTTCGCTATGCTCAGAATGACCTATAATTTGTAGGGGCTGACGACCACGGCAGCCCGTAACAAGTGTAAAGATAAACCAACAACGGGACGCCGAGTCGTCGTCCCCTACAAGAACGGTAACATATAAACCAACTACGGCGGGGTCAAGACCCCGCCCTACCGATTATATATAAAAATTAAACTCCTTGATAAATTATAATTTAACACAATCGCAGGCGTGGAAGCCTGCCACTACGCGTGGTGCTTGTGTTATAAATTATAATTTGCCATTATATTATCTAATTGGTTTTAGGCTTTGGTCTAATATACCATTGATTTGTGCAATTGCTGTGCCATAGTTGGTAATCGGCACCTTATTTTCTTCACAGAATCGACGACGATACTGCATTTCTCTTTCCGTAAGCATACAGCCACCACAATGGATTACAAGAGAAATATCAGTTAAATCTTCTGGAAAATCTTTGCCTGATGTGAACTTGAAATTAAGTTCCTTTCCTGAATATTCTTTTAACCATTTAGGAAGTTTTTGTGTGCCGATGTCACCACATTGACGATGATGAGTACAACCTTCTGAAATAAGAATAGTATCACCGTCATTTAAGCTTCTCATTTTTTCAGCACCATTTATAGCACTCTCAAGACTTCCTTTATATCTTGCCATAAGAATTGAAAAGGATGTGAGTGGAATATCACCTACAACTTTTGACACAAAACCAAATGCTTGTGAATCGGTTATAACCATTTTAGGCGGATTTTTCAAAGCTTCAAGAGTACTTTCTAACTCTGTTTCTCTTGTGACAACGGGAATTGCACCTGAATCAAGAATGTCACGAATTGTCATTTGCTGTGGGAGAATAAGTCTGCCTTTTGGTGCAGCAGAGTCAATAGGTGTTACAAGGACAACTATATCCCCTTTTTTAAGCAGGTCACCAACAACTCGTTTATTATCATTCTGCACTTTTACTGCCTTTGCAATTTTTTCTTTCAACTCATTGATGTTAATGTTATCCTTAGCACTTACAAAGATTGAATTTTCATCAATTACAAAATCTTCATTTAATAAATCCGCTTTATTAAATGCAACGACATACGGAATTTTCTTTTGCTCAAAAAGAGTGAGCATTTCTTGGTCGAAATTTTGCAAGCCCAAGGTAGCATCCACAACAAGCACAGCAATATCAATATAATTAAGCACTTGTTTTGTCTTTTTGACACGCATTAGCCCAAGTTCGCCTTCGTCATCAATGCCTGGGGTATCGACGATTACAACAGGACCTAACGGCAACAATTCCATAGCCTTTTTAACCGGGTCGGTTGTTGTGCCTTTATAATCGGAAACCAAAGACATTTCCTGACCTGTTACAGCATTTACAACGCTTGATTTACCTGCATTTCGCAGACCGAAAAAACCTATATGAAGTCTTTCAGCTGATACAACATCATTTAAACTCATAATTAAAACCTGAAATCTCGTCTGTTTGACGCTTTAATATCCTTTACATTTTGAATTGCGATTTCTCTTGCCTTTGGATTTGGAACCTTCTGTAATTCCTTTTCAATAAGCTCAAAACCGATTTTCTTTGTTTCTTCACTTGCATAGTCCACAAGGAATTCTGTAAGTGTCATAAGAGCATTTGGATGGCAACAGTTCTGAATCTGACCATTTTTGCAAAGTGCCATAAATCTGTCACCTGTTCGACCTTCACGATAGCAAGCAGTACAGAATGACGGAATATGACCTTTTTCCATAAGCCAACGAACAACCTCATCAAGAGTTCTCTGGTCAGAAACGTCAAACTGCTCTGAATCGTGTGGACGCTCTTCTTCTGTATAACCACCAACAGATGTACGAGAAGCACCACTGATTTGTGAAATACCCATATTAAGCGCTCTGCCACGAACTTCTTCTGATTCTCTTGTTGAAATAATCATACCTGTATATGGAACTGCAATACGAATACAAGCAATAATTTTTTCAAACATTTCGTCTGAAATTGAATTGTCAAATGCTGTTGGGTCAATGTCGTCTGCTTTTTTGATTCTTGGAACGCTGATTGTATGAGGACCAACACCGTGAACAGCTTCAAGGTGTTCAGCATGCATCATAAGACCGACAAATTCATATTTGTAAAGTTCAAGACCGAAAAGCACACCAAGACCAACATCGTCAATGCCACCTTCCATTGCTCGGTCCATAGCCTCTGTATGATATGCATAGTTATGCTTTGGTCCTGTTGGATGGAGCTTTTCGTAGCTTTCCTTGTGATATGTTTCCTGGAAAAGAATATATGTGCCGATGCCTGCATCCTTAAGCTTTCTGTAATTTTCAACTGTTGTGGCTGCAATATTTACGTTAACTCGACGGATTGCACCATTTTTGTGCTTGATGCTGTAAATTGTGTCGATACATTCAAGGATATATTCGATTGGGTTATTAACAGGGTCTTCACCTGCTTCAATAGCAAGACGCTTATGACCCATATCCTGAAGTGCAATAACCTCATTACGAACTTCTTCCTGAGTAAGCTTTTTACGACAGATATTCTTGTTCTGATAATGATATGGACAGTAAACGCAACCGTTCACACAGTAGTTTGAAAGATATAAAGGTGCAAACATAACGATTCTGTTGCCATAAAATGCAAGTTTGATTTCTTCAGCAAGCTTAAAAAGTCTTTCATTCATATCAGGAAGGTCACAAAGAAGCAATACTGCTGCTTCACGGTGAGAAAGACCTGCACAAATTGTTCCTTCTTCTGTTTTCTTTGGTCTTGCTTTTTCTAAAATTTCTTCGATTAACTCTTTGTTATGCTTATTCTGTTCAGCATACTCGAGAGTTGCTAATATTTCTTCATCGCTGATAAATTCTTCAGCCTTTAATGATTTAGGATTATATGCCATATTAATTCTCCTTTATATCGCCTCTATCAGTCACTATTTTATAACCGATATTTTTCATACTGTTTTTAAGATTTTCTATTTCTTGTGCAGATTCATTTCCGCTGATTAGCTTATTGTTATAAAGCTCGTATTTTTTTCGTACACAGTGTGGTGAAAGATTTGGCATTATGACATTTGCACCACATAAAATGCCTTTTTCTCGACCACCTTGTTCTGCTGAACCCAATGCAGTTGTTGCAGGAAGTAAAATATTTGGCTTTATGAGTCTTATAATTGAAAGCAAATAACAGGTCAGCTCCACATCACCCGACGGCTCATCACGAAAATCTGTTGCCTTATGTGGAATGAATGGACCTATTCCACACATTTCTGGTGAAAATTTTTCAATGAATTTTAAATCCTTTGCAAGATTTTCTGTTGTCTGGTATGGTGAACCAACCATAAAGCCACAACCTGTCTGGAAACCGATTTCTTTTAAGTTTTTAAGACATTCCATTCGGGTTTTAAAACTCATTTTTTCAGGATGCAACTTATTGTAATGTTCTTCATCTGCCGTTTCGTGACGAAGAAGATATCTGTCAGCACCTGCATTATAAAGCTTTTTGTAGCTTTCATAACTTCTTTCACCCACCGAAAGAGTAACAGCACAATCGGGATATTTTTTCTTGATTTCACCGATAATGTCACAAAGTAATTCATCAGTAAAATGCAAGTCTTCTCCACCCTGCATTACAAAGGTACGGAAGCCCAATGAATAACCCTCGTCACAGCAAGACAAAATCTCGTCCTTTGTAAGTCGGTATCTTTCACATTCTTTGTTAGATGCTCTTATACCACAATAAAGGCAGTCATTTTTACAGATGTTGCTGATTTCAATAAGACCACGGATGAAAACAGAATTTTTATAAATTTCTTTTCGTTTTCTTACAGCTTCGTTTTTAAGAAATTCTGCAATTTCGTCATTTCGATTATCAATTAAATATTCATATTCAGTTGTAGATAATGAGCCTGTGTCGATTAGCTTTTGTCCGATTTTTAATAACTTATCATTCATTTGTAATCACATTTGAGTATGCAGTTTTTACACTGACACCGTCGATTTTACCGATTTTTCCCGACATAGCCGAAATCATATCCTGCGGTGCATCAACTGCGATACTTACTATATTAACATTTTTCTTTCTGTAAGGAATTCCCATTCTTCCAACAATATATTCACCGTAATCGTGAAGAATTGCATTGAGAAGTTCTACTGACTCTGTTTTCTCAACAATTATTCCCATAACAGCAATACGAGTTTCCATAAAATCACCTCAATTTGGCTTTAAATACAAAAAGGTACAATACCCCTGAAGATATTGTACCGATAAATTATAAGTGTAGTATTTTATTTATACATTACACCTTTCATCCGGATGCAAAAGCGTCTTCATGTCAGGTCATATATATTTTATCATATTTGTTTTTATGTGTAAAGAATTTTATTTTTGTTTTGTTGCATTATATTATAAATTTTGGTATTATTTTTATATCCTAAACAAGTTGGTGAAAATATGCTTAAAATTATAAGTCTTATATTAAGTTTCGTAACCGTTTTGTCAATGGCGGCAGAGGGCATTCCTTACGCATTCCGTCCTACATTACAGGTTGATGCAAATTCATTTTTGGGTGAGGTTTCAAGCAGAGCATCGGGTTATCTTTATGGTGTGGCCGAAAATGGCGTGCCTGACAATGCAGTTGTTGAAAGTATTGATGTTTCAAGTATTTCACAAAAGGTAATCGATGGTCTTCAACATCCTATCGGTGACGTTGACCATGTTGCACCTATGCTTGATAACTGCGATTATATTACAGTTTATATGCAGGACTGTTTTGACACATGGTATTATTGCTATGACGAGATTATGAATCTTCGTGCAGAAGGCAACTATGACAGTATGGAATTTACCCGTGAAAGATTCTTGCCACAGGTTGAAGAGGCTGTTAAAAAATTAGTGCAGACTGATTATCAGGACAGACTTGTTTATTGCCTTTACAATGAAACTGACAATGCTGTTTGGTACGGCACTCAGGCCGAAGATGGTTGGCTTATGTTTGACGAAGCAGCAAGACTTCGTTTTTATGAGGCTTGGAAAGAAACATACGACCTTGTTCGTTCAATTGACCCTGACGCTATGATTGGTGGACCTGGATATTGCGACTACAATTATGACGAAAACCGAGAATTCCTTGAATACTGTATTGAAAATGACTGTATGCCTGATATTATGATTTATCACGAGCTTGGTGAATTTTCTTCATATTACTGGCAGGACCATATTGACGAATATCGTGAAATGGAAGACGATTTAGGCATTGATGATTTGCCTATTATCATCACAGAATACGGCACAATGTATGAATGTGGTGCTCCTGCAGATATGATGAAATATATTACTGCAATAGAAAATTCAGGTGCTTATGCAAACGCTGCATATTGGCGACTTGCAAACAATCTTAATGATACTGTTGCAGACAACAACAGCCCTAACTCTAACTGGTGGCTTTTCCGTTGGTATGCCGATATGGAAGGTTATCTTCTTGATTCAAAAATCATTGATATTGCTCATTCTGACTTTGAAAATGCAATTAAATATGGATATGACAGATTCCATTATAAATATTTTAATGGTATTTCTTCAATGACGGAGAACAAGGATGAAATTACTGTTCTTTGCGGTGGCTCTGATTATGACAGTTATGTAAGCTTTAAGCACCTTGGCAAAACAAACTTAGGTAAAAAGGTTAATGTTAAAATTGAAATGGTCTGCTATGAAGGGCTAAGTGGTATTGTTAGTTCTCCTGCATTAGTGGCTGAATATACTGACAAGGTTGTGTCTGGTAAGCTTCGTGTTGATATTGAAAATCCTGACCCAACTGCAGTTTATCACATTACATTAAGCCCTGCACAAGAAGATAAAGAAGATTTTTATAATGATAATCTTACTACTCGTTACGAATTTGAATATGGTACTCGTCAGGGTGGTACTTACACTTATGACAGTGCTTATGCTACCACAGGTGATATCCGTGGTATGGTTGGCGGTCTTGAAAATGACGGTGACAGCGTAACAGTCAAATTCAATGTAGAAAAAGACGATTATTACGACTTGTCCGTTATTTTCGGTAACTCAAATGACGGAAACAAACCTGCTGACAGAGTTGATTCAAGAGTTATTATGACCCTTGACGGTGAAACAGAAGATATTTATCTTCCTAACACAATCAAAAGTGAATATACTGACAAAATGACCTTTGTCCGTTATCTCACAAAGGGTGAGCATACAATCAGCTTTGCGCATGGTGATGGTACTTTTGTTTTAGACAGTATGCTTGTTCGTCGTCACGAAGATGTAAATGAAATTACGCTTCTTAAAGACTCTGACAGAACAAATGAAAACACAAAATCATTCCTTGCAGTTGCTCCTTATGACGGTTTCTATGAAATGACAACAAATGTTTCTGCTGACTTCAAGGTTGACGGTGCATCTGCTTACACAGCCGGAAGTTCAGTTGTTTATCTTCGAAAAGGTCTTAACTACATTGATTTTGAGAGCACAGAGAATATTGAATGTATGGTTAAGGCAACTGACAAGACAAATTATAATGTGAATGTTTCTGCTGAAAATATGACTCTTTCAGATGATGCAACACTTGTAAATGACCATATTGAAAGCATCTCTTGTAATTGTGGTGTGGCAAGTTTTAAGGTAAATGCACCAAAGGATGGCAATTATCGTCTTACTTTATCATACTCAAATAATGACGAAGGCGGTGTTCACAGCTACAATGTTGACCTTGTTGAAAGATTTGTGACAGTTGATGTTAACGGTGAATCACAAAATCTTTGGTGCAGAAACACATACAGCTGGGACACAGTAAAAACCGTTACAATGAACATTGAACTCAAAAAAGGTGAAAATGTAATAACTTTCACAAATGACGGTTCAGTTAAATTCAATAACAGAGATTCATATGCGCCATACATTTTCTCTGTTACTATAAATGAATTATGCAATATGGAGGTAAAATAAAATGTTAGTAAGAATTATACGAGCATTAGTGGCTGTGCTTATGGTTATTTCTCCTGCACTTCCGCAGAAATTAAGTCTTCCTGCAATACCAAGTGGTCAGGATTTAGAGCTTGAATCTCGTTTCGAGCTTGTATGGGAAGATGAATTTGAAGGTGATTCTCTTGATACAACAAAATGGGGATTCCCTTGGTGGGAAACTGAACGCAAGGGTGGTTACTGGCACGAAGATTTAGTTTCAGTCAAAGATGGTAACCTTGTAATCACAACTGCATATTATGACGAACCACTTGAAAATTATTATTACGAAAACTGGCACGACAGAATTAACTTTGACGATTACAAATCAGGTTGGTACACAGGTTGTATTGAAACACGAGGCAAGTACGAATTCTGTTACGGTTACTTTGAGTGCAGATGTATCTTGCCTAAATCATCAGGTATGTGGTCTGCTTTCTGGATGATGAACAGTGGTGTTTCAAATGTTGATGGTAGTGGTCAGGACGGCACTGAAGTTGACGTTTTTGAATCAATGTACTACAAAGATGTGTGGTGGGGTGCTGGTGACTCTATTGTAACAGGTATCCATTACGACGGTTATGGCGAAGACCACAAGGGCGATACAATCGGCAAATGGTTTGCAAATAACCCATACGAAGAATATAACACTTATGGTGTTGAATGGAACGAAAACGAATATATTTTCTATATCAATGGTGTTGAAACCGGCAGACTCAGCACTGGTGGTGTAAGTCAGAATCCTGAATATCTTATTCTTTCTTGTGAAGTTGCAGGTGCAAATGGTGTTGCCGATGCAGACCGTCACGGTGTAGGCAAAATGAGTATGGATACTGACGAAACAGCAGAATTCATTGTTGATTATGTAAGAGTTTATCAGTATAAATAAAAAGATTAGGTCATTCTTAGCTATGCTTAGAATGACCTTTTAATATTATCTGTTTAAAATATAAATTCCAAGATTAAGATATCCTGCAAATGCGACCCATACAAGATAAAGAATTAACAGCTTTGCTGATGTGTTGTTGGTTTATATGTTACCTTTCGGGGGGGTCAAGACCCCGCCCTACCATAACACCAATGGGTTTTGCATTCCCCCACAAACTCCAATTAATTACACAATTTTGTGTTTATAAAAACTGACGCATTTGAATAATCAGGTCTTCTTCAAGATTTATAAGTCGTTTACAAATGTCTTTTGATTTTTCGTCTGCTGCCTTGTATTCGTTAAGATACTTATTAAGTGATTTCACTCCCATATTGCAACCGTCTGTAATCAAATCTGCAATTGTATGGTCAGATTCATTCATTACAAGTTTCATATTCGTTTTCATCCAGGACATTCCCTTTGCCATTGGATTAGGTTCTTTACCGTCATCGTGATATTGGTCGAGTAATTCCTGTAAATCCTTATCAAGGTCACAATGCTCTTCTCTGTTATCTGTAAGGTCTTTGCGAAGCTTTTCTGATTTTACATATTTCATCACATCGTCAATTGATGAAATACCCATTTTCACGCCTGCATCACACTCACGAAGCAATCTAATTGTATCTTGTTCAACCATAATATAAACTCCTTTACTTTTTTAATAGTATTTGCCAAAAAAGTGAAAAGTATGAGTTATTCTTTTTATTAAAAGTTTCTTTACAACACATATTGTTTTTGGTATTATAAATATAAATCAGTTCAGTTGATGCAAGGAGAAAAATATGACTTTAAAAGCTGTTGACAAAATAATATATGACCAACCATTTGATAACAAGGAATTCAGTTCCGAACGCAACAGAATTCCTGCACTTTATACACTTAATGACGGTAGCGTTATGGCAGGTGCAGATATCCGTTATGCTCACGGTTCTGACTCACCAAACAATATTGATATTGCCATAGCAGTTTCCAAAGACGGATATACAAATTGGGAATATTCAATGGTAAACCATTTTGACGATTATGCTGCCACAGTAACATCAACTGACAGTGCATCTTTTATTGACTCTGCAATTGTACAATCAAAAACAGGCAGAATTTTTATGCTTGCCGATGCTCAACCATCAGAATGTGGATATCTTCAATGCAAAACAGGTACAGGATATACAGTAATTAACGGTAAAAAGCATCTTCTTCTCACAAAAGGAAATAACGGTGACAAATTAAGCACATTTGAATTTTATATAGGTGATTTCAACGGTGATTTTGCTTCTGTTTTCTCAAGAAGCGACTTAAAAGCGACTGAATATAGCGTTGACAGGGAATTCCGTCTGTATAAAAACGGTGAACCTATTTTTGCTGACCAAAAGGGTGCAGACGGTGTTAAAATTCACCAGAACATTTTTTACAGCTCAGCAGAATTGAAATGCTATAAAACAACATATCTTTGGTTACGATACAGTGACGATAACGGAAAAACATGGAGTAATCCTATCATTATTTCTGAACAGATAAAAAATGAAAAAGAGTCATTTTTAGGTGTTGGACCTGGCAGAGGTATTGCAATAAACCACAATGGCAAAGAGCGTATTCTTTTCTGTGTTTACGACAACAACGGACTTTTCAAGGACCCTATATTCGAAAATGCGAGTGTTGTATATTCTGATGACAATGGTATCACATGGCACAGAAGCAATAAAATAAAAATCAAATCAGGAATCAAAAAAACAAGCGAATCACAGCTTGTTAAGATTGAAGGAAAAAATTACAAAGCTTTGCGTATATATGCAAGAAATTTAAGTAATTATATAGCTTTCTCTGATAGTACAGACGGTGGTGAAACATGGACTCCGTTCCGTGCCGACCGTTCCCTTGAAGGCACTAAAAACTGTATGGTTTCTCTTATGGAAACTACAAGGAAGCTTCAGGGTAAACAAATGATACTTTGTTCATCAGGCGGTAATCTTAAAGCCAGAGCTGACGGAATTCTTCGTGTTGGTGTTACCGAAAACAACGGTGATGTCAACTGGCTGAACACATACCACCTTACACAAGGATTTTACGGTTATTCTTGTCTTACAGAGCTTTCTGACGGTAATTTTGCTGTATTTTATGAAGACGAAGCTGCACATCTTAAATACACTATTTTCAGCGTATCTCAAAATGGTGAAATCAACGAAATCAACGGTGAAAATCTCGACTTTAAGCCTGATTTATCACCAAAAGCACAACGCTCAATAAAATTTAAAAGATTCCTTGCAAAAATCAAATTCGCATTGGGATTAATGTAAAACCTAACATTATAAAGCACCTGCAAACAGCTTTTGTTTGCAGGTGTTATTATTTATTCTTATTTTGTTTTTTCAGAGTCATTTTTATCATCTTTTGACCGTGCTCCTGCAACAGCAATAATTGTGCAATAAACCTTTTCTGCACCTCGAATTTTCAAAATCCTTGCACAGTCATTAAGTGTTGCACCCGTTGTACGCACATCGTCAACTAACAGAATCGTTTTTCCTGTCACATCAACCTTTTCATTCACATCATACACACCAAAAACATTACCTGCACGGTATTTCAAATTCATTTTATGTTGCGAATTCGTATCAAATAGCTTCACCATTATATTATTCAAGGAAACATCCAATTTTTCAGATAATTTTTCAGCAAGCAATTCACTTTGGTTATATTTTCTTTGAAACTTTTGTGAAACGGTGAAAGGAACATAGCATATAAAATCAAATTTTATATCCTTAAAATCTTCCTTTACGCATTCAGCCATTTTTTCTGCAAAAATATCTGCCAGAAAGTCTTTTCCGTAAAATTTAAATCTACGAACAGCCAATGCAATGCTTTCTTCGTAATAAAAAGGTGCCGTAATTCCATCATATTCAGTCCTATGCTTTTTACAATTACACCTTTTCTTTTCTGCACCACAATATTTACACTTTTCACCCTTGATTTCAGGAAGATTTTCTTTACAGTTCTCACATAATTCTTCGTCTTTTTTTATAAGCGTATTACAATGTTTGCATCTTTTTGTAAATGCAAGCCACAATAACGCATTTTTGATATTCTGAAGGTCAATTTTCATTTTCCACATCACCTTACTTTACTTATCTGAAATTATATCATAAGGTAAAAATAAAACACAAGGATTAATACAAATCAGTTAGTCGCTTTTATATGCTTAAAAAGTATTATTCCTTTCATTATAACAAGTAAAAAAGTAATAACTATGGCGTAGGTTTCTCTTGTCAATGCAAGAAATATTACTATCAAGACATTAAAAACCATTGAAAAATTCATTATCATTTTATTCCTTTTTTCATTTTTGTTTTTTGACAATAATATTTCTGCTATTCCTGATATCACAAGAATTATAAACATAACCCAATAAACCGTTTTGTTAAAAGGAGTTACCTGACTGTATCTTAAAAGATTTACTGAATACACATATCCGTCAACAGCATTTGGATAAATCGGAAGAAAGACAAGCATCAAAGAGAACAAATCCACAATTCCAAACAATACATTGCAAAGCTCTCTCATATTAGATTTGTTTTCTTTTTCGGCAATTGATAAAAGCTTTTCACCTGATAACAAATCATCAACCGTCACCGAAAAAAATCGTGATATTTCTTTTAATGAATCTATGTTTGGATATCCTCTGCCTGATTCCCATTTTGAAACAGCAGTCCTTGATACATACAATGCCTCTGCTAATTCTTCCTGTGTCATCCCTTTGCTTTTTCTTAATTCCTGAAGTTTTTCATTAAATTCCATAACACAACACCTTTGTAAACATAAAATAATCCTGTACTTAAAATAATTGATCCACCAATATCCGTTATCCAATGAACACCTGAAATCAGCCTTCCAATCACCATAAAAATTGAAAATAAAATTGTAGTAATAGTAATTGCCTTTTTAATTTTTTCATATTTCATTCTTTGGTTAACCTGAAAAACAAGTGTTGGCATAACACATAATACAAGCAATGTGGTTGATGACGGATATGACGCTTCCATAAAACCATTTATGAGAATAGGTCGATAATTGATTGGAAACATTTCAAAAATAAAGTAGAACAATATTACTATAACATAATATACACCTAAAAAAATAATATCAACATCAACTTTCAGTAAATTTTTTCTTTTTATAAACTGAACAAGTCCGATTACAGCGAAAAACATACAAACGAATATGGGTACAAGTCCCAACCAATCGGTAATAGTATAAAGTGTCATATTAACGCCTGTCAATGAATGAAACCATGTATTCAGCGTTGCAAAACCCACATTTGTCCCACCTATTCCAACTGATTTTACATCAACTATTTGTATCAATATTGTCCAGATAACAAATGAGATAATACAAACAATCCCTAATGCCATATTTTTTATGCTTTTTGTTTTCATACTGCTTGCATCCCTTCTTTTTTGAAAATTACAATTAAACACTAACAGAAAATATAAAAAACATAAAGAATTTTACCATATCAATGATGATACTTTTCGTGTCATACATAAAAAATAACAGAAACCCCTGATTTCTCAAGAGTTTCTGTAAGAAAATATTTATTTAAGTACAGGCATTTCTGTCATTCGAAGTCTTGCACAACCATATGGACAAAGTTCAATTTCCTGAACACCTGAAATCGGTTTTCTGGACTTTGGAGTTTTCCTTGCAATACTTCTGTATGGGAATTTGAGTCCCCATTTGATTTGTTGCATATTTGCTTTTATGACAACAGGTGGATTTTTCTGTGAAAACGGAATATCACTTATTCCTTTAAAAATCACATCAACATTTTCGTTTGAATATCCGTAATTCCAAGGTGTTTGCGGTACAAACTGATAATCACAATAAGGGAATTTGCGTTCTGCACCTTTTTTAGTATATTCTCGCATTTGCTTTTCATATTCAATAGGAACAGAGAACACCAATGAACCCATCTGTAATGCATAAAGGTCATTTGGTCGTTTTTTGAAATATGGTGATACAGAAAACTCAATTTCAATGTCAGTTTTACCTTGTTTTGCTGCAAATTCAATGTCATTTACATCTCTATTTTCACCATTGACCTTAAGATTTTTTGCAAAAGACGGAATACGAATTACAAAATTAAAATCCTTATCACTATCAATTGAATATTGCATTTTATTCTCAAACGGATAATTGGTTTCAAGCTTAATTGTAACACCATTATCCTTTAAAACGGACGGCAACATAACTGAATTGATAATTGTATTTCCATTATGCATAAATGATGAAAGAGCAAATTTAGGCCAACCCTGATTAAAATTTGCAGTACAACAACCATAGTTCGGTTCAAGTCCGAATGTATGTGCATAAGGACCGTTTGTACTCCATGGTGCCATAATCATTGTTTTCTGACAAGCAATCTGATTCACCTGCTGTACATACTGGTGAGTCCACATATCTTCACTGATTGTAGAAGGTAAAGCGTTAAATCCAAGAACTTCAAGTCGTTCTGCCCATTTGTTATCACCCGTATGAGCAAAAATTTCTTCATAGGAATACATCTGTTCAACAACTGCACAAAGTTCAGTACCCTTTGTAGGGTCAATGCCTGAAAGCACCTCGTCACCTGTAAAGCCTTCAAATACAGTACCATTGTACTTATCAAGTATTTCACGAAGCTTTTCAGCATTATCAGCATATTTCTCACCAAGCAACTCGTGTGAAACTGCTTCACTTTTAAGCATCATTGTCAGATTCACAATATGAGTTTTCATCTGCCATTTATGGCTTGGCTTTTTCCAATTTTCAGTTGTTGTGTTGTAGTCAAAACCTTGCTTCTTGATTATCTCAGCAAGGTCTTTTATCCAATCTTCCTTGTATCTTTCGTATAAGAAATTAAGTGAAATGAAAGATTCAAACCATCTGTATTTTCCCCAACCGAATAATTTAATTTCACCGCTTTTAAGAAGTTCATAATAGTTTTTGAGAACTCGATAAATAACATCAGGAATTCTTTCGTCACCTGAACAATCATAATAAACTTTAAGCGTTTTGCATATAAGCTGTATTGCCCATGTGTCATATTTTGCCCGTTTATCTTTTTCACAAGGACAAATCCAACCATCGTCTTCCTGTGCTGAGACAATCGCATCAATATATTTTTTTACTGTTGCAATCATTTCGTCATTTTCCAAAAGATACGCAAGCGGAATAAATCCGTCAAGCCAATAAGGTACTCGTTCCCAACCTTCACATTTTCCGCCAATCCATGCACTGTCACGGATATCGGGCCAGATTTTGTGAAGATTACCGCTTAAACCCTCAGCCTGAATTTCCAGTTGTCTTTTAAGCCATCCTTGTGGTTTGAGTTCTTTTGATGTATAAAAATCCCATTTTTTCATATTGTCACCTCAAGCCACCTGCTCTGTTTCCTTTGAATCAACATTCAATCCTTTTTTTACAAGGAAATACAACGGAATAAGAGCAAATATACAAATAACCCCTGCCCAAAGGAACATATTTTTTGCAGGTACAATTACCTCTGCATTTGCTTCATTTATAATCGTCTGTGCAGCCCTCTGACAAGCCATATCACCAATCACAGGACCTATAACCATAGGAAGAAGTACTACAAAAATCATTCTGATACCTTGGAACATACCTGCTTTGCCATCAGGAATAAAGTCCTTAACAGCAGCACTGAACAAGATATTCACAAGAGCATTTCCTACAACAACAGGCAAAAGACTTAAAATAATTACATAAATACTTGTACTTGTTGAAAGAATGAAAAAGCCTAAACTCAGCACAACAACACCCACGATAAGGCACAAGCCCCTTTTCTCTGTTGAGAGCTTGAGTAATTTAACAATACAGAAAAGAAGGATTGCTACAACTATCACAGCCATTATAATAACAGATGGTTTTAAAATATTTGCTACACCACCGTTATCAGGAATAACAACATACTGAATGTATGTAAGAAGATATGGGTAAAAAACCTGAAATGCTACAATTGCCAGGCAGAATGATGCAAGAGAAAGATATAATCTTGCATTTGTTTTTATAACAGATGGTCTGAAACCATAAAAAAGGTCATTCCAATAATTTTCAGACACTTTAATATTCTGAGTTTGTGGTGGGTCTTTAATAAGGAAAAGACCTACAACACCACAAAGAGTTACAACAAGACCAAGACCTATAAAGAAAACCTTGTATGTGATAGTCCCTGCCTGAGCAAAACTACCTACACCCGTAACAATAAATGAAGAAACTGTACCGACAACTGACAAAACAGTCTCAACAATAGGTCTTTGCTTTGGCACTGTAACATCAGTCACCCAAGCCTGAAATGCTGCATCGTTACTTGTTGAACCCATAAATGTCATTACAATATCCATAAGGATAATAAACCAAACTGTACTGCCAAGAATCTTTGCTTCATCAGTAAGATTAAAAAGATTTGCAACATTTTCTTTGGAAATAAATCCAAACATCGCAGTAACTATACCCCACAGAATATAACCGACAGAGATAAACATCTTACGGTTTTTAAGTCTGTCACTTAATGCGCCCATTATAAATGTAGTCAGTACAGCTGCAATTGCCGAAAGTGCAACCATACGAGCAATAGCAGTAGTTGCCTCCATTGAACCAACGATAGCAGCCTGTGATACATCTGCATATATTTCATTAGTAATAAAGGTGTTGAAATACATATTCTCTGTATTCCATGCAACACCACCCATAAGGCTGAACAATGCAATTATCAGCCAATTTTTTTTGCTTAATTTTTCTTTAATCATACTTTTTCAATCCCTTTCATTTGCTCTCTTAACATAACACAAATATTTAAGAATTTCAAGCAGATTTTCATATCCTTCAATTCATTCTCATAATTTAAAAAAAGAAGTTCTTTAGAGTCGTGACCCAAGAAGAATTTGATGCAAAGAAAAAGCAGTTGCTTGGTCTATAATTACATATTCCTTCCGTAGACCGAAATATCTGAGGTAAAAAAATTAGCGAGTCGTTTTTACGGCTCGCTTTTTATCATAAAATACGTCCTTTAGAGTATACTCACTTCAGCCCTCTATTTTTTAGTGCTTCTACTTCGATTTTACTCTTCACTACTATTTCTTACCTGAATATCCGTTCAGATAATTTTAAAAAGTGAAAAGTTACTAGTGAATAAGCAAAAAAATCCGCCCACTATCGTGCACGGAAATTTCTGACTTTATGTAACAAAAATTAAACTGTTTAAACATTATCAAATCCGTAGGATTTGTATATTATCAATTATGCAAGTAATTGCATATCATCAAGACGTGGTCTTGTATATCATCATTGCAAAAGTCTATGCACCTGCGGTGATGATATACACGCTAAAGCGTGTTGATATACCATTGCTTTCGCAATGTATAAAAAATCCAAGTCTTTCGACTTGGATTTTTCTGGCTCCCCCAGTTGGACTCGAACCAACGACCCTGCGGTAAACAGCCGCATGCTCTAACGACTGAGCTATAGAGGAATATTTATGTCGGCATTACCTATTTTCCCGGGCCGCTTCCAGCCAAGTATCTTCGGCGCAAATGAGCTTAACTACTGTGTTCGGGATGGGAACAGGTGGACCCTCATCGCAATCAACACCGAC
>JAZQUC010000198.1:0-14781 GCA_045631075.1 Candidatus Fimenecus sp. | reverse complement strand
CTGACGAGGGAGGTGGCAAAATCTTTGATTTTGACGGAGGGAGAGATAGTTTTACGGCACACTAAATCTCTCCCTCAGTCTGCTTCGCAGACAGCTCCCTCGTCAGAGGGAGCCAAAGAACATTCAATTAAATATCCCCGATAAATTATAATTTGAATGTTAAAATGACAAAGGCGAGGTCAATATTTGACCCCGCCCTACCTTTTTATTCAAATGTTACTTCAATGTTGTTGTCAGTTGATGTTACAAGAATTTTGTTCATAACTGTACCAAGATTATCAATCATAAGTGTTGAAACCTTATCTTCGATATTTCTACGGATTACGTTACGAAGGTCTCTTGCCCCTCGTACATTACCGTCCATTTTTGAAACAATCGCTGATGGTGTATTGTCGTCATAAACGATTTCAATTCCCTTATCCTTGAGAACTGTTTTCATTTCGTCCATCATAAGGACTGCAATCTTCTTGTAATCTTCGTCATCAAGTGGATTGAATACAACGATTTCATCAATTCGACCAATAAATTCAGGACGCAAGAATTCATTAAGTGCTTTAAGGACTTTTTCTTTTGAAATATCCTTTGTGCTCTTACCAAAGCCCAATGATGCTTCTGCTTTCTGGCTACCTGCATTTGATGTCATAATGATTACTGTATTTGCAAAGCTTACTGTTCTGCCGTGAGCATCATTTGTTTTACCTTCATCAAGAATTTGAAGAAGAATATTCATTACATCAGGATGTGCTTTTTCAATTTCATCAAAAAGAATAATTGAATATGGCTTTCTGCGTACTTTTTCAGTAAGCTGACCTGCTTCGTCATAGCCAACATATCCCGGAGGTGAACCGATAAGACGAGAAACTGAATGTTTTTCCATAAACTCACTCATATCAAGACGAATGAGTGTTTCAGGAGTGTCAAATAGTTCTGTTGAAAGCTGTTTTACAAGTTCAGTTTTACCAACACCTGTTGGTCCTACGAAAATAAATGATGCAGGACGCTTCTGAAGTGTAAGCTGAATTCTACTACGCTTAATTGCATTGGCAACAAGTTTAACAGCCTCATCCTGACCGATTACTTTTTCCATAAGACGGTCTTCAAGTCCCTTTAATCTGTTTACATCACCTTCAACAACCTTTGTTGCAGGGATTCCTGTCCAAAGATTAATAACCTTTGCCAAATCATCTTCCGTAACATTATTATCCTTTGCTTTTTCCTGTAATTCAGATGCTTTGCCTTCACAAACTGCAAGTTCACCTTTAGTTCTGTACAAATCTTCGTACACAGGGTTAAGGTCTTCGTCACCTTCAGGATTTGCAATTTTTTCTTCAAGTGCTTCAAGGTCTTTTTTGAGAGTTGCGATTTTCTTTTCGTTAATCTCGTTTTCGCTGATTGCTTTATTACGAAGATTTGCACAAGTACAAGCTTCATCAAGAAGGTCAATTGCCTTATCAGGTAAAAATCTGTCAGTAATATATCTTTCTGAAAGTGTTACTGCTTTATATACAAGATTATCACTAATTTGTACGCGATGGAAAAGTTCGTAATAACCCTTAATGCCAACAAGCATTTTGAATGTATCTTCAATTGATGGTTCATCAACCTTTACAGGCTGGAAACGACGCTCAAGAGCAGCATCTTTTTCAATATGCTTACGATATTCATTGAATGTAGTTGCACCGATTACCTGAATTACACCACGAGAAAGTGCAGGTTTTAAGATGTTTGCAGCGTTCATTGAACCTTCTGCATCACCTGTGCCAACAAGGTTATGAACTTCGTCAATAAAGAGAATGATATTACCTTCACTCTTTACTTCTTCAACAAGGCCTTTAATTCTGCTTTCAAACTGTCCACGGAATTGTGTACCGGCAACAAGTGCTGTAAGGTCAAGAAGGTGAATTTCTTTATCCATAAGCTTTGCAGGAACATTACCGTCAGCAATCCTTTGTGCAAGTCCTTCGGCAATAGCAGTTTTACCAACACCAGGCTCACCGATAAGACAAGGATTGTTCTTTGTTCTTCTGCACAAAATCTGAACTGCTCTTGCAATTTCAGTATCTCTGCCGATAATTCGGTCAAGCTTGCCTTCTCTTGCCTGTGCAGTCAAATCAGTACAGTAAAGAGAAAGCATCTTTCTCTTGTCATTCTTTGTTCCCTGCTTTTTCTTACTCTTATTATTAGGCTTTTTGTCACCATTAAGGTCCTTGATATTTTCTTCAGGAACATCCATAGACATCATACCCATATTCTGCATAAATGGAAATGTTGATGCACCACCAAGCTGGAAATCATCGCCCATACTTTCCATCATCTGTTCCATCTGTTCACTCATATCGTCAAGATCATCTTCAGATAAGCCCATATTTTCCATAATTTGCTTAATCGGGCCAACATTCATTTCCATTGCACATTTGATGCATAAGCCCTCGTTAGTTGTTTTATCGCCTTCCATCTTTGTTATAAAGATTACGGCAGGTCGTTGTTTGCATTTACTGCAAATCATATTTTTATTCATTATGTGTCCTCTTTACTTTTTCTTTGAATTTTCTTTCATCTGTTTAATTGCACTTGGTAAGTAGCTGAAGAATGCAATAAATGTCAATACAACAGCCACAACTACAAGAACAAACATAAATGTTTCAGGAATTGTGTATTGTGGATAATACATACTGATAGCACCAATTTCAGGGCCAAAGCCTATTATTACTACCATTACTGCATAGAATACGAATGTTGCAAGTTTACCCCAGATTTCTGCTGCAACAGGTCTTGTACCCAATGCAATTAGTACAACGCTACCTAAAATCATAATAATATCTTTTGCGATAAAGAGTAAGAATACCCATGCAAATGCTTGCATTGACTCGCTTTGTGCTTCCTTGAATTTAAGGAAAAGAACAATAGCAAGTGCAAAAATTGTAAGTTTATCAGCAACAGGGTCAAGAAGTTTACCAAGGTTTGAAACCTGATTAAACTTTCTTGCAATTTTACCGTCAACAGCATCTGACAAACCTGAAATGAATATTACAAATACAGTCCACCAGATATAACCTTTATAATAAAGCACTGCAATTACAGGAATTAACAAAATTCTTATTACAGAAATAAGATTTGGTATTGTAAGACAACCGTCAAATATTTCTTTTAAATTTTCTTTTAATGTTTTCTTTGTTTCACTCATAATATTCACTCCTTAATCAGAATATATCCTTTAATGATTTTATGAACGGATTTACATTATCAAGCAATCCGATTACATATGAATTATTGACTGCATTTGAAATCTCGCTATCACCATTTGCAAAAATGAGTTCAAGGAATGTGCATACAAACACAATTACAAGCACACCCTTACAAGCACCTAAAACACCACCGAGAACTTTATTTACAGTTCCGATTAATGGTAATTTAAAAAGCTTTGAAAGTAATTTTGCTAACCATTTCAATGCAAAAATCAATACTGCTGATAAAAGAAGGAAGAAAATTACTGTTAATGCACCAACTGCAATTGGTTGTGCAATTTTTTCTACAAGCTCTGTTGCAAGATTTTCAGAAGAAAACTTTTCAAATGAAATCTGTGTTTTTACTTCTTCTAAATCTACACCCGCCGATGATGCAAAGGACACCATAAAATCAGGAATAGACTCTAAAAGCAACTCTGCCTGTGCAGTTGTTGAAGATATGTTAAGTGTTTCATCAATTTGTGTTTCAACAGTTTTGATAAGACTTTCTTCAAGAACAGCATCGTAAGTTGCCTGTGCAACAACAGGGCTGAGCTGATGTGACATAGCAAGCGCTACAATTACTGCAAGAAGTTCAAGTAATGTAAGCATAAAGCCTTTTTTTGCCGCAGTAAATATAAACGCTGCAAAAATTGTTATAAGAATTACATCCAAAATAATACTCATATTTTCACCTTTTAATATCAGTCTTTATTATCGCTGACTGAAGAATATTTATCAATTTTATCCACGGAATAAACGTATGTATTTCTTCCTGAAATCATAACCTTTTCAGCATCTGTATTAACATCCGCTGAACCGCAAAGCTTACCGTTACGATTATTATAAATCTGAACCTGTTCGTCGGTCAGAACACCTGTATATTTTCCATCAGTAGATACAGATTTGATAAGACCGTTGATTTCCTGTGTGAAGAGCTCTGAACCAGATTTATTGAATACTTTTATAATTTTCTGCGTTGTGCTTGAATACTGTGAGAGAACAAGAACTGCAGTATTGTTATCGGAAATGTAAAGTTTATATGGAGTGTTGACAGTAACATCAATTTTTTCCTTTACCTTATCCCCTTTTATAACCTCACATATATTATTACCGAATACAAACAATGTTTCATTTGAAAGGAACTGAACAGACGAAACTGCGCTATCAACATATTCAAAGGTTGCTTTTGGCTCTTCATTATTTTTATTGAAAATGTGAACCTTTGAATAAACCGAACCATTATTTACACCAAGTACTGTTACAGCAAAGTATTTTCCGTTATCAGAAACATCACAGGATATAATGTTTTCTTTTGCACATTTCCAAACAAAAATTTCTTCTGCTTTTGTGTTATACACCGTCAACATACTCTGAGCATCAGTTGTTCTTGAACCGATTGCAACAGTACCGTCCTTGCCCATAGCACCTGTTAAAATCATATAGTCAAGTTCTTTTTCATAAAGAACCTTAGTTTTTGACTGAACTCTGAACTTTTTTGCGCCTTCGTCAAAAATCAATGCACGACCACTATTACTGCTGAGAACAGGATGGTCGTAGTTATGATTAAGGTTTGAAAGTTCCTTTGCTGTGGAATCAAGAACCTTTACGGTATCATCATAAACCAACATCAAATCGGAATTTGTAACACCTGCATCACTTATCTCAACACCGTTCATTCTGTACGGATAACCATCACCTGAGCCAAATCCCGCTATAGATGTTCTTATCTGGTCACCTATTGTTGAAAATGTTACTCCACCGAACTGTCCTGCTGCAAGAATAATCAAAAGAAGCACAACAAATATAATTGCAAGAAGCTTTAATGTTTTTGCATTTTTAGCACTTACCGTTAATTTTATTTTTTTCTTTTTAATTGGTTTTCGTTTTTTTACCGGCTTTTTATTTCTTTCTTCCACAAAGTTCACCACACATTAATCATAAAATACTTTATTAAGATACAGTCCATATCCGTCAACGGTGACACCTGCATTATTACGGTTCTGACTGTTTATTATCTCTTTAATACTTCCCTTTTGGATTTTTCCACGCTGGATATCAAGAAGTGTTCCAACAATGATACGCACCATATTATATAAAAATCCGTTTCCGCTGACACGAACTTCAACTAAATCACCATTACGCGAAACAGTACAATCATATATTTCTCGCACTTTATCCTGAACTTCACTTCCTGCACTGCAGAATGCTGAAAAGTCGTGAGTACCTATAAATGATTTTGCTTCATTATCAAGCATTTCTGCATCTATCTTATAAGGATAAAACAAAGCTTTATTTTCATAAAAAGGATTTCTGTATTTACCGTTATAAATTAAGTAAACATACTCTTTTCCCTTGCAATCATATCTTGCGTGAAAATCGTATTGGACTTCCTTACAATCATAAACAGAAACAGTTGATGGTAGATAAAAATTCAAGGCATCAGGTATCTTTTCTGCAGAAACCTTACATTCTGTTCGCACATTACAACAAAACATATTTGCATGAACACCCGCATCAGTACGACTGCATCCTATTATATTTTCATCATTTCCGCTTATATTTTTAAAAGCGTTACATAATTCCTGCTGTACGGTAACTGCGTTTGGTTGTATTTGCCAACCATGAAACGAAGCACCATCATACCGCAAGGTTAAAAGTAAATTCCGCATTATATTCACCACAGAAAATATTAAGCACTATTATTATAGCTATAATCAACACCATAACTAAATATGATGCATAATCACTCTTTTTGAATTTGAGTGCATTCATAGTAGTTTTACCTTTACCGCCATTATAACAACGACAAGTCATTGCATTTGCCAATTCGTATGCTCGTCTGATAGAATTGAAAAGCAAAGGAATAAACAATGGAATAAGGGCTTTTGCTCTTTTAATAAGATTGCCCTGGTCAAAGGATGCACCACGACTTTTTTGTGCACTCATAATTTTATCCACCTCTTCAATAAGAGTAGGAATAAAGCGAAGTGCAATAGTCATTATCATTGTGACCATATGAAAATCTATGCCGATTTTTGTAAGTGGTGCAAACAGCTTATCAAGACCATTTGTAAGCGATGTAGGAGATGTTGTATATGTGAGCATTGTGCTCATTACAATAAGTAAGGAAATGCGAATTGCCATAAAAACGGCTGTTAAAACGCCACCACTTGTTATATTTATTCTCCAAAAATCAATAAGTGTTACGCCTGTTTTTACATAAGCAATCTGTAAAACGGATGTGATAATTACAACAAGGAGAATTGGCTTTAACCCCTTGACAACAGTTTTTACGGGGATTTTTGATAAGCTGATAATTACTGTTGCTAATATAAAATTAAATAAAAGTGAAACAAAGTTGTTTGAAACAAACACCATCACAATAAAGCAAATAGTGAAAAGCAATTTTGTTCTTGGGTCAAGTCGGTGGATTACCGAATTAAAAGGGAAATACTGACCGATTGTAATATCTTTTATCAAGAAATTCCCCTCCCCTCAAAAAGCTTTTTGAGTTCAAGATAGCCTTGCTCAACCGTATAAATTTTTTCGCTGACATCATAGCCCTTTTCACGAAGCTTTATAAAAATTTCTGTAATCTGTGGTACTGAAAGACCGATTTCACGAAGTCTTGATGCTTTTTCAAAGACCTCATCAACTGTACCTGTCATTTCAACCTTTGAATCGTTCATTACAATAACCTTTGTAGCAAAACGAGCAACATCCTCCATACTGTGAGAAACTATGATTACTGTTTTTCCCGTTTGTTCACGATAATTTTTCACAAGTGAAAGAATTTGCTCTCTTCCCATAGGGTCAAGACCGCTTGTAGGCTCGTCAAGAATAAGAATTTCAGGTTCCATTGATATTACACCCGCAATTGCTACTCTTCTTTTCTGACCACCTGAAAGGTCAAACGGTGACTTTGCAAGCATTTCATCAGGAATTCCCACATACTTTGCTGCTTTTCTTACTCGTTCGTCAACTTCACCCTTTGAGAGTCCCATATTTGTAGGACCAAAGGCAATATCCTTATAAACAGTTTCTTCAAAAAGCTGATATTCAGGATACTGAAAGCAAAGCCCCACACGAAAACGAGCATCAAAAAGTGTTGATTTTGAATTGTGTATATTCTTTTCATCAAGAAAGATTTTTCCGTTAGTCGGCTTTAAAAGTCCGTTCAGGTGCTGAACAAGAGTACTTTTTCCTGAACCTGTATGACCGATTATAGCTACAAACTCGCCCTTATGGAGTTCTATATTTACATTGTCAAGTGCGGTGATTTTAAAAGGTGTGCCTTCACCGTAGACATATGTTAAATTTTCTGTTTTAAGGTGAGACATTTTTAATGACCTTTCAATAATTCATCTATATTTTCCACAAGCTCGTCAATGCTTAACAAATCATTTTTAAGACTTATTCCGTCATTTTTAAGCATTTTTGCCAACTGACAAGTCTGTGGCACATCAAGACCGATATTTCTGATTTTATCGGTATCTGCAAAAACCTCTTTTGGCGTTCCGTCCATTAAAAGATGGCTATCATCCATTACGACAATTCTGTCGGCTTCACAAGCCTCTTCCATATAATGAGTAATGAAAACAACCGTAATACCAAGTTCACGATTAAGGCGTTTTATTGCCTTCATTACATCTCGTCTGCCTTCTGGGTCAAGCATTGCAGTAGGCTCGTCAAGAATAATACAACGAGGCTCCATAGCAATTATACCTGCTATTGCAACACGCTGTTTCTGACCACCTGAAAGTTTATGTGGTTCGTGATTTTTATATTTATACATACCGACGATTTTCAATGATTCATCAACACGACGGCGGATTTCGGAAGGTTCAACACCTAAATTTTCAGGACCGAATGCCACATCTTCTTCAACTATAGTTGCTACAATCTGATTATCAGGATTCTGAAAAACAACACCTACAGTCTGTTTGATTTTTATATCGTCATCTTCATTTTTTGTATCCATACCGTCAACGAGAACCGTACCACTTTCAGGAAGTAAAAGTCCGTTAGCTAATTTTGCCAATGTACTTTTTCCTGAACCATTATGACCAAGAATCGCCATAAAGTCACCTTCATTGATTGTGAGTGAAAAATCCTTTACAGCGGGTGCTAAAACAACACCTTCGTCGTCACTCTCATAACGGAATGTTACATTTTTAAATTCAATAATTGACATTACTCTTTACTCCAAATTGCAGATGCACCACAAGGAAGCACAAGTCCATTTTCAGTAGCACGAAGTCCGATTTCACTACCCGTTACCTTACCACCAAAACGCTTTTTAACAACAGCACCAAGTATGTATTCCATAACAGATGGTGAAAGTCCTGTTGTATATGAGTTAATAAGTACCATGAGTGGGTCATCTGATAAAACCTGACTACAAAGCTCAACGAAGCCATAAACTTCATTTTCAAGCTTCCATACTTCGCCACCAGGACCTCTGCCGTATGATGGTGGGTCCATAATGATAATATCGTATTTATTTCCACGACGGATTTCACGCTGAACAAATTTAATACAATCGTCAACAATCCATCTTACAGGCTTGTCAGCAACGCCTGATGAAACTGCATTTTCCTTTGCCCAAAGTGTCATACCCTTTGATGCATCAACATGGCAAACTGAAGCACCTGCTTTAAGTGCTGAAATGGTAGCACCACCTGTATATGCAAAGAGATTAAGGACTTTAACTTCGCGACCTGCATTTTTAATAATT
Source organism: Candidatus Fimenecus sp. (assembly GCA_045631075.1). GTDB lineage: Bacteria > Bacillota > Clostridia > Oscillospirales > Acutalibacteraceae > Fimenecus. The sequence continues at coordinate 5,817 of JAZQUC010000198.1, read as the reverse complement.
TCAGCAGTTAAATCCCAGTTAACAGCCTGTTCAGGGAAAAGACCTGTGTGCTTAAATCCCATTGTTTTTATATTAAAGGTTAAATCACGATAATCTATTGTCCAGAAATCAGGAATTTTGTTTCTTATTTCCCACTGACCACCACCTGTTTGTGAACGGTGGTAAACAGCGTCAGCCTTTTTCCAGAGCGGATTTTTCTTTTCCGTTTTCCATATAACCTGTGGGTCAGGACGAATCAAAGTGATATTACCCCAACGCTCAAGTCGTTCACCACAAGAGCAATCTATAAGTTCATAATCTTTCCAATTATCGGCAACTCGCATTTTATACTAACCTTTCTCTTATTACCTGAGCAACACTTTCACCCAGTTCATTGATTTTATCTGAATCCTTACCCTCAAGCATTATTCGTACAAGGGGTTCAGTACCTGAAAGACGAACAAGAATTCGTCCGTTATTTCCTAATTCTTCTTCAGCCTGTTTTATGGCATTCTGTACTTCTTTATTTTTTGGAAACTGTGCTTTACCAAAATTTGAAATACGCACATTAAAAAGCACCTGCGGATAAACTTCCATTTCACTACTTAATTCTTTAAGATTTTTGCCTGTTTCCTTTATAACAGAAAGCAACTGAATTGCAGAAAGCTGACCATCACCTGTTGTGGCAAATGCAAGGAATATGATGTGTCCTGACTGTTCACCACCAATGTTGTAACCGTTTGCAACCATATTTTCAAGTACATATCGGTCACCGACTTTTGTCTTTTCACATTTGATTCCGTTATTTCCACAGAATTTAAAAAATCCCATATTACTCATAACGGTAACAACTACAGTATCTTTTTCAAGTTTACCTTGTTGCTTCATATGCTTTGCACAGACTGCAATACACTTATCACCATCAACAATTTCACCCGTATGGTCAACTGCTAACATTCTGTCGGCATCACCGTCAAAGGCAAAACCTAAATCGCAATTATTTTTTACAACACATTTCTGCAAAGCATCAAGGTGTGTTGAACCACAGTTTGCATTTATATTAACACCGTCAGGGTTTGCGTTGATTACAACAACATCTGCACCAAGACGGGTAAAAACTTCTTTTGCCGAAACACTTGATGCACCGTTTGCACAGTCAAGTGCAATCTTATAGCCTTTGAAATTCATTTTGGTAGTAGAAATAAGGTGTTCAATGTAATCAGCATCTGCTTTTTCACTTTTCTTTACTCTTCCCACTTCACCGCCAATTGGTGTTGGAATTTCTGTTGCATTATCAAGTATAATTTCTTCAATCTCATTTTCAAGCTCATCAGGTAATTTAAACCCTGCTGACTGAAAAATCTTAATTCCGTTGTATTCGCAAGTATTGTGTGATGCCGAGATCATTACACCTGCATCATAATTGTATTGGCGAACCAAAAACGCCACCGCAGGAGTTGGAACAACACCTAACTGCAACACATCAGCACCAACTGAACAAAGCCCTGCTGTAATTGCACTTTCAAGCATCTGTGATGATGCACGGGTATCCATACCGATTAGAACTTTTGGTTTTCTTCCGTCGAGATTTTTACTGAGCACCATCGCTGCTGCTCTTCCGATTTGCATACTGAGTTCACAAGTAAGCTCAGTATTTGCAATTCCTCTTACACCGTCTGTTCCAAACAATCTACCCATATAATAATCTCCCTAAAATAATGTTGTCTGAGAATTATTATTTTTAGATTCTGTAGATTTATACCCTAAATGCTTATATGCAAGCGGAGTGACAACTCTGCCACGAGGGGTTTTTGCCAAAAATCCGATTTGCATTAAGTACGGTTCATAGACATCTTCGATTGTAACTGCTTCTTCACCGATTGTAGCGGCAATTGTTTCAAGTCCCACAGGACCACCGTTGAAGTTGCGAATCATTGTTGTAAGCATAAGTCGGTCAATATTATCAAGACCGATTTCGTCAATTTCCATTCTGCCGAGAGCAATTTTTGCGTTATCTTCACTTATTACACCGTTACTCATAACCTGCGCAAAGTCCCTTGCTCTTTTCAAGAGTCTGTTTGCAATACGCGGTGTTCCACGTGAACGGGATGCAATTTCCAACGCACCACCATCTTCAGCATATATATCAAGGATTCCTGCACTACGCTTTACAATCTGTGCTAATTCTTCAGGAGTGTAAAGCTCAAGTCTTAAAATAACACCAAATCTGTCTCGAAGTGGCGCTGTAAGCTGACCTGCACGAGTCGTTGCACCGACTAATGTAAATCGTGGTAAATCAAGACGAATTGAACGAGCAGATGGACCTTTACCGATGATAATATCAAGTGCATTATCTTCCATTGCAGGATAAAGAACTTCTTCAACTGCACGGGAAAGACGATGAATTTCGTCAATGAAAAGCACATCACCATCGTTTAGATTTGTAAGAAGTGCAGCAAGGTCACCTGGCTTTTCGATTGCAGGACCTGATGTTACTCTGATTTGAACACCCATTTCATTTGCGATAATTCCTGCAAGAGTTGTTTTACCAAGTCCAGGAGGACCATAAAGTAAAACGTGGTCGAGAGTGTCACCTCTGTTTTTTGCTGCTTCAATATATATTTTAAGATTTTCTTTTGCCTTTTCCTGACCAATATATTCAGTCAATGTTTTCGGTCGTAAAGAAATCTCAATATCGTGGTCTGTTTCTGTAAAACCAGGAGTCATTATTCTGTTTTCATTTTCGAAATCCATTTAAATTCCTCCTTAATTAAATGAAAGCATTTTAAGTGCCTGTTTAATAATATCTTCAACTGAAAGTGAAGAATCAATTTTGCTTACAGCTACACTTGCATCACTCTGTGAATAACCGAGCATTTCAAGAGCAGCAACAGCTTCTGCAGTATTTGAATTTGAAAGAGTTGAGCTGACTGCAGTAAGGTCAATTGAAGAATCAACATTTCCCATTGTCTTACCCACTTTATCTTTAAGTTCCATACAAATTCTTTGTGCAAGTTTAGGACCAACGCCACTAGCCTTTGTAAGTGCTTTATGGTCACCTGATGCGATGCTTAATGCAATTTTATCAGGAGTTAATTCTGAAAGAATCGCAAGTCCCATTTTAGGACCAACACCATTGACAGTTATGAGCATTTTAAAGCAATCCATTTCAGTTTTATCGTAAAAACCGAAAAGCTCCATTGCATCTTCCCTGACATTTAAATATGTAAAAAGAGTGACTTTCATTCCCATTGATGCACATTTTTGTGAAGTTGTAAGAGTAGTCATACAACGGAATGCAACACCATTTACATCAACGCATACGGTATTAGCATCAAAGTCAACTACATTTCCTGTTACTGAATAAATCATAATAAAAATCCTTTATTTTAACTGGTTTAATCTTCCCATAAGTGAGCCACTTGCGTGAGCGTGACATATAGCCATTGCAAGTGCATCAGCAGTATCGTCAGGCTTTGGAATTTTTTCAAGCTTTAAAATAACTCTTGTCATTTCCTGAACCTGTTTCTTTTCTGCTCGACCATAACCAACCACACTCTGTTTAACCTGTAAAGGTGTGTATTCGAATATAGGCAGGTTATTTTTCTGTGCTGCAAGGTTAATTACTCCCCTTGCCTGAGCAACATCGATAACTGTTTTTGCATTGGTGTTATAGAACAGTTTTTCGATTGCCATAGCATCAGGTTTATATTTATATATTATGTCTTGAATTCCGTCATATACCGTTTCAAGACGCTCGTTAAATGGTGTTTTTGCCTCAGTTGTAACAGCACCATAAGCGATAACTTGAAAACGATTTGCCGTATAGTCAATTACGCCCCAACCCACTATTGCATAGCCAGGGTCGATACCTAAAATTATCATGACATACTACCTCACTATATATTCGTATAATTATAACATATTACATTATAAATGGCAAGAAAAAAGGGACTTAAAAAAGTCCCTTTTACATATAATTTTCAGTTTGTTAATAATTATTTTTTATTGTTCTTATCGCGTTCGCGGACTACGAAACGAGTTGGTGTACCTTCAAGTCCGAAAACTTCACGAATTTGGTTATCGATATATCTTTGATAGCTATAATGGAACAAGTCCTTATTGTTTACAAAGCAAACGAATGTTGGTGGTCGTGTTGATGCCTGAGTCATATAGTAAATCTTAAGTCGTTTACCCTTATCTGATGGTGGCTGAACACGAGCTGTTGCATTTGCAAGGACGTCATTGAGCTTACCTGTTGAAATTCGCATTGCATTCTGTGCGTCAACGAATTTAATAAGCTCGAAAAGTCTGTCAATTCTTTGACCTGTTTTAGCACTGATAAAGATAATTGGTGCATAGCTCATAAATGAGAAGTCAACCATAAGCTTTTTACGGTATTTATCCATTGTCTGGCCGTCTTTTTCAACAATATCCCATTTATTTACTGCGATAATACAAGCTTTTCCAAGTTCGTGAGCGATACCTGCAACCTTTGAGTCCTGTTCAGTAAAGCCTTCGTTTGCATCAATCATAATAATGCAGACATCAGCTCTTTCAACAGCCATTCTTGCTCTGATTACAGAGTATTTTTCAATCTGGTCTTCCACTTTACTCTTACGACGAAGACCTGCTGTATCAATAAACATAAATGAACCGTGTTCATTGTCGATATATGTGTCAGTTGCATCTCTTGTTGTACCTGCAATATTTGAAACGATTACTCGTTCTTCACCTGCAATTTTGTTGATAAGAGATGATTTACCTGCGTTTGGTTTACCAATAACAGCAACCTTTACAGTATCGTTTTCTTCTTCTGTTTCAATATCATCAGGAATATATTCAAGCACCTTATCAAGCAAGTCACCTGTACCGTGACCATGTGCTGCAGAAACCTGAATTGGGTCACCAAGTCCTAAATTATAGAACTCATAGAATTCTGCAGGTGGCTCACCCAGTGAGTCAGCCTTATTAACGCAAAGGATAATCGGCTTATTGCTCTTTATAAGCATTGTTGCAACTTCTTCATCAGTAGCAACAACACCTGTTCGTACATCAGTTACGAAAAAGATAACATCAGCACTATCAATGGCAAGCTGTGCCTGACGACGCATCTGTGAAAGGATAATATCGTCTGAATATGGTTCAATACCACCTGTATCAATAAGCAACATTTCATGGCCAAGCCACTCACAGTCACCATAGATTCTATCACGAGTTACACCAGGTGTATCATCAACAATTGAAAGTCTTTTACCGATAAGTTTGTTAAAAAGTGTACTTTTACCAACATTAGGACGTCCAACGATTGCTATTACGGGTTTTGCCATTATTCCACCCCCAGAATATCTTTTACAAGCTGACATCCGTCACCAGAAGTCAGAATTATTTTTGTGTTTAATCTTTCAGATAATTCCTCAACTGTCATATCGTCAAGAAATTTATTTTTATTTTCAGTATGATTTGTATAATCACTTATCATAGAACGAGGCAACAACAAGCATTCACCTAAATCTATGCTCTTCAGTTGCTCATAAAGGTCAACACCTGTTATAAGACCTGAAACTGTTATAGTTTCACCAAAGAAATTGTTGATTATCTTTCTTACATTAATTTCGATTTGATATTTTTCTTCTGCCTTTTTACAAAGGTCATAAAGATATGGATAAAAGTCCACACCTGTTGCAAGAGTGACTTTCTTGCGAATTGGTTTTTCGTTGCAATATTCCATTTCATCAAGGAAATCTTCACAGAACGAACGAACTAAACCAAGTCGGAGGGCCAAGCGGTCTTAGGAAGACAATGACTAGACCCAACTCCTTGGGTTCCCAGAACGCA
>JAZQUC010000197.1:0-14716 GCA_045631075.1 Candidatus Fimenecus sp. | reverse complement strand
TTTGAAGAACATAACGTCAAACTGTGCTTCAACAAAGCAAATGCCAAACAGAATACCTGCTGAAATAAGTGAATATGGTCCACAGAATTTAAGAAGCTTTGTAGGCTCATATTTCTTTGAAAGCTTGGTTGTAATAAGATTACCTACAACTGTTCCTACTGCTGTGGGAAGTGTAAGAAGCAGATTCTTTGATGAACCTACTGTGATAGCAGCAAGATAGGTTGACATCTTTCCGAGCATAGCAAAAGCATTAACCCACTGCATAAAGTGGAAGGCTCGGTAATTTTTGTATTTGAAAAGCGAAAACATCGCCTTTGACACCTTGACCTTCTTTTTCTTTGGAAGCTCGATTCTTTCTTTACAGAAAATACCGCACATAAGGTTACCGAAAGCAGTAACAGAAGCTGCAACAAGTGCAAGAGTCATGTACATCTGATTTTTGTCATCGCTGAAAAGACCGTAAATAAATGTACCGAGATAAGCTCCGCCGTATCCGATATAGTATGATAGCTGCCAGATTGTAGCAACAGTTTTCTTTTCTTTGTGGTTTGGTGAAATTACTTGAACAAGATTCTGGCTATGTGTGTTAAAGACATTGAATGCGGATTGACAACAAGCTATACCATAACGAAGAAGATTCATCTGTTCAATTGACCAACCCTGTGGAACATAGAAATAGAGAACTGTAAGCAAGAATGTAGGAACAAGACAGATAAAATACCAATGACGGTATCTACCAAGACTTGTTTTCCAGTTCTGTATTATAAATCCACCTATAATACCAAAAAGAATACCACAAATTGTAGTAAGAGTTGTCTGAACGGCCAAAATATTTGCAATACCGTCAGCATCCACACCGGCTGGACCATAATAAAGCTCATGCAGGAATGCTGCTGCAAGTGAGCCTGTAAGAGTTGTTCCGAACATACCACCTGCACGAGAGAGCAATACGCAGAAATACTCAAATTTTGATATATACTTTCCTTCTGTAGTTAAAAGTGTATCTTGCGAAAGCTTTGTTGTAGATATTTTTTTGTTTCCTGACATCATATCATCTCCTTAAAATTAATTCTATCACAAAGTAAAAATTAAAAAAATATTACTGAAATCCCTATTGCTTCACCGATTTCGTTTGTACCACAAAGCATCCAAGGAAGAACGCCAACATTCCTAGAAAAAGTCTTACTTTTTCTTAACTTCAAATGTAAATCTTGCGTTATCTTCGTACCAAAGAGGGAAATTTGTTCCCCAGACATTGTTATAAAGTACAAAACTGAGTCCATCAGTCTTAACATTTTCAAACTTGTTATCAAATTCAAGAATTTTGCCTTTGCCTACTGACACAAGTGGAGAATGACGGTTGATAATTTCATAATCACCTATCTCTATACTCTGAACTGCGTGAAGATTTCTGCTACCGTTACTTGTAACTTCTTGTGGAGTCACAAGGCAACCAATTTTTTTGAGTCTGATATCATCAGCAGGGAAAATATGCATATAAATTGCTTCTGTAAGTCGGTTAGCATCTTTCTCAAACCAGAAAACATCTACACTTAAACCATCTGCTGTCAGCATATAAATCACTTGAATCAGTCGAGGTGCACCTAATTCATCACAAAGATTTTTATCACAAGTCAGATTTACTGTAATTTGTGAATCTGTGCCATATATTTTTTCAACCTTATATGGAAATCTGCCCATAGGGTATTTACCCTCAACACGATTCATACCGGGACGAGCAAAATCTCCCAATGCCCAGACAGCCGTTTCATCTAAATTTCTTGAATAATGATTAAGCCAGTATTTGTAATCTGCATTACAGAATGAACGATATGTAAATATAGGTTCATTATTTTCCCTTATAATTTCATCGTTACCACATTTAAGTATTCCTATGCCACCATTTTCATTGATTTTAAGTTCCCATTCATCAAGCTTAATAGAATCAACATTATTTGCAGAAACAAGTTCAGGCGTAGTCGGAATAAGCTTCTCGATTTCCATCTTAGCAATATTCTTATGCTCATCACTTAATGAATCAACAGCAAGGTCGACATATGCTCTTTGTTCAGCCCAGCTTTTTTCAATAACTGAATAGTATCCACGCTTTCTTCGTCCATCAAAAAGGCTTACCAACGGAAGTATGCTTTGTGGCAAATCGCAGAAAAGATACTTGAATTTAACCTTATCTGCGTTTCTTGCTTTTTGAAAATCCTTTTTAAGATAGTGACCGTAATCTGAAAAATAGGTCTTTGAATCCATACCACAAGTATGCTCTGCCGTGCAAAGAATAGCATCAACAAAATTCTTGTATTCGTCAGAATTTTTGTCCAGACTACCATTTTTAAGCCATTCATTTTTAAGACTTATTAATGTGCGAAGTGATGCAGATTTATACGGGTCTGTGGCACTACCGTGAATCCAAGTATCACCCATTTCACCTGTAAAAACAGGAAGTTTATCACGTACTTCCCAAATTACCTCTGCAAAGTCATCAATTGTACCTGCACACACTTCATAATCAGAGTATTCACTCTGTATTTTACTGATTTTATCAAGCACCTTTTGTGGCGACGGTGCACCGTGATTATCAAGTGTGTGGTCAAAATAAAGTACTTCATCTACTAAATCACATTTAAACGCTCCACCGTAATCTCCTGAATAAATAACGACAACTTCATCATCACCATTTTTCCACACAAAGCAAGGTGGAACATCAACAAGTGCTGATGCACCATTAACACCAATATGTAAAAGTTTAATTCCGTGCTTTGCCAGAATCGACACAAGACCCTTTGTGTGACCTGGAACATCCGTCATTTTAGCAGAAATTGTCTTTTTCCCACGAATTTTATCAAGGTCATCTACAAGTGACAAACCATAATCAAGAGAATCTTCATCAAGCAATTCTGTATGAGTTGTGAATGGCATAGCGTGTGGCACAATATTGCCATCCTTAATGGCTTTTGTAAGTTTTTCCTTCTGTTGCGGATTTTTAAGAGCTTCTTTCAAAATCCATGAGCCCGTAGTCCACACAAAATATTTTTTATCTTGTGTATTAACCTTTTCTGCAAGGTCAATGGCATCAGGAATAAATGAATGTATATACTTTTGTTTAATATTTTCGGCATAGTCTGTAAATCCCAAATCAAGATGCGTTTTTGAAACAACAATAACCCTTTTCATAATCTGATTTTCCTTATTTGTGAACACTTTTTCTAACAAAATAATCGTTATAATTGAATTATAAATGTTAAGTCTTAACATTGTCAAGCAAATACAAATGAATTGGTGTAATAAATTGTATAAGCGTTTTTCACAAGTGATAAATGAGCATAAAGAAATGAAAAGCACAATGGACTAACAATTATAAAAACATTGCATTTTTTTACTAAACAACTTGAAACAAAACAATAAGAGTGTTAAAATTAATTACACGATATCTTCAGTTAGGGCAAAGCCTACATTTATAAAGAGAACCCTCTTTGCAAAAGCAGGGAGGGTTTGTTGTTTAATATAAAATAACAGATAACGAAATATGCTGCATTTCTGTAATGTTAAAGAAAACGAATGAAAAGAGGAAAAAATATGCTGAACAAAATTATTGAAATTGTAAATAACGCTGGTAAGATTGTTCTTTCTGCCCATAATCAGGAATCGGCTGTAACCGCAAAAGAAGGCAAAAAGAACTTTGTGACAAAATACGATGTTGCTGTTCAGGAATTTTTGTTTAACGAGTTAGCAAAGGAATTCCCAGAAGCTGAATTTGTTGGTGAAGAGGGTGACAGCAACCTTAAAAGCTCTGCTTTGCGTTTTATAATTGACCCTATTGATGGTACAACAAATTTTATGCAGGATTACCGTTGCAGCTGTATTTCAGTTGCACTTTGCAAGGGTAATGATGTCATTATCGGTGTTGTATATAACCCATATACCAACGAAGTTTTCAGTGCAGAAAAAGGCAACGGTGCATATCTTAATGGCAAAAAAATAAAGGTAAGTGACCGTCCGCTTTCTGACGGGCTTGCTCTTTTCGGCACATCACCCTATCACCCTGAAAACACAGATGAAACCTTTGCACTTTTAAGAAAAGTTTTTGACTTTTCAAGGGATATTCGTAGAAGTGGCTCAGCAGCTTACGATATATGCACAGTAGCCTGTGGCAGATGCGAAGTATTCTTTGAAAAAGGCTTACAACCTTGGGATATTGCAGCAGGAACATTAATCTTAAAAGAAGCCGGAGGCGTAGCATTAAATTACAAGGGCAAAGAAATTGACTTTTCTACCCCTGATGATGTGGTTTTTGCTAATCCAAAGGCTTATGAGGAATTTACAACCTTACTTTAAAATTCTTTTATATAAAAAATTTAAGCGTTGCATTTGGGTAATCTCTCCCCTGTTGCAACGCTTTTTATTATTTGCCAATACAATTACAAACCTATTTCAGATATAAATTCATCATACTCGCCGACCTTATTCATATCAGCATTCGAAACCTTCTTTATATATTTAAGTTTTTTGGGTATCTCCTTCAGATTCACAAATCCTCTTGCTACCCATGCTACAGGTAAAAGATATTTTCTACCTTTAATGAATTTATATCGTTCTTCTATTTTCTGAGTGCTTGGAAATAATGTTTCTTTCAAAACACTTGCTTTTGAGCTTTGCTCATTATTTCTTATAGAAACCACTGATTTATCCCTTGTTTTACCAAACAAATCAGCACTGAAGGTATATTCCTTCAAAGCTTCTGTACTGCTTGATTTTATATCATTTATTTCAAAAGGAAACTCTATCTGAAACCACTCACAGCAAGCAAGTGTAACCGTTTTGAAAAACTGTTCCAAATGCAACTTTTTAAAATCATCATATATTTTTTCAAAGTTAAGAGTGTCGCTATTCTCCTTAATAAATAAGGCAATATCCATATACACTCTTATTCCTGCACCGCCTTGATATAAATGCTTTGCCAAATGACAAAAAAGATATATAAGGTGAATATCCTTCTGTGGTGCTAATCGTTCACCAGTATCCTTTTCAGCCGTTTCCATAGCATCAGAAAAGAATGAAATCACCTGTTCACCTTTTCCAAAATCGGAATCCATAAGCTCTGTGTGCACCTCACACCTGCTTGAGTCATTATAATAACAGTAGGTCGGTTCCCAATTTTCTTTTACATTGTAACCATTTTCTATAAATATTTTATCAGCCTTTTCCCTGTCCTGCTTATGAATAAGAATATCAATATCACCAAAGGTACGAAGTTCCGGAACAGGATAAAGATTTCGCAAATACCATCCCTTTACAGGCATATGAGAAATGTTATTTTCGCTCAGCTTTTTCGATATAATTTCAAACATAGAAACCTTTTTGAAATTTTCTGCGACTGTTTGATAATAACTATCTGTGAGCTTTTGCTTAAGATTTTCATTTTTTATTATATTCCATTTTTTATCCATATAGGCTAAAACAGGCAATATGTTTTGAAAATAGAAAGTATAAAAAATCTTAATTTCCTGCACATCACAGTTTATATGAGGTTCTCTTTTATGTATAAATGCAGAAAGAATTTCTAATATAATATTCTCTTCCATTTAAATCACCTCATTTGCTCTAACTTTAAACTCAATATTCATATTTCTGACAAACTAAAAAATAGTTTTATTTAGTAGTTATTTTTAACATTCTTTTTATTTTGTTAATAACCCGTATGTTAAATTGATTTGCTTTTTCTTTAAAATCTAATCTATCATAATATTTGTTGGATTTTTTTATTTCTTTCTCATCTGCACCTTGCAAATTAAGCTCTAATGCAGCAACTTCCTTGCCGTAAGGAATTGATTTAGTAAATCTTGTACCCCAATGAACAATATCTGTATTTGTATTAAGAGGAGTACAGAAAGCATTATGATTTGTCATATCGAGTTTAAATAAATTTTCGTGCTCCCACCAACAGATAAGTGATGTAAAATCATGTTTTATAGGCTTACACTTATTAACAGCCATACTCAAAGCAACAAGAGGTTCATCACCCGGAGTTTCAAATTTACCCTTAAATTTATAATCTGAATAATTTAGAGAGAATGTTTTGGCATCGTCTAAAACCTTTTTGCATTTTTCGGTTTTTCGCATATAGTAAATACCGCCGTGAAGACCAACAACATAGTCAATCTGCTTTTGTAAATCAGCGTTAATGTTTTCGTATTCAAACCACCCTGTTTTATCATCAAGTGGCAAAACTCTACCATAGCAACAAAAGTCATCAGCATTTTCGAATATATCAAAAAGACGATTGATGTCACTGAAAACAAGGCAATCTGCATCAATGAAAATATTTATATCGTATGGAAGCAGGTCAAACATATTGAGCTTGTCAAGGTATGAGCAAGTTGGATTCCTAAAAAGGCGTACATCATCAAATTCTTTTGTGTAATCGTTTTCAACATCACATAAAAGAGCAAACGGTAGAGGATTTTCAGTTGTGAAACGATAGGAACGCAAAAGATTTTGTGCAATTTTGTAATATTGCTCCTTACCCGTTGCAATTGTGATAAAGCCTTTTGTGAATGCCATAATTTAACCTCTTTTAAGTAATGCTTTTAATTTAGCGTAGTTTTTGTCCCCAAGTATTTTCATTAAAATTTTGTTGGGAAGATGAACGATATATCTTAACTTTTCTCTTCGCCAACGCTTTTTTTGGCCTTCTTTCCATGATTTTTCAAACCAGGAGGCGTCAAAATGATGTATTGAATAGGTGTTTTTTGTTATATTGGTAAGTCCTGAACGCTCATTTTTAGGGCAAAGATATTCAGGTGGATATAATTTCATATCAGCAATTTCCTGAATTGTGCCGTCGTTTTCCTTTAATCCGTGAGCAACAAGAATTTCTGTTGTGATAATAGGACAGGAGCGAAGGGCTGAAAAATCAGTAAGATTTTCGTAATAACGCATATTTTCACCAATGAATTGATGCCCTTTTTCACCAGCAAAGCCCAGACCTGTGGCAATGGCTTGTTCATCCTCAAATCCCATGTATGCACCATTTTCCACTAAATCATCAAGATTTTTCAAAAGTTCAACATCTGTATCAAGATACACGCCACCATTATCATAAACAACTTTAAGGCGTATGTAGTCTGTGAGAAAAGCCCATTTTTTATTTTCGTAACAGAATTTGCAATAGTCATTACAATTAACATCAAAATTACTTTCGTCCCAACGTTTGATTTCATAGTCGGGACAATATTTCTGCCAACTTTTAATACATTTTTCTGCAGATTTTGGTAGAGGATTACCACCAAACCAACAGTAGTGAATAACTTTAGGAATACTCATTTTTATTTCCTCTGAAATTGAATTTAAATAATTTGACGATTCTCATTTTTTATTTGAACTTTCGACGTATTTTTTTTAATACATCTGATTTATCATATGTTTCTATAATAAATTTTCGTAATGGTGCGAATATATTCTTTTCAAGTTTTCTATGAATTTTTTGTGAAAAGATATAAAATGCACCTTTTTTGAAAGTAATAGCATAATATTTATCCCATATTTCTGCAGCCGAATTTGTGTATTCCTTAAACCAAGGCTTACTGTTACCGATGTAATGTACAATCGCTACTTCATTTAAATCATATTCGCCTTTATATCGCCAGTTCGAAACCTGTACGTTATATCTGTCACTATTCAGGACTTTTATTTTGTTTGCGAACACACCATTCAGAATATCTTGGTCAGGCCAAACAATTACATCTTTATGCGAAATAAAAAAATCATAATAATTATTTAATGTATATTGGCGCATAACTGGAAGATTAAATAATATTACGCCTGAATTGATATAATCAACATCTGGTGATAATTCTAATTTTTTTAAATGTTCCTCACGATTCTCAATATCTTTGCAAGCAACAAAGGCTTTTTCTTCAAAATCCTGATAATAAAAGTCTTTTAATGAATTATTAACAACTAAATCAACATCAAGCCAAAGAGCACGCTCTTCAGTTTCAGGCAAAAGAGATGGGATGGAAAGCCTGTAATAAATATTAACAGGAAAGCGTTCGGTAGCTATAAAATTCTCGAAACTTTCTGTTGTAATCTTAAGAGGAACAAATTTGGAATTAAATCTTTTTACAATATTTTCGAGCTGTATGATATTTGATTGTTGTGTGTCATTGTACAAAAAATAAATTGTGTGTTTTTCTGAGTTGTTATTTATGAAAAACGAAGTTAACATTACTTGTGCAGGATGAGTGTATTTATCATCAGCCGAAATAAAAATATTCATAATTCAAACTCCTTAGCAAAAGCCATAAATGAATATGTAATGAAAACAGCATTTAAAATAAATTATTGATAATTTCTGTTTCCTCTTATTTTTTTCATGTATCTCTTTAATCTGAATATTATTCGAATTGCCTTGGGATATAGTATACCATGTACCATATTAAACTCCCAATCCTCTTTATAATCAATAAGATTTCCTTTTTCTCTTACAAATAACTTTAATCTATTTTTTAAATCTTGCGCCTCTTCAGCCCAGTAATTATTTTCTAAAAGGCGATAATACATTTTTGCACAAGACACAGCATAATGTCTATAAAGTTCTTTTTTTAATTTATTAAAATTTGTATCTTCATAAAATTTTATGTGTTCTTGAAACATCCATAAATAATCTAAGTTTTTTAAAGAAAAATCGATGTGAGTAGTACTATTAGGATTAACTCTATAAAAATACAAATGTTTATCAGTAATATTAACAAATTTTGTTTCGTTAATCCATTTAAAAGCTACAGCACTATCTTCATGTATTCTTCCTGGCGTAAATGGATGCTTTTGTATAATTTCTTTTTTTATAAGCTTAGCGCATACAATCCAATAAAAATGATCTTCTTTTTGCATAAAATGAGTTAGGAAGTTTTCATTAACCTGATACTTTTTGAATTCACATTTTTTCTCTAAGCAAAAATCCTCAGGATAAACGCAATCTACGTATAAATCACAGGCTGATATTTGAACATTTTCATCCACAGCGCCATATAAAATTTCTAACATTTGAGGATGGATTAAATCGTCACTATCCACAAAATGTATCCACTCACCTTTGGCTATTGAAAGTGCGGTGTTTCTTGATGATGCCTGTCCTTGATTTTCCTGATGAATTACAGTTATTCTTTCATCTTTACTGGCATATTCATCGCAAATAGCTCCACTATTATCCTGGGAACCATCATTAACTAAAATTAATTCAAAATCAGTAAATGTCTGTGCTAAAATACTATCCACACATTCGTGTAGATATTTTTCTACATTATAAACAGGCACTATTACAGAAATTTTTGGCACCTAATCACCTTCTATTCATAGTTTTTTTAATAATTTTTAATATTTTCGCTTTAATTTTACTTGCGAGAGCATAAAGTTTCATAAAGACAGGGTATGCCGCTTCATAAGAATAGGTCATATTATGAACGTTAAATTTGTCTCTGTTTTCTTTAAGAAGTTTTCTTAAAGCCTTTTTTATTTCTTTAAGTGTAGCCTTGTTTTTCTTGAAATCATTTTTATTTTCTTTTATACGCACTATCTGATATGCGTGGTGATTTACAAACAGCATAAACTCTTTGTCAAAGGCTTTTTTAAGACCTTTTTCCTTGTAAAAATGCATCTGCTCCTGCATAGCGTCGAAAATTACTAATTCCGTCGGACTCCAAAGAGAATGTGAAATACCCTGTTCATTCTGGAAATAATAATATAATTGAAGCTCTGTATATGCGATTTCATCACATCTATGTAATGTTTTGTATGTGGTAAAAGTATCTTCGAAAACTTTACCCACGGGGTATCTTACATCACAAAATACACTTTTGTGATAAAGCTTACCACAGGCATAGTTATATTGCCATAAGTGATTTACTAAAAAATCCTCGGGAGAGTTCAACTCAAAATTAACATTGTAGTGATTTTCAAAAGGAGATTCATTAACAACCCTCTTGAAATCACAGACAGATACTTTCACATGATTTTCTGTAATTCCGTTCATTAATATGCTAAGATATTCGGGATGAAGCCAATCATCGCTATCTACAAAAGTAATATAGTCGCTTCTGTTTTGCTCATAAAACCAGTTTATACCTGTGTTTCTTGCTGCAGAAAGTCCGCCATTATTCTGATGAATTACAAAAATACGGTTATCTTTTTCAGCATACTTATCACAGATTTTGCCACAATTATCAGGTGAACCATCATCAACAAGCAAAAGCACAAAATTTGTATAAGTCTGGTTGCGAATGCTCTCAACGCAACGCTCGAGATATTTTTCAACCTTATAAACGGGTACTACAATAGTTATCATTTTAATAATCCTAACTTTTTCTTAAGCCTTGTGATATAAAACATAGGCTTGTTTGTTCTTTCGTAATAGTAAAGTTTTTGTTTCGCATCAAGCTTTATATAATCAGAATAAAGGGTTTTTATCTCTTTTTCTTTATCCTTTATATACGGTATCAGCTCTTTTGCATTTTCTGTTTTTGCACGAAACTGCATATTTGCTGAAATCTCAAAAAAATAGGTTACAAGATGCTCTGTCATTTTCTTGAATTTAAGAGAATGGAAAAAGTCAATCTGTTCTTTAAATGCCCATAATACATCAAGTTGTTTTTTGGTGAACCCTTTTTTAGTAGTACCGCTGGTATTTACATAGTAAAAATACAAAGGTGTATGAGTTATAGCAACTTTTTTAGCTTCGTAAAGCCATTTGCACACAATGGCATTGTCCTCATAAATTCTGCCTTCTGTAAGCGGAAATTTTTCGTAAATTGATTTGTGTATAAGCTTACCCCACACAACCCAATAAAAGTATTTTAAATCCCTACAAAGGTGCAGAAAATTATCTTCGTTCATTTCAAGATTTTCAAATTCAATATTTTCATCAGCATAAAAATCAGCAGGGATTTTTTCATCCTGCAAAGCTGAACACATAGCTAATTTAACACCATTTTCTGTAACAGCATTATAAAGCACTTCAAGCATTTGAGGATGAACACAGTCATCACAATCCACAAAGTGAATCCATTCACCACGTGCGATTTTAACACCGTTATTACGAGCTGCTGCCTGACCTTTATTTTCCTGATGAAGTACAGTTATTTTATTGTGTTTTTCGGCTAAAACATCGCAGATTTTACCACTGCTGTCAGGTGAGCCGTCATCAACAAGTATAATTTCGAAATCAGAAAAAGTCTGATTTAAAATACTGTTAACGCAAGCTTCTAAATATTCCTCGCATTTATATACGGGAACAATTACGCTTATTTTAGGTTGTAATATCATTTAAGCATCTCCATTTTTAAGCTGAAAAAGTTTTCTTTTAAGTCGAACTATATAAGATGGATTAAAGCAATTATTAACTAATTTTTCAAAATCACATTTGTTATAATTCCTTAAAAAGTATTGCCTAAAATTATGCTTTAAGACTGGTTTAATAATGCAAGGATTATATGGAAATGCTTTTTCTATATCTGTTTTTGCAAGTGTTAATTTGTTTTTTACATTCTCAAGTAAGGTGTTGCCTTTTTCTGTGTTTATCAATAACAATGATACGCCTTTGTCGTCATCAATTTCAGGTAAAATTCTGTCAATTCCCCAATAATCAGCTACTGTAATATCACTTTTGTGCTTAGTTGATTTGAATTTACAGTCATAACAGGATTCACGCAAATCCATATTCGTCAAAAAGGCTTTCATATATGGGTCGTTTTTTAAGGAGTTACAGTGTACACTACCATCCTCGAATGCGAAGCGCACATAATAATTTTTCCACCCCAATGATTTATCGCGGAAATTAATGTCCGTTATAGGTGATTTATATTGTTTTTGTACAAAAGTTTTATAACATTCCCATACATTTGGTGCAGGGACACCATGGCACACAAGGTCCATAGTAATTAAGTTGTCATATGGCCTTCTCAGGTAGGACAACAGCCCCTCAATTTGACAGGGTGTGCCGGTAAAGAGTACATCCTTACCGTCATCAAGATGTTGTTTTACCAGTGAAAAAGAATTATTTAAATCACTTTGTACATATTTTGAGCGACGGAGTAAATCCAAATCGTCAATTGATGAAATTCCTATATGTTTTACAACAAAACCTTCATCAAAAGCAGCTCCGAAAACAATACCGTTATTTTCAAGAATTTTTTCGGCAATTACTGAAAAAACGCCACCTGATGAGCTTTGGTTTCTTATAATTTCATCATTTGTTTTTATTGCATAACAGTTATTATTTTCTTGCAAATTCTGTTCTGTTTTATTTAAAACAGGGCAGTTTTTTTCACATATACCGCAATTAATACAGGTTTCATTATTTATATGAGGGTACATAAATCCGTTGTTATCCGGTACCATATTTATACAACCTTTAGGACAAATATGAGCGCATGCACTACAACCCGTACATTCTTTTATAGGTAACATTGGACACCCTCCTTAATCTATAATGCTTTTAAAGCATCTATACCATTATTTATACGTTCTTTATATTCAGGTAAAATATCTGATAAATGTTCCTTTATATTGATTTCATTTTTTTCGAGCCACATAAAGGCTTTTGTAAGTTCATCACTTTCCTTTATCTGCTGTGCAGGTAAAACATAGTTTTCCCATGTGCCGAAAAGGTCTTGTGCAATACCCCTTGCTTTAACAGAATAGCCCACAACCAAAGTTGGAATATTACTTGAGTATGCGGCAATGGTCGAATGAGTTCTTGCACCTATAAAAAATCTGCATTTAGATATATAACCCTTTAATTCTTCACAAGGGCAATCGTCAACTAAAAACACACGGTTTGTGTGCTTATATTTTTCATAAAACTCTTTGAGAATTTTTCTGTCATCAACAGCTTCCCACACAACATGTGGTATCAATGCTACACACATATCAGTTTTATCAATAATGTACTCAATGAGTTTATCATAGTTTTCGCGAACAATGCCCTTGCCTTCTTCACAATCTTCAATCAAAGGACTTGCGTTGATGCCTACAACATCGGATTTTATATTTTCAGGAAAAGAAACCTCACTTGCAGATAACAAAAATGCGGAATCACATACTAAAACTGTATTGGGGTTTACTTTTTTTAATGCTTCATATGATATTGTTTCTCTTGCAGTAATTAAATCAAAATTTCTTATATCGTTAGCAATATCAGCGTTTTCCAAAAGTTCGGGTTCAATTGAACAACCCCAGTAAACTGTTTTTAAACCGCCGTATTTATACATATTGTTTGCTTTGAATAAGGGAATGAAACTACCGTAACAATAAGTGTCCCCACCAATTGAAAGGGCAATATCCCCTTTTTTTACAAAATCCGCAACTCTGCTTTCATAAAATTCAATAGGAGTATAATTTTTCTTTATCTTTAAATTGTAATATGCTTTGAGAAATGCAGGTTTTGTGCGGTTAAGAGGTCTTTTTTCTGTTTTGCCCAATATTGTGCAAATTTCTGAAAGTCCGTATTTTTTGTCTTCTTCAGGTCTTGTGGACATAAGCACAGCATTTTCTTTGCTTGTACCTAAAAGACTAAATGTTGAGCGAACAAGAGCCTCACACCCGTGGTTTCCGCTACCATCATGAGCATATAATACATAAGTTTTTAGTGACATTTTATTCACCTAAAGTTCTTAAATCAGTAATTTCGGGAAGTTTAATACTACCCCACCATTTTTGTACCCATTCCATATTTTCATTGAATCCCGGCTTAGTTTCCACCTCAAATGTAACAGCCTTTTCAATATGGTCATAAAATTGCCATCCACCGTATTGATTAACTCCGTAAAGGACAGGCGTAAGACAATATCTGCCAGGAACTAATTGTGAAACATCAGCTTCAAGGGGGAGTGTCATCTTTTCACCCGCTTTGCAGGAAAAAAGATTCGGAGCAAGTAAAACGGAAATTGAAGAACCGTCAACAGCCGTAAGACGTGAACGATAACCAATATTTTTTAAATCTGCGGTTGCTTCAATGTCAATGGAGAATCTCAGTTTGTCGCCAACTTTTATTTTCCACAGTTCATTTTCAAGAACTTTGATTCCCTTTAGTTTTACTCCATCAACAAGGTTTGCTTGTGTTCTCTTGGTATTTGAAAGGTCTACATTAGCAGGTGTTTCAATTCCTTGACCCATATAAACCTCAATCGCTTCTTCAACGTTACCGTCAAAAATCACTTTACCTTTGCTTAAAACAATACATCTGTCACAAAGCTGACGAATTGTGTTCATATTGTGACTTACATAGAGAACAGTTCTTCCTTCAAGTTGTGCCGCATCACGCATTTTGTCAAGACATTTCTTTTGAAAAGCCATATCACCAACCGCCAAGACCTCATCCATTATCATAATTTCAGAGTCAAGGTGTGCTGCAACGGAAAAGGCAAGTTTAACGTACATACCGCTTGAATATCGTTTAACGGGAGTATCGATAAACTTTTCCATTTCGGCAAATTTGACGATTTCGTCAAACTTCTTATCAATTTCTGATTTCGTCATTCCAAGAATTGCACCGTTCATATAAACATTTTCGCGACCTGTGAGTTCCGGATGGAAGCCTGTGCCTACCTCAAGCATTGACGCAATTCTGCCGTTATATGATATTTTGCCGCCCGTAGGTGCTGTTACTCGGCAGAGAAGCTTTAAAAGAGTGGATTTACCCGCACCATTA
>JAZQUC010000196.1:0-12629 GCA_045631075.1 Candidatus Fimenecus sp. | reverse complement strand
AATAAATTGGAGGGATTGTTGCAATAGCATCAACACCGAGTGCTTCAGCGTGACGAGCAAGCTCGCAACTGTCCTTTGTATTGTTACAAGCAACATGAGCAATAATTGTAATTCTGCCTTTGTTAGCTTCCATAACAGCTTCAAGTGTCTTTTTTCTATCTTCAACACTGTGGTAGATACATTCGCCTGATGAACCACCTACATAAAGACCGTCAACACCTTTCTGGATAAGAAATTCAACTAATGACTTTGTGCCATCAACTGAAATATCACCGTTTTCATCATAACAAGCATAGAATGCAGGGATGACACCCTTATATTTTTCAAGACTCATTTTAATTAACCTCTTTCTTCAATTTCTTCTAACATTTTGTCAAGCATAATAAGACAACGTGGCACATGGAAAGGACCTTTGAATGTTGAACCGATACAAGCAGGGAGTGTAGGATTACCGTCACGACGAAGATAACCGTACCATTCACCACAAGGAGCAACAGCAAACTTGTCTTTTGTATAATCAACAAGCTGATTGAAAATATCAAGATATTTCTTATCATTTGTATCTCTGTAAATCATAAGAGCAGCAATAAGTGCTTCATTATGTGGCCACCAGAGTTTCATATCGTGTTCATATGCTTCAGGTGGGTTGCCAAGACAGTCAAAGAAGTAAAGAATACCACCAAATCCCTTGTCCCATCCCTTTTCGAAAGCCATGTCAAAAATCTCAACAGCCTTTGCGTGAAGCTCTTTGTCACCTGTCTGGTTAGCTCTTTCCATAAGGAACCAGCTACATTCAATATCGTGACCAGGATTTACAACTCTGCCTTCTGTAATATTAAGTCTTGGTGTACCATCAAGAGAAACTGACTCAAGTGTACAACCTAAATCCTTTTTAACGTGATATTTAAAGATATCTTCAACACATTCGTCGGCACGCTTGTTGTAAACATCAGCATTTTCAGGGTCAACACGAAGCATAACAGATGTAACATTGAGAATAATCATAGGAATACCAAGTGCGCGACCTGTACGTGTTTCAGGCTCAGTCTTTGGACCAAGACCTGTTGGGTCAGCCATTCCGTGATTAAGATTCCAGTACATATCGTACGCTCTTCTCGCTCTTTCGAGATGCTCTTTTTCACCTGTGATGCCATAATATTCAGCATTAGCAATGCAGTAGAATGCTTCAGAATAGCAATATCTTCTCTGACGAAGTGGTTTACCATCTTCAGTAACTGTAAAATAAAGTCTTCCGTCAGCATTTTTGTTTACACAATAATTTTCAAGGAAGTCGATACAACTTTTACTTGCATCAAGCCATTCTTGCTTTACACCATAAACGTGACAAAGATGTGCGAAAGTCCAACCGCAACGACCTTGCATCCAGACACTCTTGTCAGTTGAAAAGACTTTACCGTCTTTATCAATACAAGTGTAAACGCCACCGTGAACCTTGTCCATTCCGTTTTCAAGCCAGAAATCAGCAACACTTTTAAGTTCATCAGCAACCCATTTTCTTGTTTCATTGAGATTCATTTATTTCACCTCATAAATTTGTAGTTTAACAGGAAAATTGTAGCACATAAAGGAATTTTTGTAAAGAAAAACAAAATACAAATTATAATTTTAAAGATTTAAGTTAATCGGTTGTTATGTGAATGTTGAAAGTGTATTTTTTTCAATGGATAATTGATTTGGTTTCTGTTTTGTGTTAAACTGAATAGAAGAATAACACAAATTGATGTTTCATAAAACATATTGTGAGGTTATATTATGAACTTTAATGAAATAGCACAAAACAGATATTCCTGTCGTGCGTTTGACGGAAACAGACCTGTTGAAAATGAAAAAATCCAAGCAATTTTTGAAAGTGCAATTCTTTCACCATCTGCATGTAACAGTCAGCCTTATCATTTTACTGTTTGTAAAGGTGAAAAAGCAAAGGATGTTGCAAAGGCAACTCAAAGTATGGGTATGAACAAATTTACTGCTGATGCGCCTGTTATGATTGTTATTTCAGAAGAAAACTACAATAGGACAGCAAATATCGGTTCAAAACTCAAAAATAATGATTACCGTTCAATTGATATTGGTATTGCAACAGCATATCTTACAGCTGAAGCATCTGCACAGGGACTTGGAACTTGTATTTTAGGTTGGTTTGATGATAAGAAAATCCGTAGCATTTGCGGACTTAAAAATCCTGTACGACTTGTTGTGGCTTTGGGTTATGCAAAAGAGGGTAGTGCAGTACCTTCTAAAAAGAGAAAACTATACGATGAACTTATAAGTGAGGTTTAATATGACTCAGTGTGAAAATTGTGCAAACTATTATTATGATGACGAATTACAAGAATATTGTTGCGATATTAATCTTGATGAAGATGAAATGATGAGATTTTTAACATCATCAAATTATCATTGTCCGTATTTCAGACTTGATGATGAATACGGTGTTGTCAAAAAACAAAATTGATTTTTGTGCAGTATTATTCTTGATTTGTTAAAGGGATAACATTATAATTATATTGATAGAGAGAATAAGGAGTATTTGGGGGTTCGTTTATGTATCAATATATTTATGCAACTGCCGTTATTGTTGGCGTTCTTGTAACTGTTGCGTTTTTGATTTTGCGCGTTATGCGTGGTGGAATCGGTGCAATGTTCTTAAAAGCAGGTGCATCAATTTGCTTTATTGGGACAGCATTTTCAGCTCTTGCTTTTAATAATAAGAATATGGAATACGGTATCCTTGTTATTATGGGTCTTATATTCGGACTTTTAGGCGATGTTTGGCTTGATATGAAATATGTTTACAAACAGCACAATCACATCTATACATACGCTGGAATCATCTGCTTTATAGCTAACCATGTTTTTTATATTCCTGCCGTTGCATTCAAATATGGTGAAGGTCAGTTTGAATGGTGGTATGCTGTAATCAATATTGTTGCATCATTTGTTTTTGCAACTGTAACCCTGGCACTTGAAAAGCCAATGAAGGTTAAATACGGAAGATATAAGAAAATTCTTTTCCTTTACGGTGTATTCCTTTCATGTACAATGTTTACAGCACTTTTCGGTATGATTTACAAAGGCTTTTCAAAGGACTTCTTTATGTTGACAATAGCATCAATTTTATTCACTCTTTCTGATTTGGTGCTTTCAAACATTTACTTTAAAGAGGGTGGAAACACAAAGCCTAATGTTGTTGTGAATCATCTTCTCTATTACGCAGCACAGTTTACATTTGCATCAACATTATTATTAAAGTAGTCACAGTGTTTAAAAATAAAATGAATTTTTATTTATACTGATAGTTGTAATTTATTGCAATTATTGGTATAATTTTTTTATATGTGGAAAGGGGAGATGAAAATGCTCAACGGTTTGTTTATAGGTATATCAGTTGCATTTTTAATAAGTGTAATAATTTTCCTTGTGGAAAGATTTAAAGCGTGTTCAGTCAAGGCAACTGTTTTAAAGGCAACATCATCATTGTTCTTTGTCATTTTGGCTTGTGTGGCAGTTTTAATGAAGCCTGAAAATTCTGATTATGGTATGATGTTTATTATCGGTATGGTGCTTTGTACCATAGGGGATATCTGGCTTGACCTTAAATATGTGCATAAAGAATTTGATGAGCAATATACTTTTGTTGGTATAGGAAGCTTTATGATAAGTCACATTTTTTACCTTGTAGGTATTTTGTTGGCTTATCCTGAATTCATTGGTTGGCAGGTTGCACTTGCAATTTTCTCTGCATTGTCTGTATCAGTTATTGAAAGACTCGTTTCTAAAAAGACAGGCTTTGAATATGGAAAATTTAAAGGCTTGACTTTTGTTTATTCAATCGTCATAATGCTTACTGTAACATTTGCACTTAACGCCGTTAACGCATTCGGATGGTTGCCGGTGTTGGGTGGAGCTGAAATGCCTGCTGTAATGCCAAGATTTTTATGTATGAATATGGGTACTGTGATTTTCGCCCTTTCTGATTTATCGCTTTCAATAGCATTCTTTAAAAAAGATGGTAATACAAAACTCAATGTGGTTATAATTCACGTTACATATTACATTGCACAGCTTTTATTAGCATTATCAATTCTTATGTGATAAGGAGAGAAGAACATGGAACAGAAAAAATATGTCCAGAAAAATGAAATGACTGCATTCTGCGTTGCAGGTTTAGGTCAGGGTATGATTTATGCGCTTATGTCAAGTTATATCAGTGACTACTACCTTAACGTTTTGCAGTTAGCACCAATGTTTGTACTTTTACTTATGCTTTTGGCACGAGTATGGGACGCTATCAATGACCCACTTATGGGTATGATTGTTGACAGAAGTAATCTTAAATCAGGTAAAATGTTACCATTCATTCGATTTGCATTGATTCCTATTGCAATTGTAACATTACTTATGTATTTAAGCCCTAACCTTGACAAAACACAGTTGATGATTTATTCAGCAATTGTTTACGTTGCTTGGGGTATGATTTATACAGTTGGTGACGTTTCATTCTGGGGACTTCCAAATGTTATGACACCTGATTCAGAAGAAAGAAGCTCTGTTATTTCAGTAAGTAAAATTTTCAACTCAATCGGTTCTGCAGTTCCTGAAGTGCTTTTCCTTGTTATCGGTCTTGTTATTGCTTCTTGGGCTGAAAGCTCAGATGTGACAGATTTCCTTACAATACAGAAGAGAAAGTATCTCATTATGGCAATTGTAACAGTTGGACTTGGTACAATTATGTATGCTCGTGCTTGTACAGGCGTTAAGGAAAGAGTTAAAATGCCTGTTCGTAAGCGTCAGGCTGGCGAACCATCACAGCTTTCACGAGTGTTCAAGTGCAAGCCACTTGTTCTTGTTCTTTTAATGGGTGTTCTTTCAAGTGGTCGTTATATGGTATCTGCAGCGGCAATTCACGTTGCTCGTTATTCATTCTATATCGGTCCTGACCTTGCAACTCTTGCAACAGAGGCTGAAAGAATCGCAGCTATTGAATCAAGTATCTCAACAGTTAAAACTGTTTTCCAGATTAGCTCAATCGTAGGTCTTTTCGGTGCAACACTCTTTATGCCAAAGCTTATGAAAAAATTTGACTACAAGAAGCTTGTTATCGTAAGCTGTCTTGCAGGTTTTGTAGCAAGTATCGTTACAACTATTGTTGGTTGGTTTACAATGAACCTTTATGCTTGTATTCCATTTATCATTATTTCTTGCATTCCTCTTGGTGTTATCAACACAGTTAGCCTTGCTATGATTGGTGACTGTCTTGACTATATGGAACTTAAAACAGGTTTCCGTGATAATGCTCTTGGTGCTGCGTGTCAGGGCTTTATCAACAAAATCGGTAATGCATTTGCGACATCAGGTATCGTTGTAATGTATATGGTAATCGGTCTTGACCCTGCACAGATGCTTTCATCATCTGCAGTTGTATCCGCACTTGATATGCCACCTGAAATGAGATTTGCCATGTTCTCACTCGTTTCAATCGTTCCTGGTATCAGTATGCTTCTTTGTGCTATTCCAATGTTCTTCTATAAAATTGCGGGACAGGAAAAGAAAAACATCATTGAAGCTCTTGCTAAAAAGAGAGAAACAAGTGGCGTGACAGTAGATTAAGTTATTTTTAAGCTCGTATATTCAATTATACGAGCTTTGTTTTATAATGGAGAAATATATGAAAGATTTTAAGTTTTTGGTTATAACTGACCCACACTTTTTTGATACGGATTTAGGTTGTAGTGGTCCTGATTATGACGACTTTATGCACTATGAGCAGAAATGTTTTGCCGAAACAGAAAGTATAAATAATGCAGTTTTTAAGTATCTTGGAGAATTTGACGAAGCAGATACAATTCTTATAGTAGGTGACCTTACACAGAATGGTGAAAGAAAAAGTCACGAGAAATTTATTAAACTTCTTAATGAGGTAAAGGCAAAAGGCAAAAAGATTTATCTTATTACTGCTGACCACGACTGGAAAGGTGACCCATTTGCATTTGGTGAGAATGGCAGATATCAGCCTGAACCAACACCGAAAGAAGAACTTATCAATTTATATAATAATTTCGGATTTACTGATGCGATAGCTGTTGACGAGGAACATCTTTCTTATGTTGCACAGTTAAGTGACGGTGTAAGACTTCTTGCAATCAATGCTGATATCAAGACAAACGGTCAGTTCAGTTTAACTGAAAAACAGGTTGAATGGATTAAGGCGCAGACTAAAAAGGCAAGAGAAGAAAATCAGACTATGTTTGCAATCTGTCATTATCCTGTTTTACCTATTCAGCCATTATTTTCAATTATAAAGTCAGCACTTATGTATGACTATAAATCAGTTGCAACACTTTTGGCTGACGAGGGTGTTCACCTTGTTTTCACAGGTCACATGCATAATCAGAGCATTAATGAGTTTGTAACAGAAAAGGGTAACAAATTTTTTGATGTTACAACAGGCTCAATTATTGCTGACCCATCATACATAAGATTTGTTTCAATAAATGAAAATGGGGCAGAAATAAAGAGTGTTCCAACACCTGATTTCGATTACGATACAAAGGGTATGACCTGCAAAGAATATCTTACATCAGTATTTGATGCCATGATTAGAAACATTCTTCTCGATTTGCGTGACGATACCACACGAGCAATGCGAAAGTTTCACATCAAAGAAAGCAAAGGACTTGTTTTTGCACTTCGCATAGTGGGAAAACTTCTTTGTTCAGTAAAACTTGGCACATTGGCAAAACTTCTCTTTATCAAATGTGATAAGAGTATTAGAAAAGTTAAGCTTATTGATTACGCAACAGTCCTTGTGCGAAATATTTTCCGTGGTAACCAGACATATAATGCAGGCACACCAGAAGGTGATGTTTTCATAGGATTCTTGAAACGAATCAATCCAATATTAAAGAAGATTACCGTAAAAGACCCTTATGGTGAAAAGGTTGACTTGTTCGAACTTCTTAAAAATACAGCAGGTAACTACGGTTACGATGATTACAATGAAACAATTAAATGGTAAAAATCGTAGGGGCTGGCGTCCCCGACAGCCCTTGGGTGACAATTTGAGCAGAAGGGGTCGTCGAGGACGCCGACCCCTACAAAGTTATTTGTTGTTTTTTCAAATATCTATTGCAATTTATCGCTTTATTGTGATAGAATAACTCTAATCTTTTTCAGAAAGAAGTAATGTTATGGTAACACTTGATAAAATCTATCACGCATCATTTGTTTTAAAGGATATAATCCGTAAAACAGATATGATTTATGCACCAAAAATCAATCCTGACTGTGA
Source organism: Candidatus Fimenecus sp. (assembly GCA_045631075.1). GTDB lineage: Bacteria > Bacillota > Clostridia > Oscillospirales > Acutalibacteraceae > Fimenecus. Next base: position 5,317 of record JAZQUC010000196.1, on the reverse strand, counting down.
TGTCTATCTTAAAACAGAAAACTTGCAGGTAACAGGTTCCTTCAAGGTTCGTGGTGCTGCATATAAAATCAGTCAATTGTCAGCAGAAGAAAAGGAGAAAGGTGTTATTGCCTGTTCAGCAGGTAACCACGCTCAGGGTGTGGCTCTTGCTGCTACAAAGAATGGCATTAAATCGCTTATCTGTCTTCCTGACGGTGCACCTATTTCAAAGGTAGAAGCAACAAAGAGTTATGGTGCTGACATCTGCCTTGTTGAAGGCGTTTATGACGATGCTTACAACAGAGCATTACAGTTAAGAGACGAAAAGGGATATACTTTCGTTCATCCTTTTGATGATGACGACGTTATTGCAGGTCAGGGTACAATCGGTCTTGAAATTCTTGACCAGATTGCTGATGCTGATGCAGTCGTTGTTCCAATCGGTGGTGGCGGACTTATCAGCGGTGTTTCATTTGCAATCAAAGCACTTAATCCTAATGTTAAGGTTTATGGTGTTCAGGCAAAAGGTGCACCAAGTATGTACAACTCAATCAAGGATGATAAAATTGAACGCCTTGATTCAGTTTCAACTATTGCTGATGGTATCGCAGTTAAAGAACCTGGCGCAAATACATTTGAATATGTAAAGAAATTCGTTGATGAAGTTGTAACAGTTTCTGATGATGAAATTGCAACTGCAATTCTCACACTTATTGAACAGCAGAAGCTTATTACTGAAGGTGCAGGTGCAGTCTCAGTTGCAGCAGTAATGTTCAATAAAATTCCTGTTAAGGGTAAAAAGGTTGTATGCCTTGTTTCAGGTGGTAACATCGACGTTACAATTCTTTCTCGTGTAATTAAGCGTGGTCTTTTAACATCAGGTCGTACATATTCACTTACAATCGAGCTTGTTGACAAACCTGGTCAGCTTAAGGGTGTTTCAAATATTATTGCTGATTTGGGCGGTAATGTTATCTCAATTCACCACGAAAGAGCATCTGAAAATTCAGACATCAATGGTTGTTTCTTGAGAATTTTGCTTGAAACTCGAAATTTTGACCATATTGAGCTTATTAAGAATGAACTCATTAACCAAGGATACAAGCTTGTATAAGGAGAGATAATTATGATTAAAACAATCAGCACAGATAAAGCACCTGCAGCAATCGGCCCATATTCACAGGCAAAGGTTGTAGGTAATATGGTTTTCACATCAGGACAGATTGCAATCAACCCTGCAAATGGTGAGGTTGAAGCAACAACTATCGAAGGTCAGACAACTCAGGTTTGCGAGAACATCAAAAATCTTCTTGAAGCAGCAGGTAGTGACCTTGAAAATGTTGTAAAAACAACTTGCTTCCTTAAGAATATGGAAGATTTTGCAACATTCAACGGAATTTATGCAGAGTATTTCACTTCAAAACCTGCTCGCTCATGTGTAGCAGCAAAACAACTTCCCAAAGATGTACTTGTAGAAGTAGAAACAATAGCAGTTGTCAAATAATTATTTTCTGTTGGAGAAATAATATGGATGAAAGAAAGGAACTTTTAGAAGAGTTCGCTCAAAAATTTGTGGAATTAGGAAAAAGTTTAGGCTTTTCTAAATGTGAAATCAAAACGGAGTGTCAAAGTTCAAACATTTACTTATTAAAAGATAGTAATAATAAATATTCATTGCAGTTAGAAATTGAGTGGCGTGAATGTGATTGTTTTATGTATCTTGTACGATTGGAAGATGGCAAAATTCCAAAAGATTTCTTTTATGCATATAAAAACGGAGAATGGTGCAGAAAGTATATTGAAGATATATATTCAAAAAAGAATTCAGTTTATATCGAGAAAAGTGGTATGAGATACACAAAGGAATTTCTTGAATACAAATTTGAATTTTATGCTCATTTAATCCAAAATAATCCAAAGGCAATTAGGGAGATAATAGTAGAATAAGATGTAGGGGCGATTCACGAATCGCCCTTTTTCTATGCCTCCCTTGTCAAAGGGAGGGGGACCGCATTAGTGGTGGAGGGATTCTTCGTAGGGGTCGGCGTCCTCGACGACCCGATATTATTTGAGATAAAAGATAATATTTAATAGATAATAGATACACAAAAACCGTACAGAGTCAATCTGTACGGTTAATTTTATATTCTATTTGGGTTATCAGTTCTGCCTATTAGATAATCAACGCTTGTGTTATAATAATCAGCCAATTTCCAAAGAGTATCCAATGGAATTTCACGTTTGCCGTTTTCATACTGTGAATACGTGTTTTGTTTTATATTAAGATATTCGGCAAGTTCTTTTTGCTTAACATCATTATCTTCACGCAAGTCTTTTAATCTCATAATAATCACCTGAAAATGATTTTACATTATCACATAACGAGATATTGACAATTATCTCAACTTGCGATATATTATAAGAAATAGCATGTAAAAAAATACAATGATTATAGGAGATGATATCTATGAAAAAGAAGATAATAAAAGTAATTGCCGTTCTGTTGTCGGTTGTGCTTATCTGTGGCGGAGGTTTTGGAGGATATATATTGTATCGTTTTAATTTTAATAAACCAAAAGACCTTGTTCACAGTTACAAAGAAGTCTATAATCAAAAGCCTGTTACTTATGATGTGGGTGCTGATGGTGAATTTTCGGTTTTAAAAATAAATGATACACATTTTTATAACGGAACTTGTGAAAACGACAGAAGGACACTAGCTGATTTGAAAATTATTCTCGATAAAACATCTTGTGATTTTATTGTAGTCAATGGCGATATGGTTGATGGTTTTAATCTTAATTCAGCCTATGATAAATATGGTGCTACAAAGATTTTTGCTGACTTGATTGATAACTACAATATTCCTTGGACTTTTATTCCTGGCAACAACGACGGTGAAATTGATGGTGAGAACAAAGATTTGATAGCATATCTTATGCAATATAAAAACTTTGTTTGTGGAAATGAGAAAAACATTGACGGAGATATGCAGTTTTTCGTTGACCTTAAATATAATGGTAAATTAGTTCATTCGCTCGCTTTTATGGATAGTAACGCAAGAACAATCAAGGCAATAGGGGAGTATGACTATATAAAAGAAAGTCAGATTGATTGGTTGCTTGACGGAATTGAAAAACGACAAGTTAAAACAAGTGTTTTTTATCACATGAACACACCTGCATTTAAAACAGCTTTTGAAAAAGGTGAAGCATACGAAGGCTTTCCATCTGCTTATGTGTATGAGCTTGATACAATTACAGAAAATAAGCTGTTTGATGAAATGACAGCAAATAATGAATATATTTCTCTTATTTCAATAGGTCATATACATAGTAATAATATGTGTCATTTCTATAACAGAAGATACTATCAGTTGAGTAGCATTAGTGGATATAATGCGTCACATCCTGATGATTTGATTCCGTCATGTACCTTGACGGTGATTGATGTAACGGAAGAAAATGCAAAAGAAATGTATCATTTTGAAAAAGTAGTAGCATAAATAATCCACAAAAAACGGACAGATTTTCAAATCTGTCCGTTTTGTTTGCCTCCCTCTGACGAGGGAGGTGGCAAAATCTTTGATTTTGACGGAGGGAGAGATAGTTGACTGCTCACTAAATCTCTCCCCCAGTCATTTTTGACAAAATGACAGCCCCCTCGTCAGAGGGGGCTATTTTTTGTTTTGTTGTTAACTTATTTGATTGGTGAAATACGGAATGTGTATGTATATTCCTTGTTTGGTTTTAACTGATACTTTTCACGAACCTGTGCATCACCTGGCATATCGCCACCCACACCGATTTGATTCAAGTCAACATTGAATGTTGTAATATCATAGTGTGGTAATTCGTGGATATGCTTTGCAAGGTGTAACTGGTCTTGTGTATAGTGCCATGCACTGAAGCAGATAGGTGTTTCACCCATAGCTTCAAAACGAAGACCCTTGTTTTCCTTGTTTCTGATTTCAACCCATCTTACGTCAGTACGGTTGCCGTTTTCCTGTGGTCGCATATAGTGATGTTCAAGGTCTGCAACACTCTTTTCGTGGATAGTAATCTTGCCACCAGTTTTTCTGTCAAAATATGTTTCCTGTGGGCCACGACCATACCATTTAACTTGGTCAAATTCACGAAGAAGACCCATCATTGTACCGAAACGAGTAAGATTCATGCCCTTTGGTGTACCTGTGTGAGAAATTTCAACACTACCGTCAGGGCTTACAACAAATTGTGATGTAACACCTGAGAAGAACTGAACTGACCAGTCGATTTTAATGATAAGCTGACCTTTGCTGTTTTTTTCTGCACTGATGAGCTTACCCTTTGCATTCTTTGTAGCTCTCTGCCAGTTAAGATATGGTGTGAACGGAAGAAGGAAAGGAATGAAGTTAAGATTTGAGAAGTCGTTATCTGTAAGTGCTCGGAAATAGTTGGGAGCAACAGCAGATTTCAAGTATTCCTTACCGTCATATTTAAGTGATGTAATCTTACCACCGTCAACCTTAACGCTAAAATTATCACCATTTGCAAATACAACATTGTCATTCTTAACGAATGTAACATTACCGTCAAAAGTTTTTTCTTCTGCATTTGCTTCTTTAACAACAAACTGGTCAAAGCTCTGTTCATATCCTGCTTCACACCAAGGCTTTGCAGTTTTGTTAAGGAATGAAACGATAAGAACACATTCTTTTTCAGGAAGAGTTGTCAAATCATAAGGAATTGTAAAGTCAATTTCTGAAAGTGGTGCACAGTTAATGTCAACAACACCACTCTGCACTTCAACACCCTCTGCCTGTAAACTCCACTTGAATTCAATATCTGAAAGGTCAGTAAAGAGCTTTTTGTTGATAAGAGTGAATTCACCCTTAGTTAAATCTTTTTCCTTAACTTTGATTTCACAGTAAACTTTCTTAACCTCAAAGTATGATGGATGAGGCTTTCTGTCTGCTGTGATAATACCGTTAGCGTTGAAATATGTGTTACTGCCTGTCATAGCAGTTGTGTTTGGAAGGTGAGTATATCTGCCTGGCTCATATTTTTCAAAGTCAGTACCATAAAGCCACTGGTCACCGTCTGGAGTCTTTTTGCGGATAGCTTGGTCAACAAAGTCCCAGATATATCCACCACACATATGGTCATGTGCTTCAAAGTCATCAAGTCGGAGGCCAAGCGGTCTTAGGAAGACAATGACTAGACCCAACTCCTTGGCTCACAGAACGACATGGCTACGATCCGACTTGGTCACCGTCTGGAGTCTTTTTGCGGATAGCTTGGTCAACAAAGTCCCAGATATATCCACCACACATATGGTCATGTGCTTCAAAGTCATC
>JAZQUC010000195.1:0-5562 GCA_045631075.1 Candidatus Fimenecus sp. | reverse complement strand
ATATGAAGTGAAGCAAATCCTTAATATGCCGTAAGGCATACTTCATAGCGTAAGCTACTTCATATCCGTCAGGATACTTCATAAATCCGCAAGGATTTACTTCATTGTGGCTTCGCCACATATCCCGACAAATTATAATTTGTACAAATAAAGGAGGGTGCGAAGCCCTCCTTTTTTCTGTTTGTGCTATTCTTTTTTCTTTAACTGTTTTATTACCTGATTGCCGTAAACGGCTGTGCCTGTTACAAGGACTCCTTGCACTACACTTTCGGGTGAAAGTCCCATAATCGCAAGTGAACCCACAACGCCAAATCCCAAAAGTATAATCGGAATAAATTTATCGGGAATTTTCTCTGTATCCTTTAAAATTACACCGATTATATTCAGTACGGGAATGAGTATAAGTGCATTTTCTGTAATAAATTCTATCATAAATTTCTCCTTTGCTATTGAATTAATATGCCGACTACTGCTCCACAGACAGCACCCATAATGGCGACAATCAATTTGTCCCACAATGTGCCAGGTCGTCTTTTAAGAGCCTCAATGCTTTCCTTTAATTCACCCAAGGTAACAAGCATACTGTCAAGTTTTGTGACGCTTTGCACCTGAGTAAGAGTAACTTCATTGACTTTTTTGTAAAGAATTTTTATATCCTTTTCTGCAGCATCAAGCCTGTGATTTACAACATCTGTTTCCGTCATAAAATCACTTCCATTTCACTCTTTTTAACATAACCTGTCACATTTTCACCCACAGGTTTTTTGCCGACCTTATCCTTGGAATTTGTTATTCTCATTCTGTCATTTTTCACCTTATCATCATAAATGTAATATTCTCCACTTATGGTATTAACCGCTTTTTCTGATGATGAAGAAGCATAAAGCTTTGTGTTTTTAAGCTTTACCTTTTGACCTTGAATAAATGTTGTATTTTTGTTTTTCTCTTCCTTGGGTTTTTGAATACTGCCTTTTTTAAAGCCGTTAAGTCCGTTGATTTTCATAATTGACGGATAATGCTTATATGATTCGTTCAAATCAACATAACCGTTTATTCCGTCCACATTACCTTTAGAACTTTTCTGCCACATTCCGTAAGGCTTACTGAATGTGGGTTTATTAGTCCACTGTGCAAGCCATATATCGTGATTTTCAAAAATTTCATCAATGAAATAATTGTCGAGCCAATGCTTGTTGGCATAAATACAGACATAATAACCATAGCTTTCCATTTTTTCGCAGAAAGCCTTTGCAATCTGTGAAATCTTTTCTTTACCAAGGGCAGCTACACCCGATTCTTCCATATCATATGCTATAGGATATTCAAAGGTTTTGTCTTTGAGTACATTATGGCAATGCTCGGCTTCTTTTAATGCTTCTTCAACGGTGCGTGCGTATGAATAGTGATACGCTCCCACAGGAATACCCAATTTTTTTGCATTTGCATAGTTGGTATCAAAAAGTATATCAACATTTTCCTTACCCCAACCAAAGGTAGCACGAATCATAGCAAACTGAATGCCGTCTGCCTTAACAAGATTCCAGTTGATTCTCCCCTGCCATTTCGACACATCTATTCCTTTATATACTGACATTTTCCCACCTCATTTCATTATAATTTTGCAAGAATTTTTGCAATCTCAGCATCCACATATTCCTTTGACGCTGAATTATCAAGCTTTGTTTTGTCTTCATTTGTAAAATCGTTTGAAGAAAGTGTTTTCCCAGTTTCTTTAAAAACAACATTTTTCACAAGGAAATCTACCATGCCACGCTCTGCTTCCTGAAAATTGTCACTAATCAGCCTCTGCACATCAGTAATAAGCCTGTCAATATATGCCATAATCACCTTGTTCTGTACAGGATTTTCACTTTCCCTTGACATTTTGCTGTCAACGGTGATACTGTCACCCTTAAATGTACCAAGTCGAATTGCTTCAAGAAGGGCATTGATTGAAAAGTCGTTTTCCCTTGCAATTGAGTTATCTGTATCAGGTGAATATTCGAATGTAAGGCAGAAATTTCTTGGCTTTACAACCTGAACAGTATTTCCGTCTTCATCTATGCTTATAATATTGAAATAGCACTCAACACCACCAAGAGATGTCATTGTTATCGGTATGTTATATGTAATAGTGCCTGTTTCTGTTTCAAGTGAAAGATATTCAGTTCTGATTTTTGTTCCAATAAGCGAACGATATTCAATGTAATATCTGTAATCACCCGAATATTCAGGTGCAATATTAAATTTTAAGGTTGTGGCATTATGCTCCCACATAACACCTGCATTTTCGTTAATTTCTCCTTGACTGTCGGGAGTAATATCAATAGAAATAATTTTATTTTCCATAAAAAATCTCCTTATTTTTTATAATAATTTTTAAGCTGTATAGCCGTATGCTTCAATTCGTATTTTATTTCGTAAAATTTACGAAGCTTCTTTTCAAGCTCTTTAACAGCCGTATGGTCCCCCGACTTTTTTGCATTTTCAATGTCTTTTTTGCATTTTTTAATAAAAAAATTCTGCAAAGAAATATGGTTTTCATATTCTTTTCCAAGCTCTGCAAGTGTTTTTTCAGTTTTCAATTTGTGCCTCCATAGATGTTGCTTTCCTAATTTGGGACAAAAAATCCTCCTTAGTCGGAGGCTTTAATATCTCGTTATAAAAAAGTACATACTTTAATGATGCTTCAAGTTTTTTCTTGATGGTGTCAATTGTCCTGTAAAATGACGAGCGTGATATACAATATTTTTCGGAAATATCACCGATTGACATTTTATTCTGCCAATAATCAAGTGCCATACTACGCTCTTTTGCTGTCAATTCATCCTGCATAACCATTCTGACCGTATCCATAAGTTTTCGTCTTTTGTCATATACAAGATACCTGACAAACTTTTCGGCAGACTTTTTATCAACAACCTCAAAATTTTCCGTGAGATAAAAATATTGCTCTGTCGAGATACATTCCACCTGTCCGTTATTATCAAGCATTAAAAACCCTCCTTTGAGATTTATATTTATCGAACATTTGTTCGCCTTACAATTTCTATTGTAGCAGTAAATTTTAATGTTGTCAATAAGAAAAAATTAAAGGCATAAAAAAAGACGCCCTCGTAACGAGAGCGTCAAAAAATTTTAAGTTGTTTTTTATTTGAAGATAACACCAATGATTTCGCCCAATGTTCTTAAAATATCAGCAAAGAAATCAATGATTGTGTTTATAACACTTGTATCAACTGTTGGAAGCTCACTTGGAAGTTCCACTGCATCTGCACCAGCAGCAAATGCTGTAACACACATAACCATCATCATAGCAACTGTAAGTGCCATTGAAAATACTTTTTTCATAAAATTCAAATCCTTTCTTAAAAACAAATATAACTTTAATGTATTAATTATATCTAATGAAAAAATAAATGTCAACAAAAATCAAGTCGAAAATTTACTACAACACAAATTTTAAACACTTACCATTATTTTTGAGCATTATCGTTGATTTTTATGCGAATAAATGAAAATACTATATGTATCAGGGGGTGAAAAAATGCTTTTTGGCAAGAAAAAACAAGCAGAAAAAAACAAAGAAACCCGAAAAGAAATCAAAAAAATCAGTGAAGAAATTGCAAAAATCTGGAACAGCGACGAAGACACAAAGCAGTTTGACGCAGAAGGCTGGTACACAGGAAATCCACAGGATGCCGATATTCCCGTTCAGGACGCAGACGACCTTTAAATGCAGAATGCAGAATTCAGAATGCAGAATTAAGGGTCTGCGTTACGATTGTAAAATAATAACCGATTACGGTTTGTAGGGGACGACGACCACGGCGTCCCGTTGTTGGTTTTTCTGCACACTTATTTCGGGCTGCCGTGGTCGTCAGCCCCTACGAAAAGTTTCATTATCATATAAGAGATATAGATGAATTGGAGTTTAGCGGGGAGATACCCCCCTCAGTCAAATGCTACGCATTTGCCAGCTCCCCCTCAAGGGTGGAGCCCATGTTAGCCTTCCCCGTGGAGGGGAAGGTGGCACGAGCAACGGGAGTGACGGAAGGGGGGATAAAATCATCCCGATAAATTATAATTTGAAAAAAGGTATTGCAATTTTTACTATATTATGGTATTATCTGTTATGTAAGAATATTCGTAGCTTTGAGAGAGTGGGGTGACCCGCTCTCTCAAACTTATATGGGTGTTTTTCAATGACAATTTAATATTTTGGAGGTTTCTATGAAAAAGAACACTGCCTCAGTGGTTTGGGATATTGCCCAACCCATTGCTGACGAATTAGGTCTTATTCTTTGGGACGTTAAATTCGTTAAAGAAGGTGCAAGATGGTATCTTCGCATCACAATCGACAAGGAAGACGGCGTTTCTATCGACGACTGCGTTAATATGCATCACGCTATTGACGGACCTTTGGATGAAGCTGACCCTATTGAACAGGCTTATAATCTTCAGGTACAGTCACCCGGTATTGAACGCGAACTTTGCAGAGATTTTCACTTTGATTGTTACTTAGGTGAAAAAATTCAGGTACGACTTATCAAGGCTTTTGAAGGCAAACGAGAATACAAGGGTATTCTTATTGACTATGATAACGACAGCGTTACAATCGCTATTGATGAGGAAACTGAAATGAACATATTGAAAAAAGAAGCATCATGGATTAAGGCTGACGATTTCGGTGGAATCGGAAGCATTGACGAATGAAAGCAGGAGGTTTTGTAAAAAATGAATAAGAATTTTTTTGAAGCAGTTGCGCTGATGGAAAAGGAAACAGGTATTCAGTCAGAATATCTTTATGACAAAATCAGTGAAGCTATCGTAAAGGCTGTAAGAAAAGACTATAATAACAAGGACGTTGTTTCTTGTGACATCGACCCTGAAGCTCGTACAATGAGAGTTTATGTTCACCTTAACATTGTTGATGAGCTTGAAGACTGGGATACAGATATCCTTGTTGAAGATGCTGTCGAATATCGTGCAGACGCAAAGGCTGGCGAAACACTTGAAATCGACCTTGACACAATGAAGTTTGGTCGTATTGCTGCTCAGACTGCAAAGCACGTTATCCGTCAGGGCATCAAGGATGCTGAACGTGGTCAGATTATCAAGGATTTCCAGTCAAAAACTCGTGACCTTGTTACAGCAAAGGTTAGCAGAATTGACCCTGTTACAGGTAATGTTACACTTGAAATCGGTAAAGGTACTGCAGTTCTTCCAAAGGGTGAACAGGTACCTGGTGAAAACTTCACAGAAGGTCAGCTTATCAAGGTTTACATCAGTGATATTAAAGAAACAACTCGTGGACCAAGCATTATGATTTCAAGAACTCATTCAGGTCTTGTTAAGAGACTTTTTGAACAGGAAGTTCCTGAAATTTCAGAAGGTATTGTTGCAATTCACTCTGTTTCTCGTGAAGCAGGTATCAGAACAAAGATGGCTGTTAGCAGCACAGACGAAAATGTTGACCCAATCGGTTCATGTATCGGTCAGCGTGGTGCTCGTGTTAACAACATCGTTGAAGTTCTTGGTGGCGAAAAGATTGATATTGTT
>JAZQUC010000194.1:0-9337 GCA_045631075.1 Candidatus Fimenecus sp. | reverse complement strand
GAATACAAATACACAATTCAGGGTCGTGGTGCAGCATATTGCATTCCTGGTGGTATAACAGCAACAGGTAGACCTGTAAAGCCTGGTTACATTGCAGTTAACCCAAAACAGATTCCATATGGTACTGAAATGTGGATTGTTTCAAATGACGGCGTTGTTTACGGTTATGCAATTGCTGCTGATACAGGCGGATTTGTAAATAAAGGCTACTTCACTTGTGACCTTTATATGAACAGTACTGAACAGTGCTATCAGTGGGGCGACCGTGGCGTTACAATTTATGTATTATAATTGAAAATCAGAAGAGTTCTTCGGGACTCTTCTTTTTTTATTTGCAATTCGTTCTGTTTATGATAAAATAGAAATATATTATTATATCAGGGCGTGAAATAATGAGAGTATTGACAGTTGAAAATGTAAAAAAGGTTGAAGCATTGGCTAACGAAAGTGGTATTTCATATCTTCAGCTTATGGAAAATGCAGGTTCGTATTGTGCAAGGGTAATCCGTAAAACATATTCAAACATAGAAAAAAGAAATGTGCTTATAGTATGTGGTAAAGGTAAAAACGGTGGCGATGGGTATGTTATTGCCCGTAAGCTTCACGAAAACGGTTATAATGTTACTGTAATGCTTACTATGGGATTACCAGTTGATAATATTTCTCTTGAAATGTTATCCCGTGTTCGTGCTTTGAATATTCCTGTGGTAAATTACGATGAACAAGGCTCAACTGATACTTTGTTTAATCGTTCACAACTTATAGTTGACTGCATTTTTGGTGTCGGCTTTCACGGTGAACCTGATATGATAACAGCGTCTGTTATCAATAAAATTAATTCATCAACTGCGACTGTTGTGAGTGTTGACATTCCAAGCGGACTTGAAGGTGACAGCGGAAAAATCAACGATAAGTCTGTTGTAGCTGATGTGACTATAGCAGTTCTTACTCTTAAACCTGTTCATGTTCTTAAACCGTCAATTGAGAATTGCGGAAAAATTGTTTTAGCACCGATTGGAATACCAGATAAGTGCTTCAGTAAAGTCCCTGCATCATTGTTTACAATGAATACAGATGAAATAAAAGCATTTTTCACAAAGCGTGATGCAATGAGCCATAAGGGTACATACGGAACAGTTCTTGTAATCGGTGGCAGTTATGAAATGCCTAATGCAGTTTATTTTGCTTCTCAGGGTGCAGTAAATAGTGGTGCAGGTCTTGTAAAGGTGGCATTTCCTGCAGTTGCGTATAGTGCGATAGCACCAAAAACTTATGAACAGACTTTAGTGCCACTTGAAAGTAATAAGGCAGGACGAATTTCACAAAATGCAATAAAACGATTGGAAAAAGAATTGAAAAAATGCTCTTGTGTTCTGATTGGATGCGGTATGGGTACTGATGACGACACGAAAGCCGTAACAAAATTTGTTATTGAAAATTCAGAAGTACCGATTATAATTGATGCTGACGGAATAAATTGTCTTAAAGGAAATATAGATTTAATTGATAAAGCAAAAGCACCTGTTGTGCTTACTCCTCATCCAAAGGAAATGTCACGGATTGCAGATGTTTCGGTTGAAGAAATACAGGAAAACAGGGGTGCTGTTGTAAAAAGCTTTACAAAAGCACATAATGCGACTCTTGTCCTTAAAGGCGCGTCAACACTTGTAGGTTGTACCGAATATGACGATATGTACGTGAATTCGTCAGGTAACCCTGGTATGGCAACAGGCGGTAGCGGTGATGTGCTCAGCGGTATAATTGCATCATTCATTTCACAGGGTATAGATGTGTTTAAAAGTGCTATTGCAGGTGTATATATTCATGGGCTTGCAGGTGATGATGTGACAAAGAAACATTCAATGATGGGTAATACACCATCACTCATTTTGAAGGAACTTTCCACAACATTAGGAAAAATTGAATAGGTAATTTTATGAGAAAAATCCTTTGTGTTTTATTTGTGATATTGCTTTTAGCAGGATGTGAAAAGGAAAAGACAAAGGGAAATGAAATTCCTGATTTCAGGGGATTCAGAACGGATGTTTATACAGAAATAAATGATACGAAGATTACGGGTACTGCAACTTTTATGGAACTTGATGGTCTTGTACTGACTCTTACATCTCCTGAATCTCTTAAAGGAATGGAAATAATATGCAAGGACGGTGAATGTAAGACTAATCTTGATACACTGTCCTTTTCTGTTTTGTGTAAAAATCTTCCACATAATTCATTACCAACAAGCTTGATGGTTTGTGCAGAAAATGCCAAAACAGCAATGTGTGAAAATAAATACTATAATTTCACTGCAAACGGATATACATATCAACTATGTGTTAACGAAAAAGGCTTTGCTAAATTATCAACAGACGGAAATGACATTCTTTATTTTGAAAATTTCGAATATATAACGGGACAGACTAACGAGTAAAAGAATAATATGTATTACTCTCTGATTTTTTGCCTTTAATGTTTATTTTTACAAAATTAAGGTAAGAATAAAAATGTAAGGAGTGATACGAAAAAATGAATGTAAAACGAGGGGACATATATTACGCAGATTTAAGTCCTGTTGTAGGCTCGGAGCAAGGTGGAGTTCGTCCTGTACTTATAGTGCAAAATGATGTAGGCAATAAATACAGTCCAACGGTAATTGCAGCTGCCATTACAAGCCAGCAGGATAAATCGAGAATGCCCACACATATAAATGTAAACGGAGATACCTGTGGACTCAGTAAAGATTCAGTAGTCCTTCTTGAACAGGTAAGAACAATAGATAAACAACGACTGAAAGAAAGAATGGGAAACCTTTCCGTTGCCGATATGAATAAAATAAACAGAGCATTAACCGTCAGCTTCGGTTTAATATAGATTTAAAGAAAATAAAATGTAGGGGACGATGCCCACATCGTCCCGCAATTATTTTGCAAATAAAATATGAAATAATTATTAAATTTACATAAACCCCTTGACGATTTGGAAAAAAGTGGCTAAAATATAATTAGCACTCGAAAGGGTAGAGTGCTAAAATTTGTAATTATTATTCTTTTCAGGAGGTAACATAAAATGACTATTAAACCACTTGCAGACAGAGTTGTACTCAAGTCTTGTGAAATGGAAGAAACAACAAAAAGCGGAATCGTTCTTGCAGCAGCTGCACAGGAAAAGCCACAGGTTGCTGAGGTTGTAGCAGTAGGTCCTGGTGGACTTGTTGACGGACACGAAGTAGAAATGTATGTTAAGGTTGGCGATAAGGTAATTATCGGCAAATACGCAGGTACAGAAGTAAAGATGGACAACACAGAATATACAATTGTTCGTCAGGCAGAAATTCTTGCTATTGTTGAATAAGGAGGGCATCCAGAATGGCTAAACAGATTATTTATGGTGAAGAAGCAAGAAAGGCTCTTCAGAATGGTATTGATAAATTAAGCAATACAGTTAAAATCACTCTTGGACCAAAGGGTAGAAACGTAGTTCTTGACAGAAAATACGGCGGTCCACTCATTACTAATGACGGTGTTACAATCGCAAAAGAAATCGAACTTGAAGATGCATTCGAAAATATGGGTGCACAGCTTGTAAAAGAAGTTGCAACAAAGACAAACGATGTTGCTGGTGACGGTACAACAACTGCTACACTTCTTGCTCAGGCTCTTGTTCGCGAAGGTATGAAAAATGTTGCAGCAGGTGCAAACCCAATGGTAGTTAAAAAGGGTATGAAGGCTGCTGTTGACGCTGTTGTTGCAGAAGTACTTAAGAATGCAAAGCCTGTTGAATCTTCAGAAGATATTGCAAGAGTTGCAACAGTTTCAGCTGCTGACGAATATGTTGGTGAGCTTATTGCTGATGCAATGGCAAAGGTTACAGCTGATGGTGTAATCACAATTGAAGAATCAAATACAGGTGAAACACATTCAGATATCGTTGAAGGTATGCAGTTTGACCGTGGATACATTTCACCTTATATGGTAACAGATACAGACAAGATGGAAGCAGTTATCGACGATGCACTCCTTCTTATTACAGATAAGAAAATCGGTAATATTCAGGAAATCCTTCCTGTACTTGAACAGATTGTTCAGTCAGGCAAAAAGCTTGTTATCGTTGCTGAAGATGTTGAAGGTGAAGCACTCTCAACTCTCCTTGTTAACAAGCTTCGTGGTACATTCACTTGTGTTGCTGTTAAGGCACCAGGATTTGGTGACAGAAGAAAGGAAATGCTTCAGGATATCGCAATTCTTACAGGTGGTCAGGTTATCACATCTGATTTAGGTCTTGAACTTAAGGATACACAGCTCTTCCAGTTAGGTAAGGCAAGACAGGTTAAGATTTCAAAGGAAAACACAATCATCGTTGACGGTGCAGGTGATGTTGACGCAATCAAGGGTAGAGTAAACCAGATTAAAGCACAGATTGCAGAAACAACATCAGATTTCGACCGTGAAAAGCTTCAGGAAAGACTTGCAAAAATGGCAGGCGGTGTTGCAGTTATCCGTGTTGGTGCTGCTACTGAAACAGAAATGAAGGAAAAGAAGCTTCGTATTGAAGACGCTCTTGCTGCTACAAAGGCTGCTGTTGAAGAAGGTACAGTAGCAGGTGGTGGTGTTGCCCTCCTTGGTGCTATCAAGGCTGCAGAATCTCTTCTTGATACAGATGATGCAGATTTCAAGACAGGTGTTAAGATTGTTCTTAAGGCTATTGAAGAGCCAGTTCGTCAGATTGCAGCAAATGCAGGTCTTGAAGGTTCAGTTATCGTTAACGAAATTGTTAACGCAAATAAAGTAGGCTATGGCTACAACTTTGCAACAAGTGAATATGTTGATATGTTCGAAGCAGGTATCCTTGACCCTGCAAAGGTAACACGTTCAGCACTCCAGAACGCATCTTCAGTTGCAGCAATGGTTCTTACAACAGAATCACTCGTAGCTGATATCCCTGATCCTGCGGCTGAAGCAGCAGCTGCTGCAGCAATGGCTCAGGCAGGCGGCGGAATGTATTAATAAATACAGAATTTTAAAATAAACACATAAGGCGGGGGTTACCCCACCTTTGTCATATATAAAAACAATAGAAAAAGTGACGATGCACACAAATCAACAAAGTAATGAAAAAAGAGGACAAATAAATGTCCTCTTTAAGTTTTATTGTTCAATTGTATCAAAAAACTCTTTTGCAAGTACATAAGCCTGCTTGCCGTCTTGCGAAATATATGATGAATGGTCAGCACCTTTGATAATAGCAATTTTACTGTCCTTAATGCTATTGTGGATAAGAACAGAGTCCGAAAGCCACATTATGTCGAATTCACCTGCAACAATATATGCAGGACAGGTAATTTTTGAGAGTAATTCAGTGGTTATTTGTGGTTGAGTGAGCATCATATCATTGAGTTTGTCAGGGTTGAAAATATTATTCACCTTAACTGCGATAGTAAAATATGGTTTAAATGTTTTAGGAGTAGTATTCGCACCACAAGAGATAAATCCACCCAACAAATCAGGATATGTATATGCGACAGTGAGTGCATTAATACCACCGTCGCTGTGACCTACAAGAAATGGTTTTTCCAAGTTCATTTTTTCAATAAATTCCTTGATATCCTTTGCCATAAGGTCATAAGAAATAACACTTGGATTACTACTTTGCCCGTGACAACGACTTTCAATTACATAAACTGTGTAGTCGTTAGCAAGATATGTTGCAGCTTCTTTAAGTGATTCCTGATTTCCACCGTTGCCGTGAACAAGAATGAGTGGATGACCATTTTCACCGTAAACGGAATAGTGCATTTTAATTTCACTTAACTGAACGTCATCTTCTTTAATGGGGTATGCAACAGGTGGTGGCACATTACTTGTGTCAAGTGTAATCATATTGTATTTTTTTGACTTGTCGTGAACAGTTATCTGCCATATTCCTGCACCAACCACGCAGGCTAATGCAACTGAACCGATAATCTTTAATGCTTTTTTCATAATAAAAGACCTTTCAGGGGAGATTAAGAATATAAGGAAAATTGTATTTAATAATTACGAATTAATTATTGCATTGATATCCATTTTCCAGATGTCTTTATTAATTTCTTTTGCATCGGAATAGGTTGTTGCACCTGATTCAAAAATAATATAAAGTTTTCCGTCATAGTAATCAAGCCCTTCCATAAGTGTAGGCATTTTAAAACTGATAACTCTATTCTTTTTCTTTGCAACATAAAGTGTAACATCTGTATCAAATACATTTACAGTTGTTGAATCCCAATTTGTAAATGATTCAAACACATGCATTTTTGAGTTATTTCTTCTGCCGTAAGATGTACTGAAAATCATTTCACCGTCATCAATTCTTGCTATTCCCTGAACTTTATCAGGAATTGAAAGAATTACATCAGGAGCAAGTTTTTCTTTTGCTGAATAGTCAACATCTAAAGGCAAGTTATAACCACAACTCCAAGCGTGATTCTGACCGTAATGGTGAGCTTCATTTACCTTGTTGTCACTATTATAAAATTCTGCAACCCAAAGCTTTTCACCGTCACATGAAAGAACAGAGCCTTTGACAGGTACAGAAAAATATCCATCATAAATTATACTACTGCCACTTTTACCTGTGAACACATCAGTTGTGAAATGATAAATTTTACCGTTAGTTGATGCACTTCCACCTGATGAAACCCAGATATCATTGTTATTAGATGCAATTCCTCCTGCATGACCTGTGAACCCATCAATAATGAACATTTTGCTTTCATTAGTCTGTGGATTTACAAAATAAATTCTTGAAAACTGCTTATTGCCGTCAGCATCATTTGGCATATAACCGCTTATTGCAAACATTCCCATACTTTCCACAAAGCAAATGCCTTGTGGAATAAATCCATCTTCAAGTCCAGGCACCTGACAAGGATATTCAGTATAATTTTCATAATCCACATTCTTGTCGCCACCAAGAAAACCGAAAATACTTCCGACAGCATTTTTGATAGCATAAAATACATTTACAAAGCTGTCAGTTATGGCATAAGGTGTAACAAAATTTTTACTTAAAGCAGATGACGAAAAGGGGAAAATGCTTAAAATCATTACAATAGAAAGTACAATACTTAAAATCTTTTTCATATAATCATTCCTTTTTACTGTTATTTTGCTTCATATTCTGCATAATAACACAAAATTTATGTGATTTCAACATTTTACAATATTGAAAAATTTTATAAAATAATATATAATCATAAAGTTATATTTTGTAAATGAAAGGATATTTTTTATGAAAATTACTCCTGCAAGTACTCTCAAGGATGTTTTGAATACTCCTGTTGGTAACGACCTTGTTGAAATGGTCGCATACCATACAGGTATTCCTGGTGCAGTTATCCACAATCCATTGGTTGGCAAAATGAAGTTAAAGACTATCCCTAAACTTTTAGGTGATAAACTTCCAATGGAAACAATTGAGCATATGTGTAACCTTTTGAACTTAACACCGGAAAAGGTTATTACAAAGGATGAGGTTGACCCAAAATGGTGGAAGGAATCTGTTATTTATCAGATTTATCCTCGTTCATTTATGGACTCAAACGGCGATGGTATCGGTGATTTACAGGGTATTATCTCAAAACTTGATTACCTTAAGGATTTAGGTGTTGATGTTCTTTGGCTCAGCCCTATTTATGATTCACCAAACGATGATATGGGCTATGATATCCGTGATTATCGTGCAATTATGACTGAATTCGGTACAATGGCTGATTTTGACCAGATGCTCAGTGAAATCCATAAGCGTGGTATGAAGCTTGTTATGGACCTTGTTGTAAACCATACATCTGATGAACACGAATGGTTCCAAAAGGCATTGGCAGGTGACCAGAAATACAAGGATTATTATATCTTCCGCAAGGGCAAGGGTGACGGAATCCCACCAAACAACTGGACATCAGTTTTCTCAGGTTCAGCATGGAATTACTATCCTGAGCTTGACGAATGGGCAATGCATATTTTCTCATCAAAGCAGATGGATTTGAACTGGGAAAATCCTGATATGAGAAAAGAAATCGCAGAAATGGTATGCTGGTGGCTCGAAAAGGGTGTTGATGGCTTCAGAATGGACGTTATCAACCTTATTTCAAAGGTGGAAGGACTTCCTGACGGCAACCCTCTTGTTGGTGAATTTATCGGCTACGGTGGTGAGCACTATTTCTGGGGACCAAGACTCCACGAATATCTCCACGAGCTTAACGAAAATTCATTCAAGAAATTCCCTGAATCATTCTGCGTTGGTGAAACAGGTGGTATCGGTGTTGAAATGGCGAAATACCTTGTTGATGATTCTCGTGAAGAAATCAGAGAAACATTCCTTTTCGACCAACTTGAAACTCCGGGTAAACAGAGATGGAGCGATTATAAATATGACCTTAAATATTTAAAGGAAATGTTTACAAAATATCAGCTTTCACTCTATGGCTCATCATGGCCAACACTTGTTATCGAAAATCACGATAACCCACGAATGACATCAAAGGTTAATCCTGACCCTAAATTCAGAAAACCACTTTCAAAGCTCATCGGTGCAATGCTTTTAACAGGTCGTGCAACACCATATATCTTCCAGGGTGAAGAGCTTGGTATGATGAACTGTGATTTTAATGATATGAGTGAGCTTCGTGACGTTGAATCAATCAACAGATATGCTGAGCTTATGGAAAAAGGAAAAACTGCTGATGAGGCATGGAAGGAAATTATGGCAGGCAGCCGTGACCATTCAAGAACTCCTGTATGTTGGGATGACAGTGAAAACGCGGGCTTCACAACAGGTACACCTTGGATTCGTGTAAACGGTGACTATAAGGAATGTAATGTTAAGGCACAGCTTGAGGACAAGACAAGTCCTTTCCATTACTACAAGGCACTTATGGCACTTCGTAAGGAAAACAAGGCAACTCTTGTTTACGGTGACTTTAAGCCACTTAAAACTAACGATAAAACATTCTGTCTTTACCGAGAAAGTGCAGAGGGCAAGTTCTATATCGAAATGAACCTTACTGAAAATGTAATTGTTCGTCCGAGAGTTTCTGAAGGTGAGCTTTCACTTTCAAACTACCCTGCCCCTGCTGACAAGCTTCGTCCGTATGAAGTAAATATTTATAAGGTAAACTAAATAAACAATAAAGGGTGTGGTGAAAGCCACACCTTTTTTTATCCGGATTACAAATAATAAACAGTTGATAAAGCGGTGAATATTTAGTATAATTATGTCCGAGGTGTTTTTTATGGTTACTCCAACAATCAAGCTTTATGAAAATGATTCATATATAAAGGAATTCACGGCAACTGTTCTT
>JAZQUC010000193.1:0-3142 GCA_045631075.1 Candidatus Fimenecus sp. | reverse complement strand
AAATATGAAAATCTATCTGCTGAAATGGAACAGAAAATTCTTGATGACAGAGCAAATGGTACTTTTGAGAATTTAAGTTTCAGTGACGAAAACGCAATTCGCAGAAATGCTAATAGAGATAAATCAAGTCTTATCCGTCCTGCATTTGCTCGTGATATTGACAAGATTATGCATTGTCCTTACTACAACCGATATGCTGACAAGACACAGGTATTTTCCTTCTATAAAAATGACGACCTTTCAAGACGAAGTTTGCATGTGCAGTTAGTTTCACGAATTGCTCGTACTATCGGCAAAGCATTAAATCTTAACCTTGATTTGATTGAGGCAATAGCACTTGGTCACGATATCGGTCACACTCCATTTGGTCATGCCGGTGAAAGTTTTCTTGACGAGCTTTTATTCTCGCACACGGGCAGACATTTCAGCCACAATATTCACTCTGTACGAGTACTCGACAAAATCTTTCCATACAATATAAGTTTGCAGACTCTTAACGGAATCGCATCTCACGATGGTGAAATGGAGTTATGCGAATACCACCCGAAACCACTTGAAAGTTTTGAAGAATTTGACAAGCAGATTGAGGCTTGCTACATAGACAAAGGGAATGTGCGAAAATTAGTTCCTGCCACCCTTGAAGGTTGTGTAATGCGAATTTCTGACATCATCGCATATTTAGGCAAAGACCGTCAGGATGCAGAAAAAGCGAAAATTATTGATACTCACGATTTTGACAATGGAATTATCGGCACATACAATGCTGAAATCATAAATAATCTTATTACAAACATTGTTGAAAACAGTTATGGCAAGCCATATATTAAAATGGACCAGGAGCATTTTGATGCACTTAAAAAGGCAAAGAGCGATAACTATTCACTCATTTATAAGCAGGAAACTGTTGGTGAATATTACGATGTAATCAAGCCTATGATGGCAGAAATGTATGAAAAATTGCTTGAAGATTTGAAAAATGAGAATAAGTCATCACCAATTTTTACCCATCATATTGATTATGTTAATCAAGCACACTATACCCGTGAAATTCCTTACGAAGAAACTGAGCCGAATCAGATTGTGGTGGATTATATTGCGAGTATGACTGACGACTATTTCGTGGATTTGTATGCACACTTGTTCCCGGATAGTGATAAAAAGATTATTTATAAAGGATATTTTGATTAAGGAGATAGAATTATGAAAGATGAAAAATCGAAAGAATTAAAAGAAAAAAAGAAGTTCGAAAGTCCCGAAGAATTTAAAAATGAAATAAAAGGTCAAATATCAAAATTATGCAAAAAGAGCAATTGGACATCTGAAGATTTACTCTCTTTAAAGGAATATTTGTACCCGATTAACAATCATATTACATATTTGATGGGTAGGGTATTTTTAAAAAACTACTTTGGTATTGAAAAAGAAACTGCATACTTTCAATATTCAAAAATGAATGATAATGGCTATGATATAGCAGCGAAAATTAATGAATCACTTATTATTGCAGAAATAAAAGGTAATATCCCTTGTGGTAAAAACAAGAAATATGGTGCTAATCAAAAAAAGAGTATTAATAATGACTTAGAAAATTTATGCAAACTCAAAGACAAGGGCAAAAAACAAATTGAGAAACTTGGCAAATTTGAAGACGCATATAAATTTTTAGTTCTATTGAAAAATAATAATGTTGCAATAAATAGTCTTATTAAAAAATTATCTGATAGAAATTTTGTTATACTTGAAGATGATAAAATTAATCTTGAAAACTTAGAAAAAGAGAACATCTATATCGTATTGATAGATTTATAAAATGAAAGGAAGGTATTTCTAATGCTTTATTTATCAAAATCAAAATACTGTAATTTGTGGCAATGCCCAAAATTATTATGGCTTAATAAGTTTAAGCCTGAAGAAAAAACTGAAGACCCATCATTACAAGCTCGTTTTGAAGAAGGTAATGTTGTGGGTGACCTTGCTATGGGTTTATTCGGTGATTTTATTGAGGTTACATCATTCAAGGAAGACGGCAAGCTTGACCTTAATGAAATGATGCGACTTACTAAGCAATACATAGATGAAGGTGTTGAGAATATCTGCGAGGCATCATTCAGTTACAACGGGCTTTACTGCGCAGTTGATATTCTTCGTAAAGATGGTGACGGATATGCCATATATGAGATTAAGAGTTCAACTGAAGCAAAATACATTTATGGTGTCGATATTGCATATCAGAAATATGTACTTGAACATTGTGGTGTGAATGTTACAGGCACTTACCTTGTGTGCATTGACAGTAGTTACATTCGTGGTGACGAGCTTGAAATTGACAAGCTGTTCAAAATTATTGATATGTCGGACACAGTCGATATTGAAATTCAGAATGTGCCATCACTTTTGCGTCGTGCAGAAGAAGTTATGGCACTAAAAGATGACCCTGATATTGATATTGGGTTGCATTGTCGTGACCCTTATGAATGTGCATTTTGGAATTATTGCACCAAACATATCCCATCCCCATCTGTTTTTAATCTTTATAGATTGGATTTTAAGAAAAAGATTGATTATTATTATCAGGGTTTGATGTCGCATAACGATTTACTTGCAAGTGGTAAGATTTCAAACGAAAAGCAGATTCGTCAAATGATGTTTACTACTACAAATCAGGAACCATATATTAATAAGGATGGTATCAGAGATTTTCTCGATACTCTTTCATATCCTTTGTATTTTCTTGACTTTGAAACTATGCAACAAGTAATACCGCAGTACAAGGGCACAAGTCCTTATGACCAAATACCATTCCAATACTCTTTGCACTATATTGAGCACGAAGGTGGCGAATTAAAGCACAAGGAATTCCTTGCAGAATCAGGTGTTGACCCTCGTCGTGCCATTGCTGAAAGACTTTGCGAAGACATTCCAATGGATGTATGTGTTACTGCATACAACAAAGCATTTGAATGCACACGCCTTAAAGAGTTAGCAGAGACTTTTCCTGATTTAGCAACACATTTGTTGAATATCAAAGACAATATTGTAGATTTGCTTGTGCCATTCCAGTCAGGTTTTTATTATAACAAGGCTATGGGTGGAAGTTTCTCAATCAAGAGCGTTTTGCCAGCCCTATTCCCCAACAACCCTG
>JAZQUC010000192.1:0-3378 GCA_045631075.1 Candidatus Fimenecus sp. | reverse complement strand
TGCAATTCGGTCATAAAGTCTGTTCTTTTCTTCAAGCCTGATTTTATTTTCCTTGAGTTCAAGCTCAGCCTTTAAAAGAACATAGTTTTCATTAAGATTCTCTTGTGTTTCGGTGAGTTCATTCATAAGTCTTTTGATTTCCTTGATATCCTCCTGCCAAAGAACATATCCACCTGTAATCTCTTTACTGTTGACAAGAATGTTACCACGCTCAACAGGTTTTTTCTCTGCCCAACGCATTACATCTTCAGGAAAGTCATCTGCATACACAGAAAGATAACAAGGCTCATAGTTGTTATCAACAATCTGTGCTGCAACGGTTGAAATCTCAAAAAGCTCATTATATCCCGTATTTGAGCGAATAAGACCGCTCTGAATTGCACTTTCAAGCAACAATGCAATTATAAGACAGTCCATTGCCGCCAAGTCAATTTTAAGTATGCCAAGTGAATATAAAGCCCAAAGTCCTGCTGCCAACACCATAATAACAGCAGGTAATCTTTGGAATGAACGGCTACCCGGTACTCGGCTTTTTACAAGTAACATAACAGTAAAGTAAAAGCCAAGAGAAACAAACCAGGCAACAACAATAAAAAATCCCCATTTGTAATCATATATGTCATTGTAATTTATAATGCCCTCAGGGAATTCAAAAACACATCTGTGAATATCGTTAGTAAATATAAATACTAACAGAGCAAATGACGGAATAAACAAAAGATTGAATTTTTTCGGAATAACATAATCCTCTCTTTTTCCTGCATATTGAACAATGAAAACACCAAAAAGCGGAATCATTATCATAGGAATATAGTAAGCATACCAAAGATATCTGCCCATCGGGTCAGTCACAGATAAAAATCGCCATTTGATTATACGGATAGTCAGCCAGAAAATCATTAAAATTCCGACTAAAATTAAATATCTTCTGATTTGCTTGTTTAGAATTCTGTTTCTTATTGAAACACACCACGCAACAAGCACATCAACGCTGATAATCTGAAACAGCATACTGGAAATCTGTTTTGGATATAAAACATCAGTACTGTCAAAAGTCTGGTGGAGAATAAAACCTATTGATATTAAAAATAATGAGATTGCAATATAAAGATAACTTTTCTTTTGTGATACCAACATAGTTTCATCCTCCTTTCATATTTCTATAAACAATATATCATAAAACAGTAAAAAAATAAAGAAGAATAAACGGTTAACCGTTTTATTGATTAACCGTTTAATTTTGAATTTAGAATTTCATACTTGTTCCGCCATGACTTCTGCCTGAAGAACTTGTGTGAGTAGAGCTTCGTGTTCTACTACCGCCACTGTCGGAATCATTATCCTTTGCTTTAGGCACTTTTTGAGTATGAGTATTCATAAAGTTATCATAGTAGTTCATAAGTTTAAGACTACCTGCTCTTGAATAGAGATTTGCATCATCATGAGCATGAACTGAATAGTTCTTTGATGCCATACCTGTTGTGATTAACAAGCCGACTACAGCACCAACGAGCACAAACACAAACAACCAAATAGGACTTACATTTGGTTTCATTGTTTCTTCTGCTTTATCAACAAAAATGTTGAATGCAGCAGCATAGTCACCTGCCACAAGAGAATCTCTCATTGAAAGCATCATATCTTCTCTGATGGCATCATAGAACTCATATGCACCATCGGCATGAGTTGAAATATATGCCTCTCTTTCGCCACCATCACCCGGTTCATAAATGAGAAGGAGTAATCCGTCATCATCTTCACCGTATCCATAACCATTATAGTCGTAGAAATCATCACCATATTCTTCTACAGTTTTTCCTTCAAGGTCAGAAACGGTTACAACAGCAATTTCCATTTCGTGCTTTTCAGTAAATGCTTCAAGTCGTGCTAAAAGAGTTGCTTCTTCATCTGATGAAATCAAATCTGCATTATCAACAAGAAGCGGAAGAGTGCGTTCTACTCTCTGGAATTCAGTAGTAGGCTCTATTTCTTCAGGAGCTTCTGTTGTGTCGTCTTCTGTAGCACCTACTGTAGGAATATTCTGTGAATCATTGGAAATCGGATTATCTTCAACAACCATTTCACCTGCAGCAAGGAATGCTTCAATACCACCGAAGTATGAATCATTTTCGTTATACACATCAAATAATGTGTCACCTTCAGCACCGTCAAAGATTTCACCTGCACCTACAGAAAATGTGCCACATTTACCTGTTTCAGTATTATGGGTGAATACATAACAGTTCTTTGAGTCTGTATATGAGTAATATGCTTCCTCACTATATTCTACAGTATCAGTAACACTACTATCCTCAATAAGGCAGAAAATGAATGTGTAACCGTATGTACGCTCAATCATTCTTGCATAATTAGAAAGTTCATCTGCTTCACTGCTTGTGAGTATGCCATCAGGATTATGAATATAAGTGTTTGTTGCTGCGGATGCAGAAACTACACAAGAAAGACAAAGAACCAATGTAATAACAATAGCAATTATTTTCTTCATAATTCTGCACCTCCTTACAACCAACCTAACAATTCGATAAGCCAAGCAATTCCATAAAGCAAGAGACCTGCACCGGCACCACAAAGACCACCGATTCTCTTAACCTTATTTTCATCTGTCGGAATATTACCTACAAATTTGCCTGTCTGACCGTTCATTGCGTATGTATATGTCTGTCCATTCCATTTTGTATTAACAAGCCATACAGGAAGAAGAGCATACTTATAGAAGCCGTTTGTAACATTCAGGGCATTTACCCTTTCGCCACCAACATCATCATAGCCTTTTACTGTTTCATGCTTGAATGAATCAAGTACAGACTGACCGATTCTTTGATTTGCTCTGCCCATACAGTCATTGACATCAACATCGAATTTATCTGCTACATACCCTGCAAGATATGCTGTATTGAAATCTACTGCCTGAGAAATATTGAACGGCTCAATTGATTCCATAAGCTTGTCGTCAATCTTCTGTGAAGCATCGACAGGAACATTATCAAAGGACACGCTGCCTTCTCTGTAAACGTCATAAGTATCTGTTTTAGTGTAATGATAATTACTGTCAGACCAGGTTGTTTTCTTTTCACCAAAGAAGGTCATCTGTGCATAAGCATCACAAGAAAACAGCCAATATGGTACATAAATACCCTTGATTTCATCGAGCTTATTATCATCAAGGAAACCTTTAGGTGTGAATTTCTTTCCTGAAAAATGCTTTTTGAACGCTTCTTTTGCTGCTTTTTTATCAAGCTTGAAAGGAATAATCAAATCAGGACGATATGCACCTGAAAACTGGCCCTTCATAACAACCTGATTTCCGCAATAAGGACAACTTGTAGCACCTGTTGCTGCATCTGCAACAATTTCACC
>JAZQUC010000191.1:0-3062 GCA_045631075.1 Candidatus Fimenecus sp. | reverse complement strand
CAGGGTGAAAACCTTAATAAAACAATGGATGGCATTTATCCAATTATTGCAGGTGCAGTAACTGACAGTCAGCGTGACAAAATTCTTTCTCACTTGAAGAGTGATGATGAAATGTTTAGTCCTGTTGGTATAAGTGCCGTTGACAAAACAGCATCATACTACATCACAAACGGTTACTGGAATGGTAACGTGTGGCTTTCACATCAATGGTTTGTGTGGAAAACTATGCTTGATTTGGGTGAAACTGATTTTGCATTCCGTATTGCAGAAACTGCACTTAAATCATGGAAACGCGAAGTTGAATATTCATATTACACATTCGAAATGTTTAATATTACATCAGGTCGTGGTGGTTGGTTCCACAATTTCGGTGGTCTTTCAACACCTGTTAACATTTGGACAAACGCTTATTATAAGCCAAAGACACTTTCAACAGGTCTTGATATAATGGTTATGAGCAGTAATTTCAATGAAGACGCAACTGAATTCAACTGCGAACTCAAATATTACGGAAACAACGATAAATATTCTGTAATCGTTGTAATGACTGATAAAAAAGACAATTACAATGCTACTGTCAATGGTGAAAAAGCAGATGTTAAAATTCGTGACAAGGGTATTGTTGAAATTACACTTTCAGGCAATGATAAAAATCCTGTTATTAAAGTATTTTAACTTGTGTAATCTTCAATAACACTTTGAAGGTAATTCTTATCGTCTGTTACAATGCCTTCTTTAAGTCTTTCAGCATCCTGTTGTGGTAAAAGTGAAACATATGAATCATATACAACATAAGGACTTTCATCTTCATTTTTATAAACAGCAATTTTACCATCATATTCTTTGATTGTGAAATAATCAGGTGTAATATCCGAATCATCACGAATACTGCGTCTGTTAATATCGTTGTTAAGGCTTACAAAAAGAATTGAAAAGCAAAAGACAGATAATAATCCGAATATAAGAAATCTTGTTGCTTTAGGTTTCATTGTTCAACTTCCTTTAAAATGTGTTATGTCTTTATTTTTAACAGAATTATTACAAATTATTAAAATTTGATAAAATGTAAAAAATATCTACTCATTTTAATGTTTTTGTGCTATACTTAACATGTGATATTATTATTACTTTGTTTCGGAGGAAAATCATGAGAAAAAAGACTCAGACATCAAAAAAACGGATGTCCCCGAAAAAAAAGAAAGAATTTACTTTGCTGAAAGGAATTTTCCTTGTCGGTGTTATGACTTGTGTTATAATCTGTTGCTATGTGCTTACTGATATGATAAGCACCGTAAATGGTGACAGAATTATTGACCTTGAGTATTACCAGCAAAATCAGGACCAGACTACAATCATCTATGCAAAAAACGAAAATGATGATTGGGTTGAACTTTCAAAACTTCACGGTGAAAAGAATCGTGTGTGGGTTGATTTGGAAGATATGTCCGAATGGATGGGTAAGGCTTTTATTGCTATTGAAGACAAGCGTTTTAATGAGCATGAGGGTGTTGACTGGTACAGCTCAACTTTTGGTATTATTAGGTCAACTATTTCATCAGGTAAGGTTCGTGGTGGTTCAACACTTACTCAACAGCTTATTAAAAACCTTACAGGTGAAGATGGAAGAAATATCAACAGAAAGTACAATGAAATGCTTTCTGCTCTTAATATGGAAAAGTATTATGAGAAAGACGATATTTTAGAAGCTTATCTTAATACAATCTATTTAAGCCATAACTGTTATGGTGTTCAGACTGCTGCCGAAACATATTTTGGTAAGAATGTTTCTGAGCTTAACCTTGCTGAATGTGCTGCAATTGCAGGTATTACACAGTATCCTGGTAACTACGACCCATTGTGGAAACCAGAGGCTAATAAACAGCGTCAGGAACTTTGTCTTAGTATGATGCTCGAACAGGGTATGATTACTGAGGAAGAATACGAAGAAGCAGTAAATTACGAGCTTATTTTCACAAACAGTGACAAATATGTTGCTGATGATAAAGCTGAGGTTGAAACAGTCACTGATAATGATATTCAAAGCTACTATGTTGACTATGTAATCAGTTCAGTAATACGTGATTTGAAAGAACAGGGTTATTCAAACTATGAAGCAACAAGAATGATATATTCAGGTGGTCTTCGTATTTATTCAGCGGTTGATACAGAAATTCAGAAAATCGTTGAGGATGTTTATGTATATCGTTCAGGCTTCCCAAGTGAAGTTGTCAACTCATCAAGTGAGCTTTCACAGTCTGCAATGACAATTATGGATTATAGCGGTCGTATTGTTGCTATGGTCGGTGGTGCAGGTGAAAAGACTGAAAATCGTTCAAACAACCGTGCTGTTGCTGCTATCCGTCAGCCGGGTTCATCTATTAAGCCATTGGCAATTTATGCACCTGCTATTGAAGAAGACTATATTACATGGTCATCAAAAATTATGAACTATGGTATCAGTTGGCAGGGTAGTATATGGCCTACAAACTACGGTGGTGTAACTGGTTCACCTGATAGCTTTGTTACTGCTCAGTATGCTGTTGCAATTTCATATAATACTGTCCCTGCACAGATTCTTATGAAAATGGGCTTTAAGGTCAGCTACGATTATCTTAAAAATACATTTAAAATTTCAACATATAACGACAAGCTTGACAGCGCATCACCATCTGCTCTTGCAACAGGTGGTTCATCAGGTGGTGTAACAACACTTGAAATGGCTGCTGCATTCTCTTCATTCGGTAATGGCGGTAAATATTATGAGCCATACTGCTACTATGAAGTAAAAGACAATAAGGGCGAAGTAATCCTGCAGAAAAAAGCAGATGACGATTACGAACAGATTATTTCACCTGAAACAGCTTATGTTATGAATCAGATGCTTCAGACTGTTTTCTATGGCTCAGGTGGTACTGCTCGTGGCTATGCAGTTGCAAATCATAGGACATTTGGTAAAACAGGTACAACAACAAGTAATAAGGACCGCTGGTGTGTAGCAGGTACAAGTCATTATATTGCTGCCGTTTGGTTCGGTTATGACTATAATAAACAGATTCAGGGTT
>JAZQUC010000190.1:0-4320 GCA_045631075.1 Candidatus Fimenecus sp. | reverse complement strand
AACTGCATAAATATACACCTCATTATTACTGTGATATGTGTGGTTATCTTCTTGACGAGGATAACCACTATATCGTAAATAATCAGGATTATTGTGAGGATTGTTTATTATCTGAATTTAAAAGGAGGTATGAATAATGGCAGATTTTAAATCAACCATAGCCGAAATCAAAGCCCGTATATCGTGTGTAGAATATGCTCAACAAAACGGCTTGCCTATTCGTAAATCAGGCGATAGATGCACTTCCCCACTTCGTCCCGGTGCTTCAAACGATACTTCTTTCTGGGTATTTGACGAGCATTGGCACGATTGGGGCGATAGTACAAGCGGTGATGTTATAGATTTTGCTGCTTTACTCCATTATAACGGTGATAAAGGTAAGGCCATTCGTGAACTTGCCAAAGCGACCGGTGTTGAGATTGCGAATTTCAATACTCCCGAATGGATTGATTTTACTAAACGCTTGAACGGTGAAATTCAGCATTATCACGAACAACTCATTCCCGAAGATTATGAGTATTTGCACAGACGTGGCATAAACGACGAAACGATTAAGCGTATTAAGTTAGGTCGTACTGACAATGGCCGTTTGTGTTTCCCCTATTGGAAAAACGGCTATATTGCATATTACGCTACACGTTGGATGCCCGGTGGTGCTATGCCTAACACAAAATATTGGAAATTACCGATAGAAAAAAATCCTATGTGTGAGCATACTGTATGGGGATTGCACTCTATTGAAAATAATTCCACCCGCGATTTACTTGTAATCGCTGAAGGTGCTTTTGATGCTTTATCTTTTGAACAGGAAAATTTTGCGGTTATATCCGCAATAACCGGTAATTTTTCAAAGGAGCAGTTACCTACAGTATTATCAATAGCCAAAATGTTCAAGAAGGTTTTTCTTGTATTTGACAACGACGCTGTTTCAAAAGCCGGCGAAAAATTTACTATTAAAATGACTAAAATTTTGATAGAAAATCGCATACCGTGTATTGTAGGCAAGGTTCCCGCAACTTACAAGGATATTTCCGAATATTATGCTGATGGCGGCAATCTTCAGGAAATTATCACTACTGCAAAAGACGGTATAACCTTTATTGCTGAACTCATTACCGATATAAAAGAACTTGAAACTTTTGCCCGTAAGGTTTGCCGTTATATGACTACAGCCGAAATAAACACGTTTTTCAGGGATATTGAAAAAGCAACCGATTTTGACCCCGAAGATTTAAAGGAACTCAAAAAGGAGTGCAAAAAACCACCTTCCGACAACGATATTGCCAAGGAGGTTATTGCTAAACACAAACTATTATATAACCCTAAAATTTCGTTTTTTGAGTTTAACGGCAGGTATTGGGAGAAAAAATCCAACGAAAATATTGAAAAATATATTTCTAATTTTCTTGGCCCATATTCCACCGGTCCGAAATTATCCTCAATCAGCAGGATAATTAAGGCTAAAACCGTTACAGATGAACTCTTTAATATGAAACCTATACTAAACCTTATAAACGGTGCTATAGAAATTACAGAGGAAGAACCCTATTTCACTTTCCGTGAGCATCGCGAAACGGACTACTGCACATACTGCCTCGATTATCCTTACATTCCTGATGTAATTTCATCGGATTGGCAGCAATTTATTGATTCCGTTACCGATTATGACGAAAAACGCATAGCATTTTTACAGGAATTTGCGGGGTATATTTTATTCCCTGATAATCGCTTGCACAAATGTGCTGCCCTTGTTGGTGAGGGTGCTAACGGTAAATCAATTTATTTTAATGCGCTTTCTAATGTTTTTGGCAAGGATAACGTTTCCCGTATTACTGTTTCAAACTTATCGCAGGATTTTCAGGCTATAAATTTGCTTGGTTCAATGCTTAATATTTCATCTGAAACTAAAACCGATTTTTATGGTGCTGAAGAAACTTTCAAGCAGGTTGTTTCCGGCGACGATATTTCAGCGTGTTATAAGGGTAAGGATTATATCAACTTTAAACCACGTGCTAAAATGATACTTTCGCTTAATAATATGCCTAAATCGTCCGATAAATCAAACGGCCTTACCCGTAGATTTGCTTTCGTTAAATTCCCGTTGATGTTCGTGGAAGAACCCAAAGAACCTAATGAGCGCCTTTTGGACCGCACTCTTGAAACTAAATTTGCCGAAAATTCGCATTTATCCGGTATTCTTAATTGGGTGCTTGATGGCTATCTTATGGTTCGTAGGTGTGGCTATCTTACCGAAACGAGAGAGCATATTGAGCAACTTGACGTATTTATGGAAGATTCAGACCCGACAATTATTTTCGTCAAGCAGCTTGAATTTTCAAATCGTATTACTAATGCTCAATTATATGATGACTATAAGTATTGGTGCGGTGATAATAACTATAAACCGGAAGGCTCACGTTCCGCTTTAAGGCTTATCGCCAAGCATATAAAACAGTATCGAAAGGATATTGAACCCTTTGTAAGTAACGGGGTACGCGGTTATCAGTACGTTCAGTACATTTAAAGTACATTAAAATTGACACTAATGTACTGCCGAAAACCCCCACTATATCTATGTTTTTATTATATAAGTACATTAAGTACATTAAAATATAAGTTATATATATAAGAAAAAAATACATATAAAAAAATTATATATATAAGCGACTTGAAAACGCTAATGTACTGTACTTATGTACTGTAATAAATTTTAAGGAGGTAATTTTTATGAAAAACCCTAAAGGTATTTTACCTGTTGATACAGATAATCCCGGTGCTTTATATTCTACCGGAAACAAAACTGAATCAGCTAAAAAAATATCTGCTATTTTAGAGCAATCTAATGAATTATTGTTTACAAGCCTTGATAGGCCTAAAACAAACGTTCACGATATACCTGAACTAATTGAATCTACTAAAGGTTATTTTGACTTCTGCAAAGAACGCGGGATTATGCCTTCGTTCCGTAGGCTTGCTAACTGGTATGGGTATTCGTTCAAACAGCTTTATCGTATTATCGAAAAGCAATCGCCTGAAGGTATTTATCTTGACCAAATAAAAGACGCTATTAAGGATAATCTTGAACAGGCTGCATTGGTTAATGCTGTAAATAATATTTCAGCAATGTTTATTCTAAAATCACAGTATGATTATGTGGAAACTACTAAACATATTATTGAGCCTTCAGAATCGTTGTTAGGTCAGCCCAAATCGGTGGAGGAAATCGCCGATTATATTGATGCTGATATTGTTGAGGATTAGTTGCATATAGTGTATAACATAGGCGTTCTGATAACACAGGACGTCTTTTAATTTTGACGGGAAAAGGGATATAGTGAAATATTTGCGGACACACTACTTTAAAAAAGACAATTTTTGTCTATTTTTACCCCTATTTAGTGCAATATTTGTCTATTTTATGACAAATTTTGACCAATTTTTGCATACAGAGGGCTAATTTTGACCAAAAAACGCATATAGGTCCCGTGAGCCATATACCCCCAACCGACGTACTGGAAATTTTTAACTGGTAAAAATTACCATTTAATATGGTTATATTTACCGTGTTATTGTGTAGGCGGCTGGAGTGAATTATGTTTATATAGCTTTAAAACGTGCAAAAACGCCCTTTTAAAGTGCTTTATATATAAAGGCGGGTTTATATACCCTTAAAAAGAAAAGCCTTTAAAAGGGCTTTAAAAAGGCTTTAAAATGATATATAAAAAATACCGGGCAAAAATCCCGGTATTATATAAAAATAGTGTTGCAGGGCCTTTACATAATAAAAAAAGCGTGCAGGATGGCAAAAAATAAACGCTTGAAAAATCAAGCGCTATTCTTATTATTTAATTGCAGCTAAAATAATTAAAAATGGTAATAATAAAATAAGTATTATATACACTAGATCACCCCTTTGTAATAGATTGTATTATTATCTAAAAAGTTATTTATTGATTCAGTGCCCGACTCATCCGTTAAAATTTCAAAATGATAATATTTCCCGTTTTTTGAAATTTCAAAATAAATATTGTTTTCTTTTAAAAAGTCGCCCAACTTTAAAACTAAAGAAATAAACATTGATTCAAAATTATAATATTTCATTTTTTCAGCCCTCCACGATCTAAAAAATATATTATTGTATTTGTTATTTGTTCCAGTTCGCGCAGATCTTCACATAATGCTATTTGTTCCCCGTTGAGAATAGCCCCATATTTCGCCGGCGTGCTGCTGTAATAAGGTTGTATATAAAATGTGTCGTATAATGTATTTATTCTTTTGTTTACGTTGTTTTCATAGTCTTTTATAAGTTCATCTTTTAAT
>JAZQUC010000189.1:0-1841 GCA_045631075.1 Candidatus Fimenecus sp. | reverse complement strand
CTGCGTTTTCAATGGCAAGTGCTAATTTTTCTTTTTCTATTCCCATACCACTTGCAACAGAGTTAAGAATTGTCTTTCTTCTTTGTGCAAATGCTGATTTTACCATTTTAAAGAAAACCTTTTCATCAGTAACCTGATAATTACCTTTTTTAGTTAAATCAAGTTCGATAACACAGCTGTCAACCTTTGGACTTGGCATAAATGAGCCACGAGAAACATCAAAAAGCTTCTTTGTCTGTGCATAATAGTTAACTGCAACAGTAACAGCGCCACTTTCTCGTGAGCCGACTTTTGCACAAAGACGGTCAGCGGCTTCTTTTTGTACCATTACAACGATTTTACTGAATGGAAGCTTTTCTTCTAAAAGTCGCATTATAACAGGGGATGTAATGTAGTACGGAAGATTTGCACAAACAAAAATTTCCATTCCTTCAAAATGCTCTTTTATAATTGAGTCAAGGTTTGCTTTAAGAATATCTTCGTTAATGAGTGTAAGATTATCGTAGCCTGCAAGAGTGTCTTCTAAAACAGGGAAAAGTCGTGTATCAAGTTCAATACAGACAACCTTGTCAGCTCTTTCGAGAAGCTCTTTTGTAAGTACACCTACACCTGCGCCGATTTCAAGCACACCAATTTTACCGTCAGTGCTTTCTCGTACAGCATCAGCCATTCGAGGACAAACGGTAGGATTAACAAGGAAATTCTGACCTAAGCCTTTTGAAAAGGTGACATCGTGGTCAGTCATAACCTTTTTTATAACTGAAATGTCAGTAAGGGTATAATTTTTCTTATCCAATATACTCAGCCTTCACTTTACCAAGTTTTTTCATACCTTCAATAATTTTTTCATCAGAAGGTGTTGAGAAATTCATTCTGAAGCAATTTGTTTCTTCATCGTTTATCATAAATGCAGTACCAGGAACAACAGCAACCTTATGCTCAATGCATTTTTTTACAAAATCAAGCATATTTACGCTTTCAGGCAATTCGCACCATACGAAAAGACCACCTTCTGGACGAACGTATTTAACAAAGTCACCTAACTCGCTGTCGATAAGGTCACACATAAGATTTAACTTTCTTCTGTAAATCTCACGAATGTTTTCGATATGAGCGTTAACATCATTCTGTTCCATCCATTTGTCAACAAGCATCTGTGAAAACACAGGAGTATGAACATCAGCAGCCTGCTTACCAACTGTCATTTTTGCAATAATAGGTGATGGTGCAACGATATAACCAACACGGATGCCAGGTGCTAAAAGTTTTGAGAATGAACCTGCGTAAATAACTATGCCATCTTCGTCAAAACTCTTAATTGATGGAATGTCTTCACCTGAAACTCTTAAATCACCATAAGGATTGTCTTCAAGGATAAGAAGTCCATACTTTTTAGCAAGTTCATAAACTGCCTTTCTCTTTTCGAGGCTCATTGTAGCACCTGATGGATTTTGGAAGTTTGGAATTGTATAAATAAATCTTGGATTTTCTGCGTTTTTAATAGCATTCTCCAATGCTTCAATATTCATACCGTCTGCTTCAACAGGAACTCCTGCTAATTTACAGCCATATGAACGGAAACAGTTAAGTGAGCCGATGAATGATGGACATTCACAGATAATTGTATCACCAAAGTCGCAAAGCGCCTTTGTAGCAAGGTCCATAACCTGCTGTGCACCTGATGAAATTACAAGGCTGTCGAAATCCTTGCCAATATTATATCTGTCCTTAACAAAAGCTGTAAGTCTTTCAATAAGAGGTCTGTAACCTTCTGTTACACCATACTGTAATGCAGTGATTGGTGCTGTTTCAAAAATCTCTGCTGATATTTTTTTGATTGC